>NZ_JBEZKP010000009.1:0-170835 GCF_040706335.1 Streptomyces sp. NPDC048389 | reverse complement strand
AAAACGCTCGGCTGGAAAACCCCAGCCGAGCGTCTGCGTGATCTACTGACGACCACGTAAGCCATCAGGTGTTGCGAGGACCCCGAGAATCCGCCAGACGCCGGGGCCCTTCCCGCGTGTCCGGTCAGTGCCGGCCGGAGATCCTGTCGGCGAGGGAAGCGAGGCGGTCGGTGGCGGGGGCGTGGGTGGTGGCCTCGCGGTGGTCGGCCTTGCGGTAGGCCGCGTACAGGGTGTGGACGCCGAGCCAGCGGAAGGGTTCGGGCTCCCATTTGCGGACCTTGTGGTTGACCCATGGCAGGGCGGTGAGGTCGGTCGGGCCCGCCTGGCCGGAGTCCTGCCGGATCAGATCGCGCAGAGTGCGGGCGGCCAGGTTGGCGGTGGCGACGCCGGAGCCGACGTAGCCGCCGGCCCATCCGAGGCCGGTGGAGCGGTCGAGGGTGGCGGTGGCGCACCAGTCGCGGGGGACGCCGAGGACGCCGGACCAGGCGTGGGCGACGCGGGCCCCGGCGAGCCGGGGGAAGAACCGGACCAGGACGTCGCGCAGGGCCTCGACCGTGGCGGGCCGGGTGCGCCCGTCGTTGTCGGTCTTCGAGCCGTAGCGGTACGGGACGCCGCGGCCGCCGATGGCGATCCGGTCGTCGGCGGTGCGCTGGGCGTACACGTAGGCGTGAGCCATGTCGCCGAGGGTCTCGCGGCCGGACCAGCCGATCTCCGCCCAGATGTCCTCGGGGAGCGGCTCCGTGGCGATCATGGAGGAGTTCATCGGGAGCCAGGTGCGGTGCTGGCCCTTGAGTGACGCGGTGAAGCCCTCGGTGCAGCGCAGGACGTACGGGGCGCGGACGGTGCCGTACGGGGTGACGGCGTGCTTCGGCCTGATCTCGGTGACGGGCGTCGATTCGTGGACGGTGACGCCGAGGGCCTCGACGGCGGCGGCGAGGCCCTTGACCAGCTTCACCGGGTGCAGCCGGGCGCCGTGCGGGGTCCAACTGGAGGCGACGGCGCCGCTGACACGGATGCGTTCGGCGGTTTCACGGGCGCCGAGCAGGACGCGGTCCTTCTCGCCGAAGGCTGCCTCGACGGAGTGGAAGTCCTTCAGGCGCCGGAGCTGGGCCGGGGTCTGCGCGATCTCCAGGACGCCGCCCTTGTGGATGTCGGCGTCGATGTTCTCGTCGGCGGCGACGCGGATGACCTCGTCGACGGTGTCGTTCATGGCCTGCTGGAGGCGTACGGCGACGTCGTGGCCGTGGAGCCGCGCGTAGCGGTCGCGTCCGGCGATCCCGTTGTAGAGCCAGCCGCCGTTGCGTCCCGAGGCGCCGTAGCCGCAGAACTTGGCTTCCAGGACGGTGATGTCGAGGAAGGGGACGGCCTTCTTGAGGTAGTACGCGGTCCACAGGCCCGTGTATCCGCCACCGACGATGCAGACGTCGGCGGTGCTGTCACCGGGGAGGGGCTCGCGGGGCGCGGGGGCGCCGTCCTGTGCGTACCAGAACGATATGCCGCCGTTGACGGTGCTCATGTCGTGTGCCGTTTCCCTGCCGGTGGTCGCCTGCGTCTGGCGGGAATCTACTGCTCCGCACGTGGTTTGGCGACATGCGGTCAGCGGCGTGATCGAGATTCCGTGGGAGTGGGTCGCGTCTCTGCGCTCGTACGGCGAGGAGTCCGGGCGGGCCGTCGTGGAGGCGCCGCCGGGACGGGCGGCGCAGTTCCAGGACGCCGGGCAGAGTGCCGCAGAGCGGCCTCCGGGAGGCGGAGGGCGGGGAGGAGCCGGACGGGGGCTGGAGACGGGGAACTGGACGGGGGGCTGGTGATCGTCGCTCGGACGCCGCTGGCGCGACGAGCGGGCGACCGTGCAGGCTGGGGCCATGATTCGTACCGCAACACCCGCCGATGTGCCCGTGATCCACGAGATGGTCCGGGAGCTCGCCGACTACGAGAAGGCTCTGCACGAGGCGAACGCCACCGAGGAGCAGCTGCGGGAGGCGCTGTTCGGCGAGCGGCCCGCCGCTTTCGCGCACATCGCGGAGACGGAGGACGGAGAGGTCGCCGGTTTCGCGCTGTGGTTCCTGAACTTCTCGACCTGGCGGGGTGTGCACGGGATCTACCTGGAGGACCTGTACGTGCGTCCGCGGCTGCGGGGCGGCGGGCACGGCAAGGCGCTGCTGACGGAGCTGGCGCGGATCTGCGTGGAGCGGGGCTACGAGCGGCTGGAGTGGTCCGTGCTGAACTGGAACACCCCGTCGATCGACTTCTACCGGTCGCTGGGCGCGCGGCCGCAGGACGAGTGGACGGTGTACCGGCTGACCGACGGGGCGCTCAAGAGCCTGGGGTCGTAGGGCGGGGTCTCCCACCGGCTCCGGGGCTCTACGGGCTTTCCAGGGGCACGCGCCGGCGGCCGGGGCAGCCGGGCATCGGCCTCGGGGTCGTGCTTTACGGATCAGCCTCAGGGATCGTCCTTGGCGGACCGGCCTCAGGGGTCGGCCATGTGGACCGGCCTCGGAGCATCAGCCTCAGGGGATCAGGACGACCTTGCCCATGGTGCCGCGTGTCTCCAGGGCGCGGTGCGCGCCGGCGGCGTCGGCGAGGGGGTGGGGCTGGACTGCGGGGCGCAGCCGGCCGGCCGCGGCTTCGGCCAGGGCGCGGGTCTCCAGGGCGCGCAGGCCGCCTGCCTTCTCGAGCATGGCCGGGCCGAGGACGCTCTGCGAGGTGATGCCCCGTTCGGCAAGCTCCTCCTCGGTGAGGATGAGGGGGTTGTCGGACAGGATGCCCTGGCTGGACCAGCCGAAGACGATGTGCCGGCCGCCTTCGCCGAGGAGGCCGACGGCGGCGCGGCCGGCGTCGCCGCCGACGGAGTCGTAGACGACGGTGGCTCGCCGGTCGCCGAGGTGGGCGCGTACGGTGTCCGGCCAGTCGGGGAGCGTGTAGTCGACGGCGAGGTCGGCGCCGTTGCCGCGGACGCGGGCGGTCTTGGCGGGGCCGCCCGCGAGGCCGACGACGGTGGCGCCGGCGTTCTTGGCGTACTGCACGATCAGGGTGCCGATGCCGCCCGCGGCGGCGGGGACAACCACGGTGTCGTCCGGGCCGAGTTCGGTGTACTGGAGGATGCCGAGAGCGGTGCGGCCGGTGCCGATCATGGCGACGGCCTCGCTCGCGCCGAGGTGGCCGGGGATCTCGTGGAGTCTTCCCGCGTCCGTGACGGCCAGCTCCGCGTAGCCGCCGGGCGCCATGCCGAGGTGGGCGACGACGCGCTTGCCGAGCCAGGCCGGGTCCGTGCCCTCGCCGAGGGCGTCGACGGTGCCGGCGACCTCGCGGCCGGGGACGGTGGGCAGCTCGGCGGGGGCGCCGAAGGGGCCCGCAGCGCCTTCGCGCAGTGCGGTGTCCAGGAGGTGGACGCCGGCGGCCGCGACGGCGATCCGTACCTGGCCGGGGCCGGGGCCGGGTACGGGGTCGTCGGTGGTCTCGTAGGTGAGGTTCCCGGCGGGTCCGAAGGCGTGCAGGCGGACGGCGTGCATGGGGGGACTCCCTTGTGCTGCGATGGGTGTCGCGGATCCGGGCGAGCGGATCCTGGTGGGCCCACTCTTCAACCTCGAGCTCGCTTGAGGTCAAGGCGGTTGCGGGAGGCGCGACGCCGACTGCCGCGCAGCGCCTGGTCGATCAGGTGGTGCGGCCGCTGGCCCGGCGCAGGGTGTCGTCGCCGAGGAGACGCCGGGTGCGTCGAGGTGGTGGCGACGACCAGGGTGTCTCGCTCCTGGAGTCTCTCTCCCGGTTGGCTCGACGCTCTCGCACGACTGGGACGGACCGGCGAGTGCGGGGCGTGACATCGGATGGCCGGAGGGGCGTTGTCAGTGGCGCATGTCACTGTGGGGTCATGGCGAAGGCGCGCAGGCCGGCATGGGTGGCGGCGAGGGTGGCGCAGGTGCGGTTGCCGCGGCTCGAGGCGTTCGGGGGTGGTGCGCTGGAGCCGGACGGGGACTACGACGGGGTGGAGTTCACAGGCGGGTTGTGAACCGCCCGTCGGGCAGTTCCGCAGCCAGCCGCGATCGACCAGTCTGACCAGCCTGCCGCGCAGCGGTTCCAGTTTGGACCGCACGCTGACGTCCACTCCCAGCATGTCGCCGACCTGCCGGGCCATGACCGGCCCGGCCGCCTGCCGCACGGTCGGCGAGGATGCGCTGGTAATCCGGCGGGAGCATGGTCTCCTCCACGTCCGGCGCGCGGTGCGGGATGAGCATCACCGCTCGTCCGCCCACCTGCCCGGGCATCGGCGTCGCCGCAGCGCGTTCGTCGGCGAGTTGCTCGCTCACGCGTTCAAGGGCACGCTCGGCGACGGCAAGTTCACCGCGCTCGGCCCGCACCTCCGCCAGACGCTTGGCCAGCTGTTCTTCGAGTTCGTCCAGTTCTGCGCGCCGCGCGGTGATCCGTTCCAGCAGCTCGGGATCCATGCACAGGATCGTAGAAGGCCACCCGACCGCACGGGGCAGGAACAGGTGAGCCGACCAGGCCCTTCTACCTCCTCCGGCATGTCGAACACCTCGGGCCGGCCTCCCCGCGCTCTCGCTCACTCATCGGCGTCAACGTGGTAATCGCGCTTAACCCGCAGGTGGGACCTCTGTTCAGGTCGCGCTCTGATGGACCGCCGACCGCACAAGTCCAGCTTGAAGCACGCAACCCATCTGATAAACACGACTTTACGGACAAGAGAAAGATCATGCCGCGAGCGCGCTTGAATGCTGAATCGTTCCGTCGCGGGAGCATCTGCATGCGACATTGCAGACGACAAGGAGCCCGTGGAATGGCCAACTGGAAGCAGATCAGCGGTGCGCTCGTTCGGATCTCGGCCGGGTCGAGGACCAGCGTGTGGGGCGTCAACGCGGCTGGGAACATCTACCGCTACACCAACGACGACGCCAGCCCCTGGGTGCAGATCCCCGGCGCGCTCACCGACATCGGAGCAGCCGCGGACGGCACCGTCTGGGGCGTCAACTCCGCCGGCAACATCTACCGCTACACCGGCGACCAGGAAAGCGGCCACTGGAAGCAGATCAGCGGTGCGCTCGTTCGGATCTCGGCCGGGTCGAGGACCAGCGTGTGGGGCGTCAACGCGGCTGGGAACATCTACCGCTACACCAACGACGACGCCAGCCCCTGGGTGCAGATCCCCGGCGCGCTCACCGACATCGGAGCAGCCGCGGACGGCACCGTCTGGGGCGTCAACTCCGCCGGCAACATCTACCGCTACACCGGCGACCAGGAAAGCGGCCACTGGAAGCAGATCAGCGGTGCGCTCAAGGCGATTTCAGCAGGCTCCCGCACCTCGGTCTGGGGTGCGAACGCCGACGGGAACATCTACCGCTACACCAACGACGACGCCAGCCCCTGGGTGCAGATCCCCGGCGCGCTCACCGACATCGGAGCAGCCGCGGACGGCACCGTCTGGGGCGTGAACTCGGCTGGCAACATCTACCGCTACACCGGTGATCTGCCGGGCTGACACCCAACCACTCGGCATCCCGCCGGAAGTCAGGCCGGTCACGTCCCCCAGGGCGCGACCGGCCTCGGCACAAACAGAAACCGGTGAGCCAACCTCCCGGTCAGACGATCTACGTCGGAGACTGCCGCCCACAGCCAGCCTGAGTGCTACGGAGGGCGGTCACACCAGCCCCCTGACCAGCGTGTTTAAGTTGACGGAGGCTCACTGGTCGTGCACTGGTCGTGCACTGGTCGTGCGGCGCTCGGGCCGGAGGGTGTTCTCGTCGTGCGGTGCTCGGGTCGGGCGGTGCTCGGGTCGGGCGGTGCTCGGGCCGTGCACTTGCCGTGCTGTGGGCAGGCGGTGACCTTGCCGGCCGTGCTCCGGCCGTGTTCCGGCCGTGCTCCGGCCCTGCTCCGGCCCTGCTCCGGCCGTGCTCGCGCTGGGCGGGGCTCTGCTCAGGACGTGCGGGGAAAGCGTGCCTGGAGGTCCCAGATCACCGGATTGTCGCCGAGGCCCTCGTGCATGTCGGTGAGGTCGGCGATCAGGTCGTGCAAGAAGTCGCGTGCCTCGCGACGGAGTTCGGTGTGGTTGAAGGTGAGGGGCGGCTCGTCGCCGGGCATCCAGTCAGCCTCGACGTCGACCCAGCCGAAGCGGCGCTCGAAGAGCATCCGGTCGCTGGATTCGGTGAAGTCGAGCTCGGCGTGCCGGGGTTTGGCCTGTCGGCTGCCGAGGGGGTCCCGGTCGAGCTGCTCGACGATGTCGCACAGCGCCCAGGCGAAGTCGAGCACCGGCACCCATCCCCAGGCTGTGGAGACCTCCCGGTCCTCCTTGGTGTCGGCGAGGTAGACGTCTCCGCAGAAGAGGTCGTGGCGCAGCGCCTGCACGTCCGCCCGCCGGTAGTCGGTCTGCGGCGGGTCCGGGAAGCGGCGGGAGAGGGAGTAGCCGATGTCGAGCACGTGGTCGATGGTGTCATGCCCGGCGGCGCTTGCTGTACGACCAGGTGACGGCGGTCAGGAGGAAGGGGACGGCGGCGAGTGGTCCGAAGAAGAGGGCCCAGACGGTCTCGGCGGTGTCCGACAAGCAGGTCCGGCTGTCCACGGTGAACAGGACCACCAGCTGCGACAGTGCGAAGACGATCGTCAGCGCGGACGCGGCCCGGGCGAGGGCGGCGAGTGTACGCGGGCGCAGCGGCTGCCACCGGTCGCTGACGAGGAGCAGGGGGAACAGGGCGGCGAGCTCGGAGACGACGGCGAGGCCCACGACGTAGGCGATGCCCCAGCCGGGGATGCCGAAGGCGTCGCGCAGGACCTGGTCGCTGTAGCCGACGTCGATGCCGCTCGCCATGGCGATGCGCCAGAGGCCCGAGGGGAGTGCGCACAGTGCGATCGCGTGGGCGGAGCGGCGGGCCCAGCGGGGGGCGGGGGAGACGACCGGGGCGGCGACAGCGGCGGAGCCTGTTGGGGTCATGGCATACAGCCTGGGGGCGGTGGGTGCCTCGCCGCCTCGCCCCGTGTGGTGGTCCTGCTCCGCCGCCCGGCGGAGAACGGCCGGCCCGGGGCGTATGTCAGGGCAGCAGTCTCTGCTCCTTGGCGACGGCGACCGCGCCGGCGCGGGTGTCGACGCCGAGTTTGGCGTAGATACGGCCGAGGTGCGTCTTCACGGTCGCCTCGCTGATGAACAGGGCTCGGGCGATCTCGCGGTTGCCGAGGCCGTGGGCGAGCTGGCCGAGGATGTCGCGTTCCCGGTCGGTCAGCGACGGCCCGGCGGCCCCGCGCATACGGTCCATGACGCGGCTCGCGACGGGCGCGGAGAGCGCGGTACGGCCCTGCGAGGCCGCGCGGATCGCGGCGAACAGCTCCTCAGGCCGCTCGGCCTTGAGGAGGTAGCCCGTCGCGCCCGCCTCGATGGCGCGGGTGATGTCGGCGTCCGTGTCGTACGTGGTCAGGACCAGCACATGGACGTCGGGCGAGGCGATGCGGCGGGTCGCCTCGACGCCGTCGATGCCCGCGCCCAGCTGAAGGTCCACCAGGACGACGTCCGGCTGCAACTTGGCGGCCATGGCGACGGCCTCCTCGCCGCTGCCGGCCTCACCGACGACTTCGATGTCGGCCTCGCTGCCGATCAGGGCGAGCAGCCCGGCGCGTACGACGGCGTGGTCGTCGCAGAGCAGGATGCGTACGGCGGTCATGAGCCGGCCTCCAACGGGATCGCGGCGGACAGCACGGTGCCTTCGCCGGGTGCGGACTCGATGGTGAGGGTGCCGCCGAGCTGGTCCGTACGGGCCCGGATCGCGGGCAGGCCGTGCCCGCGCGGGCCCTCGGCCCGCGCCGCGCCGGGCCGGGCGGCACCGGGGTCGAAACCGCGGCCGTCGTCCGCGACGTCCAGGACGACCTGGTCGTCGAGGACGGTGAGCGTGAGCGTCGCGGTGCTCGCGTCCGCGTGCTCCCGTACGTTCGCCAGCGCGCCCTGCGCGATCCGCAGCAGCGCCGACTGGGCCGGCTGCGGCAGCGGCACGTCGGGCCCGTCGAGGTGGAAACGCACCGTGAGCGTGGCGGTCGTCTCCCGTGCCGCAAGGGTGCGCAGCGCCTGCGGAAGACTCCCGCCCTCCGCGAGGTCCGCCGGGGCGAGGTCGTGGACGAACCGGCGGGCCTCGGCGAGACTGCGCTCGGCGATCGATTCGGCGGTGCGGACGTGGCCGCGTGCCGTCGAGGGATCGGTGTCCCAGGTGCGGTCGGCGGCCTGGAGCAGCATCTGCTGACTGGACAGACTCTGGGCCAGGGTGTCGTGGATCTCCATGGACAGCCGCTGCCGTTCGGCGAGGGTTCCCTCCCGCCGTTCGGTGGCGGCGAGTTCGCGGCGGGTCCGTACGAGGTCGTCGATGAGCGCCCGTCGGCGTTCCGCGAGCCGCTCGGCGTGGACGAAGACGGCGGTCGCCACCGCGGCGACGGAGGGCGGGGCGAGGACCAGGTTCGGGTCGAAGCCGCCGTCCGCGAGCTGCAACTGGGCGGCGACGACGAACAGCGTGAGCAGAGTGACGAGAGCGATCGCCGCGCGGGTCGGCAGGGCGCGCAGCCCGGTGTAGAGGAGGGGGACGGCGCACCAGGCGAAGCTCGGTGCGAGAACCACGAGGACGACCCAGACGGCCACGACGGTGAACAGCCACAGCAGCCGGCGGGGTGTGGCACGAGGTCCGAACACCGGGCCGACCGTGTAGAGGACGGCGAGCGCCGCGGAGAGGCCGATGATCCACGGGGAGCGGAACTCCCAGGGGTGGCGCAGCAGATAGCGGGCGAGGGAGGCACCGAGCAGCAGGAAGAACGCCGTGTGCATCACCCGGGCCAGCCAGCGGGCGTCGGGGTCCCGCTCGTCGGTGACCCGCTCGTCGGCGTCCTGATTCTCCGGGACGTGCTCCCGCTGCACCACCGCCTCCTTGCTCGTCAGCCCGGGCGGGGCCCGTGTCCGCCAGGGCCCGGCCTGCGTCTGCAGGGGGCCCGTCCACCCGGGCCTGCCTCTCTGTACGGGCCGGTCCGCCCGGGCTGCCTGGCCGGCGGGCCCGGGCCTGCCTGTTCATGGTGGCCCGCCGGGACCACGCGGGCATCAACCGATCGGCCGACCCCTTTGTCGTCCATCATGCGCGGCAGCGGCAGCCGGAACGTGGACCGAGCGGGGCGCCGCGCGGCCGGAGGATCGATGGCGGAACGACAACCGCGGCGGATCAGCCGCCCTCTCGAGGAGCCACCCCAGATGAAGAAGATCATGATCGGTGCCGTCACCGCCGCCGTCGTCGCCGCCGGTGCGTTCGGCGCGGTTTCGGCGAATGCCTCCGCCCCGGCCGCGGAGACCAGGGCCGCCGTCACCGCCGATGTCTCGAACCGCAGCCTCCAGCAGACCACGCATCTGACGATCGGCGCCGCCACCAAGGCCGCGAAGGCCGCCCTCGACGCTGCCGAGAAGGAGAACCAGCGCGTCACCGTCGCCGTCGTCGACCGCAACGGCAACACGATCGTCACCCTGCGGGGCGACGGAGCGGGCCCGCAGTCCTACGAGTCGGCGGAGAAGAAGGCGTACACGGCCGTGTCGTGGAACGCGCCCACTTCCGAGTTGACGAAGCGCCTGGAGCAGGCTCCGAACCTGAAGGACATTCCGGGCACGCTGTTCCTCGGCGGCGGTGTGCCGGTGCAGGTCAAGGGTGCGCCGGTCGCGGGTATCGGGGTGGCGGGGGCGCCGAGCGGCGACCTGGACGAGAAGTTCGCCCTCGCGGGCGTCGCCGCGCTCGGCCGCTGAGCCGGCGCGGCGCCTTGAGGGCCTCGCCCGGCACGGTCCTGGCTCCGGCCGTGGTTCGGGCGTCGCCCACGGTCGTGGCTGTGCCCACGGTTTGGGTTCCTACCCACCGGCGAGGTCGCTCACGGTGCTGGCCCTGCCCACGGCCGTGGCTGCGCCCACGGATTGGGGCCCTACCCACGGGCGTGGCAGGGCCCACGGGCGGAGCCACGCCCGTGCGAGGCAGGGCCCCGGCCGGAGCCGGGGCCCTGCTCGGTGAGGCTGCGTCAGAGGTTGACGCCGAAGTCGCGGGCGATGCCCTCGAGTCCGGAGGCGTAACCCTGGCCCACGGCGCGGAACTTCCACTCCGCGCCGTTGCGGTAGAGCTCGCCGAAGACCATCGCGGTCTCGGTGGCGGCGTCCTCGCTCAGGTCGTAGCGGGCGATCTCGGCGCCGCCGGCCTGGTTGACGATGCGGATGTAGGCGTTCCGCACCTGGCCGAAGTTCTGGCTGCGGCTGACGGCGTCGTAGATCGAGACCGGGAAGACGATCTTGTCGACGTCGGCCGGCAGACCGGCCAGGTTGACGTTGATCTGCTCGTCGTCGCCGCCGCCCTCGCCGGTGCGGTTGTCGCCGGTGTGGACGATGGTCTGGTCCGGCGTCGCCTTGTTGTTGAAGAAGACGAAGTGGGCGTCGGAGGCGACCTTGCCCGCGGGGTTCACACCGATCGCGGAGGCGTCGAGGTCGAAGTCCGTGCCGGTGGTGGTGCGGACGTCCCAGCCGAGGCCGACGGTGACGGCGGTCAGGCCCGGAGCCTCCTTGGTGAGCGAGACGTTGCCGCCCTTGGACAGGCTTACTGCCATTGGGAAGTCCCCTTCGTTTCGTTACTGCGGGCTTGCGGGTCCTCCCGAAGCTACCGTCACAGGCCATAACGCGGGGAGGGGACCTCCAGGTTCCATCCCGCCGAAAAGAGGGTGACGGACACTGACGTACACGGGACCATGGGTGTCATGTCCGGGCCCTACATCATCCGCGGTTCCGTCTCCCTGCCGGAGGCGGAGCTCATGTGGCGTTTCTCCCGGTCCTCGGGGCCCGGCGGGCAGCATGTCAACACCAGCGACTCGCAGGTGGAACTCCGCTTCGACCTGGCGAGGTCGGAGGCGCTGCCGCCGGTCTGGAAGGAACGCGCGCTGGAGCGGCTCGCGGCCCGGCTCGTGGGCGGTGTGATCGCCGTACGCGCCTCGGAGCACCGCTCTCAGTGGCGCAACCGTGAGACCGCGGCGGTGCGGCTGGCCTCGCTGCTGGCCGAGGCGACCGCCCCGCCGCCGCGTCCGCGCCGGCCGACGAAGATCCCGCGGGGCATCAACGAGCGCCGGCTGCGGGAGAAGAAGCACCGAGCGGAGCGGAAGCGCGGTCGCTCGGGCCGCGACTGGTAGCGAGCCCCGCGACCGCGCTCGTCGTGCGACGCGTCACGAGCCGTGCCGCCCCGGAGCGCCCGGGAGCCCGGCCCCCAGATGCCGGGAGCCCGGCCCCAGATGCCGGCAGCCTCACCCTCAGACGTCGTGCGCCCGGCCCCAGATGCCGGGAGCCTCACCCCAGGTGCCGGTACCGGCCCCGGAAGTAGGTGAGCGGTCCCGCCACCTGGTCGGTGAGGCCCGCCTTCAGCACGCGGCCGATCACCAGCGTGTGGTCGCCCGCCTCCACCCGTTGCTCCGTGCGGCACTCCAGCGTCGCGAGCGCACCCGTGACCAGCGGCGCCCCGCACACCTCGCCCCGCTCGTGGGGCAGGTCGTCGAAGAGCAGGCGGTCGCTGAGTCGCCCCTTCATCGCGAAGCGCCCGGCGACCTGCCGCTGGCTCTCCGCGAGCACGGACACACCCCACATCGGCTGTTCGGCGAGCAGGTCGTCCATGCGGGAGCCGTTGCGCAGACTGATGAGGACCAGCGGGGGATCGAGCGAGACGGACATGAAGGCCGTGGCCGTCATCCCGGCGTCCTCGCCGCGCGGCCCGTGGTCGGCGTCGTGTGCGGTCACCAGCACCACGCCGGCGGCCAGCCGGGACATGGCGGCACGGAATTCCTCGTTGCTCACCCCCTCAGGATGGGGGATGGCGGACGCGGTCGGTGCGAGGGTCGTCTGCAACATACAACGAACGCTAAGGTCGGCCGTTCCGTCCCCGCATCGGCCGCTGGGACCAGCCTGGTCCTAGGACCACGGCCCCACGAGCATGCGTAACCATCGGTACGACTCGACGGTTCCGTGTTCAATAATTGACGTTCAATAATTGACGCCTGGGGCCGGGGTTCAGACACCCGCCCTGTCTGACCCTTCATCATCCCATGTGACTTGAGTCACAGAGGGCGGTAATTGTTGACCCTGTGTACCGAGCGGGCTGCTCGCTGTGATTCAGTGGCCGGGATACCGCTACAAGTACGCCAATCAGACGCCCTGGAGTTTGCTGTCGAGGTCTCGGGGAGAGCGAGCAATGGAGACCGAGTCGGAGCCCTATGTCCGTCTTGCGACCCTGCGGCAGCTGCACCGGGTCGTCGCGGAGCTCAACACGGCCCGTAGCCTGGCCGACACCCTGCAGACCGTCGCCGACGGAATCGTCGTCGGGCTGGGTTACGAACTGGCCTGCGTCAACCTCGTCCGCCCCGACGGCGACCTCGTCGTGGCCGCGTTCGCCGGGAGTGCCGCCGCTGAGGCGCTGATCACCGGCCGGGTCGGCTCCCGGGCGTCCTGGGACCGCCGCCTGTCGATGGGCGAGGCGTGGGGCGACCTGCGCTTCATCCCGCACACCGAGGGCTGGGTGCTCATCGAGGACGACGTGCCCCAGTGGCACACCGACGGTCCCGAGCCCCGCTTCGAGGACGAGTGGCACCCGCAGGACCGTCTCTACGCCCCCATGTACGCCTCCGGCGGCGGGCGCGAACTGCTCGGCGTGATATCCGTCGACCGTCCGCGCAACGGCCGCCACCCCGGCCCCTGGGGTCAGGAGGCGCTGCAGATGTACGCGTCGCAGGCCGCGATCGCCATCAGCAACGCGCGACTTCGCGCCAACATGCAGCGCGCCCTGGTCCGCCTCGAACGCGAGCAGCAGGCGCTGCGCGCCAGCGAGGAGTCCTTCCGCCAGGCGTTCGAGTACGCGCCCAGCGGCATGGCCATCGCCGAGATGGGCGGCGACCAGCACGGCCGGCTGCTGCGCACCAATGACGCCCTCTGCCGGCTGCTGGGCCGTCCCGCGTCCGCGATGCGCCGCTACTCCTTCGCCGACCTCGTCCACCCCGAGGACGTGGGCACCCTGCTGCGCACCTCCGCCGAGGGCGGGCGCGCCGAGATCAGACTGGGGCGCAGGGACGGGTCCTACGTATGGGTGTCCCTGCGGAACTCGGTCGTCGCCGACACGGCGGACGGGCCCCGCTTCCTGCTCACCCACGTCGAGGACATCGAGGACCGCAAGCGCCACGAGCTCCAGCTCGCGCACCGCGCCTCGCACGACGCGCTCACCGGCCTGCCCAACAGCGCCGAGCTGCGGGCCCGGCTCAGCTCCCGGTTGTGCGAGCGTCCGCACGCGGCGTACGCGACCGACATCGAGGCGCTCGACGCCGCGTACGACAACTACCAGGTGTTCCGTGGCGACGGCTTCGACTTCGACGCGGTGGGCGCCCGGCCGTACGACCACCATGTGCACATCGTGGCGCCGGACGACGAGGTCGACGACGGCACCAAGGGGCTCGCGGTCCTCTTCTGCGACCTGGACGGCTTCAAGTCGATCAACGACCGGTTCGGGCACCAGACCGGGGACGCCGTCCTCGTCGAGGTCGCGCGCCGGCTCACCACCGGTGTGCGGGACGGCGACACGGTCGCGAGGCTCGGCGGCGACGAGTTCGTGGTCCTGGCGGACGGCCTCGGCGCGGCGGACGCCGCCGACCTGGCCGTACGTCTGCGGAACGCGATCATCCTGCCGATCAGGGTCGGCGGTCGCGGGGTCCGGGTGGGTGCCAGCTTCGGCATCGGCTGGGCGAGCTGCGGGATGTCCGTCGAGGAGGTCCTGCAGTCGGCGGACCAGAGGATGTACATCGAGAAGCGGTCCCGCTCGAAGATGCACCGCCGGGCCGGATGACGGCCGCACCCTGCGGTGACCCATCACACCCGGGCGGCAGTCGGCCTGGTGGCCGGGCGGTCGCGGAACGCGATGAGGTGCATGCCACCCGATGGGGTGCAGGGAACCGGGTAGGCTCGCCACGCGTCAGCGTTGTGCTGGCGAGATGGTGAGGAGTGACTGGGATGACGGCCGCGAACAACGGCGCGAGCACGCCCGAGGACGAAGACCCGTTCGGTTACCTGTATGCCGACGGGCAGCAGGCGGGCGCCACGCCGCCCCGCCAGGGCGGCTACGGCTACCCGGGTCCGGCCGCGCAGCCCGGGGTTCCCCGCACCTCGTACAACCAGGTCCGGACGGTCGGCGAGCGCCAGTACGGTCAGGTCCCGCAGCAGCAGGCGTACGGCCAGCAGGCCGGTTACAGCCCGCAGACGACGGCCGCGTACGCCGCGCCCGAGACCTACTCGGGCGCCGCCGCCCAGACGCGTCAGGTGCCGGTACCGCCCCAGGGCGGCCACGGGCACGGCGGTCACGGCGGCGGCCGCGGCGGCGGCCCCAACACCAAGGGCCTGCTGATCGGTGCGATAGCGGTGGTCGCGGTCGTCGTGATCGGCATCGCCGCGGCGCTGATGTCCGGCGGCGATGAGAAGGACAAGGCGGGAGACGACAACGCGGGCGGCGGCAACCCGCCCGCGGCGGAGTCGGTCGAGCCCAGCGAGGATTCCTCGGACAAGCCGGAGGCGCCCGCCGAACTCCCGAAGCAGGACGCGGCGACGCTGAGGCTGGACGGGGCGGCGGCCGCGGACGACATCGTGCCGGGCGCCAAGGGCACCGGCGGCGCGTATGTGATGTTCCAGGGCGTCGGCGGCTCGGCCTCCTGGTCGGTGGACGTGCCGGAGGCCGGTGCGTACACGATGTACCTCACGTACAGCGTGCCCGGCAAGGACGCCAAGACCAGCCTGACGATCAACGGCGGAGAGCCCCGCGAGATCAACATGGCGAACTTCGCGAAGGCGGAGGAAGGCGACTGGGAGAAGGGCTGGACCAACACCTACGCCTTCGTGAACCTGGAGAAGGGCAAGAACGACCTCAAGATCTCCTGCGAGCAGGGGAACCAGTGCGAGGCGTACCTCGACCAGGTCTGGCTCGAGGCCGGCCAGAAGAAGAAAGGCTGAGGCGCGCCAGGCGCCCCTGAGCCGCCCCTCACCTGAACCCGTCACCGTCCCGGCCGCGCCCCGCGCGAGCCGGGACGAGGCGTCTCACCGGGTCTTCGGGTGTCACTTCCCCGGCGCCGGCACCGTGTGCTCGACCACCGTGACGTGCTCCCGCAGCTCCTCGTAGGCCGCTGCGTCGAACTCGCCCGCCGCCGGGGCCAGGACCGTCGCCGCGGAGAGGGCCACCGCCCGGGACAGCCGCTCGGGCCAGGGGAGCCCCGCGACGAGACCGGACAGCAGGCCGGCGACCGCCGAGTCGCCCGCGCCAGTCGGGTTGCCCTTCATCTGCCCGGGTGGGGTGGCCTGCCAGGTGCCGTCCGGGGTGGCGGCGAGCAGCCCGTCGGGGCCGAGGGAGGCGACGACCGCGTGGGCGCCGCGGCGGCGGGCGTCGCGGGTGGCGCGCAGCGGCTCGCGGGAGCCGGTGAGCCGGGCGAGTTCGTCGGCGTTCGGTTTGACGAGGTCGGGGCGGGCGGCGATGCCGCGGCGCAGCGGCTCGCCGCTCGTGTCGAGGAGCACCGGCACGTCGGCGGCGCGCGCCCGGCGCACCAGCTCGGCGTACGCGCCGACGTGGATGCCGGGCGGCAGGCTGCCGCACAGCGCGACGGCCTCCGCGTCCCGCAGGAGCGTGTCGTACGAGGAGAGGAACGCGGTCCACTCGGCGGGGGTGATCGTCGGGCCCGGTTCGTTCAGCTGGGTGGTGTCGCCGGTCGCGTCGTCCGCGACGGCGAGGGTGCGGCGGGTGGTGCCGGCGACCTCGACGAGCGCGTCGTGCGGTGCCAGGGGAGCCAGCATCTCGCGCAGTACGGCCCCGGTGCGCCCGCCCGCGAAGCCGGTGACGACGCTCTCGTGGCCGAGCGCGGCGAGCACGCGGGCGACGTTGACGCCTTTGCCGCCGGGGCGTTCGGTGACCTCGGTGACGCGGTGGACGGCGTGCGGGGTGAGGGCGGCGACCTTGTACGTGATGTCGAGGGCGGCGTTGAGCGTGACCGTGAGGATCACCTGTGCACACTCCCGAGGAACGCCTTGCCGTGCTCGTACGGGTCCTGATCATGCCAAACGGAAGGCGGTCGGCCCAAGACCCGGTGACCGACCGCCTGCCGCGGGGTGTCGCGTGATCAGCCCATTTGGGGCTCGACGAGCCATTCGCCGCGTCGCATGACGCCCTTGAGGGCGAAGCCGGCGTCGAGGACGACGAGGTCCGCGTCCTTGCCGGACTCCAGCGAGCCGACCTTGTCGTAGACGCCGAGGAGCTTGGCCGGGTTGGCCGAAATGGCCGCGACGACGTCCTCGACCGGGATGCGGTCGACGGTGACGGCGCGTCTGAAGGCGGTGTCCAGGGTGAGCGTGGAGCCCGCGATCGAGTCGCCCTCGACCAGCCGGGCGACGCCGTCCCTGACTTCTACCTCCAGGGGGCCGAGCTGGTAGCGGCCGTCGCCGAAACCGGCCGCGTCCATGGCGTCCGTGATGAACGCGACCCGGCCGGCGCCCGCGCTGCGGAAGGCCAGCTCCAGGGCGGCGGGGTGCAGATGTGTGCCGTCGTTGATCAGCTCGACCGTGACCCGGTCGTCCTCGAGCAGGGCGGCGATCGGCCCGGGGGCCCGGTGGCCGAGCGCCGGCATCGCGTTGAACAGGTGCGTGGCGACCGTGGCGCCCGCCTCGATGGCCTCACGGGTCTGCTCGTACGTGGCGTCCGTGTGGCCGATCGCGGCGATCACACCGTGTTCGGCCAGCAGCCGCACGGAGTCGATACCGCCGGGCAGTTCGGTGGCGAGCGTGACCATCCTGGCGGTGCCGCGGGCGGCGTCGATCAGCTTGCGGACCTCGGCCGGGTCGGGGTCGCGCAGCAGGTCCTCGCTGTGGGCGCCCTTGCGGCACGGGGAGATGAACGGGCCCTCGAAGTGGATGCCCGCGAGGTCGCCCTGCTCGACCAGCTCGGACAGGAAACCGGCCCGGTGGGCGAGGAAGTCCATGTCGCCGGTGACGGTGGAGGCGACGAGAGTGGTCGTGCCGTGCCGCCGGTGCGTCAGCACGCCCCGCAGGACGTCCTCCGCGGTGCCCGAGGTGAACGACGCCCCGCCGCCGCCGTGGTTGTGGATGTCGACGAAGCCGGGCACGACCCAGTGGCCCGACAGGTCGTGCACGGGCGCGTCGGCGGGGGCCTCTGTGACGATCTTCGTGCCCTCGACGACGACACGTCCGCCTTCGACGGTCCCCGTCGGCAGCACCACGCGGGCACCGGCCAGGACGGTGCTCTTCGGGTGGTGCGGGCGTCCGGCGTGAACCGTGCTCGTGGCGCGAGCGGCGCTGGCGGCCATCAGGCGGTTACCTCCGTGGCGAGTAGATCCCAGGCGAGCAGCCCTGCGCCCAGGCATCCGGCGGTGTCTCCGAGGGCCGCCGGGACGATCGTGGGCGGCTTCTGGAACGTGATGCGTTCCGCCACGGCCGCCCGAAGGGGTGTGAACAAGGTTTCCCCGGCCTCGGCGAGGCCGCCACCGATGATCAGCGTGCGGGGGTCCAGGAGGGTGAGCGCCATGACGAGGCCGTCGGCGAGCGCGTCGACGGCCACCTGCCACACCTCGGCCGCCTCCTTGTCGCCGGCCTCGACGGCCTTGGCGCAGTCTGCGGCGTCGGCGTCCGGGTCGCCGCTCGCGGCGGCCCAGGCGCGGGTGACCGCGGCGGCGGAGGCGAGCGTTTCGAGGCAGCCGCGCTGCCCGCAGCCGCAGGCGGGGCCGCCGGGGCGGACGACGACGTGGCCGATCTCGCCGGCGCAGCCGTGGGCGCCGGCCTCGATGGTGCCGTCGATGCCGATCGCGCCGGCGATGCCGGTGCCGAGCGGTACGAACAGGAAACGGTCGGCCCCGCGGCCGGCCCCGATGCGGCCCTCCGCGAGGCCGCCGGCGCGGACGTCGTGCCCGAGGGCCACGGGGACCGAGCCGAGCCTGCGGCTCAGCAGCTCGCGCATCGGGACGTCGCGCCAGCCGAGGTTGGCGGCGTAGACGGCGATGCCCTGCTCGGCGTCGACGATGCCGGGCACGGCGACGCCGGCGGCCTCGGCGGACGTGCCGAAGTGCTGCTGCCCATGGGCGCGCAGATCCTCCGCGAAGCGGAGGACGGACTCGACGACGGCGTCCGCCCCGCGCTCCCGGCCGGTCGGGCGCCGCGCCTCGTACAACAGCGTGCCGTCCGCCCCGACCAGGGCGGCTTTCATACCGGTGCCGCCCACATCGAGGGCGATGACGTGTCTCACGGGAACAGTCTGGCGGGTGAACCCAGAATAGGTCTAGTCCACTGCGTGAAATTGTTGCCATGCCATACAAACCGGTGGTGTCCCTCGAACCGGCGCACGAAGTCCGGACGGGCGGCCGGTCGCGGCGGTCCGCGCCCCGGCGGAGGGTCCGCGCACCCGCCCGCGCGGGCCGAGGGCCCGGCTCGGGGGCGGGCCGTGCTGCGCGTGAGGTGGGCCGGGGCCGACGGTCGCGGCGGCTCGTGACCGGTGAGCGGGCGGGCGTTGTGAAAGTGAGACCGCAGTGGTGTAGACCTTGTAGGTCGGGGTGGGGAAGGATCGCTCCTCCTCTCGCAGGACGTCGCGGGGGACCGACCGGGAACAAACGGACAAACAAGTGGCAGAGGGTGGGGAAGAGCTGTGCAGCGGCGTTTCTTGGGTGTGACCGCGGCAGTCGCCGCACTCGGAATGACGGTGGCGCTGGCGGGCTGCGGCACCTCCGGCGGTGCGGGTGACGGCGTCACCCTCAAGCTGGTGGCCGCCGACTACGACGTCGCCGGTGGCGAGAGCAGCAAGAAGTACTGGGCGGATCTGACGGCCGCCTTCGAGGCCGACAACCCCGGCATCGACGTCGAGGTCCAGATCGAGTCGTGGAACGACGTGGACCGCAAGGTCGCCGAGATGGTCGAGGCCGGCAAGGCCCCCGACATCGCCCAGATCGGCGCGTACGCCGACTACGCGGCGGCGGGCAAGCTGTACTCGGCCGACCAGATGCTCTCCATACCCGTCCAGTCCAACTTCCTTCCCCCGCTCACCGACGCGGGCGAGATGAAGCGCACCCTGTACGGTCTGCCGTTCGTCGCCTCCACCCGGCTGCTCTTCTACAACAAGGACCTCTTCGAGGACGCCGGGATCACCGGCGTCCCCAAGACGTGGGACGAGCTGAAGGACGACGCCGAGCTGATCAAGCTGAACACCGGCGCCGACTACCCCTTCGCCCTGCCGCTCGGCCCCGAGGAGGCCCAGGCGGAGACGATGATGTGGCTGCTCAGCGGCGGTGGCGGTTACACCGACGAGCTGGGCAGATACGCGATCGACTCCCCGCAGAACGTCAAGACCCTCGAGTGGCTGAAGGCGAACCTGGTCGACGAGGGGCTCACCGGCCCGGTCGCTCCCGCGAAGCTCAACCGCAAGGACGCCTTCGCCGCCTTCACCCGCGGCGAGGTCGGCATGCTCAACGGCCACCCGTCGCTGCTGCAGGCCGCCAAGAAGGCCGGCGTCGACGTCGGCACGGTGGCGCTGCCCGGCAGGGACGGCCCGGCGGAGACGGCGATGGGTGTCGCCGACTGGATCATGGGCTTCAAGCAGAACGGCCACCGCAAGGAGATCGGCGCGTTCCTGGACTACCTCTTCAGCGACCGGAACGTCCTGGAGTTCGCGGGCCAGAACAACCTGCTGCCGGTGACGGTCTCCGCCCAGGAGACGATGAGGGACGACGCGGAGCACGCGGACCTCAAGGAGTTCCTGGAGGTGCTGCCCGGCTCCGTGCTGCCGCCGGTGGGCAAGACGTCGTGGGCCGCGGCCAGCGAGGACATCAAGAAGAACATCGGCGAGGTCGTGGGACCCGGCGGCAGCCCCGCCCGCACACTGAGCCGGATCTCCCAGGACGCCAGGGCGGCCGAAGCCGCGGAGTAGGCGGGGTGGGGGCGTTGTCCACAGGGGCCGTCCGAACGTCAGAAGGCGCCGATATGTTGGACCGTATGACCGACGACCGGGGACCGGACGACCAGGAGCCCGACGACCCGGGGCCGGGCGGCGAGCGGCGGCCGGGCGACGGGAGTCCCGACGGCCGGGAGCTGTCCGGGCGCGACCGGGCCGTTCTGGCCATGGAACGGCGTTCCTGGCGCGGACCCGGTGCCAAGGAGCGGGCCGTCAGGGAGCAGCTCGACATCTCCCCGGTCCGCTACTACCAGCTGCTCAACGCACTCCTCGACGATCCGCGCGCCCTCGCCCACGACCCGGTCACCGTCAACCGGCTTCGCCGTGTGAGGGACGCGAGGAGAAGTCGCCGCTAGGGTCGGGGGCATGGGCAGCTCCCCGTACGCAGACGCAAGCGACTCCCTGCCGACGCCGTCCACCCCTGCCGGCCGGGACGGCCTCGCGGCACTCCTCGAACGGCCCGGCAGAGCCGTGATCGCCCTCGACTTCGACGGCACGCTCGCCGAGATCGTGCCCGACCCCGAGCAGGCGCGCGCCCATGAGCGCGCCGTCCCCGCGCTCGCCGCGCTCGCGCCGAAGGTCGCCTCCGTGGCGGTGATCACGGGCCGCCCGGCCGGCGTCGCGGTCCGCTACGGCGGCTTCGCCGGGGTGCCGGGTCTGGAACACCTCGTCGTCCTCGGCCACTACGGCGCGGAGCGCTGGGACGCCGCCACCGGCTCCGTACGCGCACCGGCCCCCCATCCGGGGGTCGCGGCCGCGCGCGCCGAACTCCCCGGCTTCCTCGACGGCATCGGCGCCTGGCACGGCACCTGGATCGAGGAGAAGGGCCGTGCCGTCGCGGTGCACACCCGCCGCGCCACGGACCCCCAGGCCGCCTTCGACGCCCTCCGCGAGCCCCTGGCCGCGCTCGCGGCCCGGCACGGCCTGGTCCTGGAACCGGGCCGGATGGTCCTGGAGCTGCGCCCGCCGGGCGTCGACAAGGGCGTCGCGCTGTCCGAGTACGTGCGGGAGTGCGGTGCGCAGACCGTGCTGTACGCGGGGGACGACCTGGGCGACCTCGCCGCGTACACGGCCGTCGACAAGCTCCGCTCCGACGGGATGGCGGGCCTGCTGGTGTGCAGCGGCAACGAGGTCACCGAACTCGCGGAACGCGCCGACCTGCTGCTGCCGGGCCCCGCCCAGCTGGCGGACTTCCTGTCGGCCCTGGCGCGGCGCCTCAGCCGCCCTTAGTGCCCTTCCCGGCTCGCGTCGTCCGGCACGCGCGCTCGCGCCGGCCGAGAGCCCTGGCAGCTCCGCCACGGGGGCTCCGGCCGTCTTGCGATCGCAGGCACTGGACAACGCTCCTCGACGGGCGCACTTGCCGGTCGCGCCTCTAGCCGGCCTCGCGCAGCGCGTTCAGCTGGTCGAGGAACCACTGCCGCGGCGGCAGCGCGGTCGCTGCCGCCGCCAGTCGCTTGGACCGTTCGGCCCGCTCGTCCGGTGCCATCGTCAGCGCCTCGTGCAGCGCGGCCGCGGTGCCGCTCACGTCGTACGGGTTGACGGTGACGGCGTCGTCGCCGAGTTCCTCGTGGGCGCCGGCCTCCCGTGACAGCACCAGGGCGCAGCCGAGGTCGGTGACGACGGGAACCTCCTTGGCGACCAGGTTCATCCCGTCCCTGATCGGGTTGACCAGCGCGACGTCTGCCATCCGGTAGGCGGCCAGTGAGCGGGCGAAGTCGTCCTTCACATGCACGACGACGGGAGTCCAGCCGTCCGTGCCGTACTGCGCGTTGATCTCCTCGGCGACGCGGGAGACCTCGGCCGTGTAGTCGCGGTAGACCGCGAGATCCTGGCGGGAGGGGTAGGCGAGTGCGATGTGCACGACGCGTTCACGCCACTCGGGCCGCTCCTCCAGCAGCTCCCGGAAGGACAGCAGACCGCGCACGATGTTCTTGGACAGTTCCGTGCGGTCGACGCGGACGATCGTCCGCCGGCCCTCGCCGGTCTGCGCCCGCAGGGCGGCCATGCGCTCCTCGACGTCGGGCCGCGCGGCACGCTCCCGCAGGAAGTCGGCGTCGGCCCCGAGCGCGTGCACTCCGAGCCGGGTCCGGTGGCGGCCGCGGCCCTCCATCCGGAACTCGAAGGCCGGCTCGTTGTCCTTCGGCCACACCGACGTCCCGTCGTACGGGGCCAGCACGGCCGTGGCGCAGCTCTGGAAGGCCCGCAGCCAGCGCTTGGTCAGAAAACCGAGGCGGTCCGCGCCGAGCATCCCGAGCAGCAGTTCCTCCGCGACATCGCCCGGGAGCATCGCGAAGTACTCGGGGGGTGCCCACGGGGTGTGCGAGAAGTGCCCGATCCGCAGGTCCGGGCGGAGCTCGCGGAGCATCCCGGGCACCAGCGCCAGGTGGTAGTCCTGCACCAGCACCACCGCGTCGTCGGCCGCCTCCGCGGCGAGCGCCTCCGCGAACGCCCGGTTGTAGAGCCGGTACGCGCCCCACTGCCGCCGGAACTCCTGGCCGAAAACGGGCTCCAGGGGCGTCTGGTACAGCATGTGATGCACGAACCACAGCACCGAGTTGGCGATGCCGTTGTACGCGTCGTGGTGGACGGCCGCGGGGATGTCCAGCATCCGCACGCCGGGCTCGCCGAGCCCTCGCCGCACGGCCTCGCGGTCACCGTCGCCGAGGGCCGCGCACACCCACAGCGAGCGGGCGTTCGAGCCGATGGCCGACAGGCCGGAGACGAGTCCCCCACCGCCGCGGCGGGCGTCGAGTTCTCCGTCCTCGTTCAGCGCGTACGAAACTGGGCCGCGGTTGGACGCGACGAGGATCTGGGCTGCGTCGGAGACCATGTGCCGAAACCTAGCCCGTACCGCTGCCCCTCAAACGTGCGTACGTCCGGTTCCGGGCAAGGGGCACGGCGGTCCTCCGCTGAGCCGCCGCACTCCGTACCGGTGCGTCCCTAGAGCTTGCTGTCCCAGTGCCTCACCGGGGCGGCGAAGTCAGGGCCGTTACTGGCGAAGGTCCATACGCCGGTCCGGTTCCTGCCGTCCGCGGTCGGGGAGTACCGGTAGAGCACACCGAGGTCGGCCTTGCCGTCGCCGGTGAAGTCTTCTGCGACTGCCGGTGGGAAGAGCCCGGCTGTTGGGGGCGTGCCGGCGGGAAGAGCCCGGGTGTCGGGGGCGTGGCGGTGGGGCGGGTGGGGTGGCAGAGGTTTAGGGGGCGGTCCCGCCCGGGTGCCGAGGGGCCCGGCGGTCGGTCCGGGCCGGTGTCAGGGGTCCCGGCGGTCGCGGGTGGCCGCGAGGGCGACGAGGCCCGCCGCCGTGAGGCTCAGGGCGATGCCGCCCAGCAGCCACAGTTGTTCCGTCGCGGCGCCGGTGCGCGCCATCCCCACGTGCTGCGACGCCGCCGCGGGGCCCGCCGGTCCGAGGGTCGCGGCGGTCGTGACGGTCGTGACGGCGAGCACGCCGAGCAGACGGGTCAGCCGGTCGTGCGCGGCAAAGGGCGTGGGCCTGCGGTGTCTGCCGCGCGCCGGAGCAAGAAATCCGATAAGTCCCATACGTCAGGAATCTAGGCAAAATGACTGGAATGCTCCGCTTATGCCGCGCGACGCGCCGCGTACTCACCGATCTCGAGCATCGGCGGACGCTCCTCCGTGTCCACCGGGTAGGTCCGGGGGGCGAAGCCGTTCCCGACCCGGTCGAACTGGGTGATCGACGGCCGTACCAAGTGCGGCCGGGACAGCCGCAGTTGCGCGGTGCGGTAGATCGTCGCGGCCATTCTCCCGAGCGCCTGTCCGTCCTGGTGGCGGTGTTTGCGGGTGCCGACGTCGACCTGGGCCAGGGCGTCGAGGCCGACCAGGTTCAGCGAGTCGACCAGCAGGCCCAGCTCCACCCCGTACCCGACCGGGAACGGGAGGCGTTCCAGCAGCGAGCGCCGCGCCGCGTACTCGCCGCCGAGCGGCTGGACGAAGCCGGCCAGCTGCGGCCAGTGCAGATTGAGCAGCGGCCGGGCCACCAGCTCGGTCACCCGTCCGCCCTGGGCGGGCGCCCCGTCGGGGCCGGGGGCGGCGCCACCGCCGAGAGGGCGGTCGTACATGGCCTTGACGAACTGGACCTCCGGCTCGGTCAGCAGCGGTCCGACGATGCCGGAGACGAAGTCGGGCGAGAAGTCGCGCAGGTCCGAGTCGCAGAAGCAGACGATGTCACCGCCGGTCACCAGCAGCGACCGCCACAGCACCTCGCCCTTGCCGGCCACGGCGGGCAGGCCGGGCAGGATCGCGTCGCGGTGCACCACGCGGGCGCCCGCGGCCGCGGCGACCTCGGACGTGCGGTCGCTGGAGGCGGAGTCGACGACGACCAGCTCGTCGACGAGCGGGACGTTCTCCATGAGTTCGCGGCGGATGATCGTGACGATGTCGCCGACCGTCGCTTCCTCGTTCAGCGCGGGAAGCACGACACTGACCGTCGTACCCTGCCTGACCTTGGCGGATATCAGCCGGTCGAGGGAGCGGTCGGACGCGGACCAGGAGCGCCGGCTCAGCCAGCGGGCCACCTCATCGAGCACTTCGCGTCTCCCTCGGCAGTCGACAAACAGGCGGTGAACAGTGGTCGTGTGATCCATCTCGCCGTTCGGACGACTGTCTCAACCGTCCGGGGCTTCGGTTACAGTCTTGAACAACGCGAACGACCCTCGCATCTCGGGGGTCCACGCACACAAACGCCCGGACCGCACGTCCGGAGCCATACCGCTCATCCAGAGGGGCAGAGGGAACGGCCCGTTGAAGCCCCGGCAACCCTCCCGCCGACCGCGAGGTCACGGTGGGGAAGGTGCCAATTCCGTCTTGTGGCGAAATGCGTCACAAGGAAGATGAGGAGAAAGGGCCTCGCCATCATGGCTGCGCAGACCGTCGCAAGCACCTCCGCCACCGCGTCCACCTCAGTGGACCTCGGCCCCGCCACCGCCCTCGCCTGCCGGGAATGCGGACAGCGTTTCGAACTCGGCCCCATCTTCGCGTGTGCGGAGTGTTTCGGGCCGCTCGAAGTCGCATACGACCTCCCGAGCGGCAGCCCCGAAGAGCTGCGGAAGCAGATCGAGGCCGGCCCGGCCAACATCTGGCGCTACGCCCCGCTGCTGCCCGTCCCCGCCGACGTGGCCGACAAGCCGAATCTGAACCCGGGCTGGACCCAGCTCGTCAAGGCCGACAACCTCGCCCGTGAACTGGGTGTCACCGGCGGTCTCTTCATCAAGGACGACTCCGGCAACCCGACGCACTCCTTCAAGGACCGCGTCGTCGCCCAGGCCCTCGAGGCCGCCCGTGCCTTCGGCTTCACCACCCTGTCCTGCTCCTCCACCGGCAACCTCGCGGGCGCGGTCGGCGCCGCCGCCGCGCGGGCCGGGTTCCGTTCCTGCGTGTTCATCCCGCACGACCTGGAGCAGGGCAAGGTCGTCATGGCCGCGGTGTACGGCGGGGAGCTCGTCGGCATCGAGGGCAACTACGACGACGTGAACCGCTTCTGCTCCGAGCTCATCGGCGACCCGCTGGGCGACGGCTGGGGCTTCGTCAACGTCAACCTCCGCCCGTACTACGCCGAGGGCTCCAAGACCCTGGCGTACGAGATCTGCGAGCAGCTCGGCTGGCGGCTGCCGGACCAGCTCGTCGTGCCGATCGCGTCGGGCTCGCAGCTCACGAAGATCGACAAGGGGCTGCAGGAGCTGATCAGGCTCGGACTCGTCGAGGACAGGCCGTACAAGATCTTCGGTGCCCAGGCGGAGGGCTGCTCGCCGGTCTCTGCCGCTTTCAAGGCCGGGCACGACGTGGTGCGCCCCCAGAAGCCGAACACCATCGCCAAGTCGCTGGCCATCGGCAACCCGGCCGACGGACCGTACGTCCTGGACATCGCCCGCCGTACCGGCGGCGCGGTGGAGGACGTGAACGACGAGCAGGTCGTCGACGCGATCAAGCTGCTGGCCCGGACCGAGGGCATCTTCGCCGAGACGGCGGGTGGCGTGACGGTGGGTGTGGCGAAGAAGCTGATCGAGGCGGGCGTCCTCGACCCGACGCTCACCACCGTCGTGCTCAACACCGGCGACGGCCTCAAGACCCTCGACGCGGTCGCGGAGACCTCGCAGGCGACCGCCGTCATCCGCCCGAGCCTGGACGCGTTCCGCGACGCCGGCCTGGCCCGCCACGATCGCTGAGATCCGAGACCCAAGGAAGGCTGCACACATGAGCGTCAACGTCCGCATCCCCACCATCCTCCGTACGTACACGGGCGGGCAGGCCGAGGTCCCGGCGGAGGGCGCGACCCTCGCCGAGGTCATCGCGGACCTCGAGAAGAACCACACCGGTATCGCGGCCCGCGTCCTGGACGACCAGGGCAAGCTGCGCCGGTTCGTCAACGTGTACGTGAACGACGACGACGTCCGGTTCGAGCAGGGTCTGGAGACGGCCACGCCGGAGGGTGCGGGCGTGTCGATCATCCCCGCGGTCGCCGGCGGCTGATCTCTCCCCGGGGATCTCTTGCCAAGGATCTTTCCCCAAGGATTTACCCGCAGTTACCTGATTGCCCCCTCCGCCCGAGAAGCGGAGGGGGCAATTCTGCATGGTTGAGCGCGATAGAGTCTGGGAAGCCCCCTCCGCCGGCCGCGCGTGAATGCCTTCGAGTTCCGTAAGAATGCGGCCAACCTGCGTGATCGAATTGCCACTTAGGTGTCATTTGCCGGGCCCGACTTGCCCCGGAATTCCATGGAATCAGCTGGATCGGTCGTTCGGTCCTGCCCAGATTTCTCGTCCGACTGACCTGTTGCAGAGGGCAGTTGGGCAGATACATTCAGCCGCGGTCGACGCGTTCCGGCGCACACCCCTCCTGCTGGGGTGGAGGTCTGACCCGGGTCCGCGAAGTGCGGATCTGCGCAAGGGCCAGTAATAGGGGAGTTAGGCATGGCTCAGGGCACCGTCAAGTGGTTCAACGCGGAGAAGGGGTACGGCTTCATCGCGGTCGACGGTGGTGCGGATGTTTTCGTCCACTACAGCGCGATCCAGATGGACGGATACCGCACCCTTGAAGAAGGTCAGCGAGTCGAATTCGAGATCTCGCAGGGGCAGAAGGGTCCGCAGGCGGACATGGTCAAGCTCGCCGTCTGATCCGTCTGATCCGACTGATCCAGGCGCGTTCGGCCACCGACGCACTCACGCATGAGGGGCTCGGCTCCCGGTCACCGGGAGCCGAGCCCCTCACGCGTGCCCTGACACGCCCGCGCCGACCTGTCCGCAGGCGCACGTGCCCGCCTCCGCGGACGCGCGCACGCCCCCTCGCGATCCACGAAGGCGCTTGCACTCTCGGGGGTCGAGTGCTAATCATTGGCGTTAGCACTCTCCTAGTGAGAGTGACAGAACTTGGATCGGGTCGGTGAGGTCCGCGAGCCGGGTGGGGCAAGGAACCACAAGGCGAGCAGGCCGTCCGTCGCGGGCACCGGATGCGATCCGAAGCAATCCACCCCAGTCCGGGAGGACCACTTCACATGGCCAAGATCATCGCGTTCGACGAGGAGGCACGGCGCGGTCTCGAGCGCGGGATGAACCAGCTCGCCGACGCCGTCAAGGTCACCCTTGGCCCCAAGGGTCGCAACGTCGTCCTCGAGAAGAAGTGGGGCGCCCCCACGATCACCAACGATGGTGTTTCCATCGCCAAGGAGATCGAGCTCGAGGACCCTTTCGAGAAGATCGGCGCCGAGCTGGTCAAGGAAGTCGCCAAGAAGACGGACGACGTCGCCGGTGACGGTACGACCACCGCGACCGTCCTCGCCCAGGCGCTCGTCCGTGAGGGCCTGCGCAACGTGGCCGCCGGCGCCAACCCGATGGCCCTGAAGCGCGGCATCGAGCGTGCCGTCGAGGCCGTCTCGGGCGCCCTGCTCGAGCAGGCCAAGGACGTGGAGACCAAGGAGCAGATCGCCTCCACCGCCTCCATCTCCGCCGCCGACGTCCAGATCGGCGAGCTCATCGCCGAGGCCATGGACAAGGTCGGCAAGGAAGGCGTCATCACCGTCGAGGAGTCCCAGACCTTCGGTCTGGAGCTCGAGCTCACCGAGGGTATGCGCTTCGACAAGGGCTACATCTCGGCGTACTTCGCCACCGACATGGAGCGTATGGAGGCGTCCCTGGACGACCCGTACATCCTGATCGTCAACTCCAAGGTCGGCAACGTGAAGGACCTCCTTCCGCTGCTGGAGAAGGTCATGCAGTCGGGCAAGCCGCTGCTGATCATCGCCGAGGACGTCGAGGGCGAGGCCCTGTCGACCCTGGTCGTCAACAAGATCCGCGGCACCTTCAAGTCCGTCGCGGTCAAGGCCCCGGGCTTCGGCGACCGCCGCAAGGCCATGCTGAACGACATCGCCATCCTCACGGGCGGCACGGTCATCTCCGAGGAGGTCGGCCTCAAGCTCGAGAACGCCGGCCTGGACCTGCTGGGCCGCGCCCGCAAGGTCGTCATCACCAAGGACGAGACCACGATCGTCGACGGTGCCGGTGACAGCGACCAGGTCCAGGGCCGCGTCAACCAGATCCGTACCGAGATCGAGAACAGCGACTCGGACTACGACCGCGAGAAGCTCCAGGAGCGCCTGGCGAAGCTGGCCGGCGGCGTGGCCGTCATCAAGGCCGGTGCCGCGACCGAGGTCGAGCTCAAGGAGCGCAAGCACCGCATCGAGGACGCCGTCCGCAACGCCAAGGCGGCCGTCGAGGAGGGCATCGTCGCCGGTGGTGGCGTGGCGCTGCTCCAGGCTTCCTCGGTCTTCGAGAAGCTCGAGCTCCAGGGTGACGAGGCGACCGGCGCCAACGCCGTGAAGCTCGCGCTGGAGGCCCCGCTCAAGCAGATCGCCGTCAACGGTGGTCTCGAGGGTGGCGTCATCGTCGAGAAGGTGCGCAACCTGCCCGTCGGCCACGGCCTGAACGCCGCGACCGGTGAGTACGTCGACATGATCGCCGAGGGCATCATCGACCCCGCGAAGGTCACCCGTTCCGCTCTGCAGAACGCGGCCTCCATCGCGGCGCTGTTCCTCACCACCGAGGCCGTCATCGCCGACAAGCCCGAGAAGGCCGGCGCGGCCGCTCCGGGCGGCATGCCGGGCGGTGACATGGACTTCTGATCGGCCACCGGTCGATCAACCGTCCTTGACCGAGGGCGGCACCCCACAAAGGGGTGCCGCCCTCGGGCGTTGCCGCTCAGCGTGCATGTCGCGGGAGAAACCGGTACAGAGTGTGAGATGCGGCACGACCGGAATGTCTTTTCAGCGGGGCGAGGCCCTGGTTAGCTCTCCAGAGCTTTGAACGGGAGAACTCCTTCCGCGGCCGCGGGCATTCAGCCGTACGTGATCCGTACGCATCGCCGCCCGAGCCGAGCCCCGACTCACAAAGACCCGGGACGCACCACATCATGAGCACGCTCAATACCTGGATCGTCGACATCAACGATGTCTTCTGGACCTACCTGCTGATCCCGCTGGTGGCCGTGGCCGGCCTCTGGTTCACCTTCCGCTCCAGGGCGGTCCAGCTCCGGATGGTCCCGGACATGTTCCGGGTCTTCAAGGACAAGCCGGCGGACGGCGTCTCCCCCTTCGGGGCGTTCACCATCTCCGCCGCCGCCCGCATCGGCACCGGCAACATCGCCGGTGTGGCCACCGCGATCACCATGGGCGGGCCCGGCGCGGTCTTCTGGATGTGGATGATGGCCCTCGTCGGCGGCGCCTCCGCGTTCGTCGAGTCCACCCTCGCCCAGCTGTACAAGTCACGCGGCAAGGAGCCCGGCACCTACCGCGGCGGACCGGCGTACTACATGGAGCGCGCGCTCGGCAAGCGCTGGCTCGGTGTGCTGTTCGCCGTGCTCATCACCCTGACCTTCGGGTTCGTCCTCACCGCCGTGCAGTCCAACACCATCACCGTGGCCGTCGAGGGCTCCATGGGCGGCACGGACTCCGGCTGGTTCGCCCCGGTGCTCGGCATCGTGCTGGCCGTGCTGCTCGCGCTCGCCGTGTTCTTCGGCGTGAAGCGCCTCACCGCCGTCACCAAGGTGCTGATCCCGGTGATGGCGGGCGTCTACCTGCTGCTCGGCCTCGTGGTCGTCCTCTTCAACATCACCGCCATCCCCGGCATGATCGCCGACATCGTCGGCGGCGCGTTCGGCTTCCGCGAGGTCGCGGGCGGCGCGGTCGGCACGGCGATCCTCCAGGGCGTGCGGCGCGGCATGTTCTCCAACGAGGCCGGCATGGGCTCCGCCCCCAACGCCGCCGCTTCCGCGGAGACCACGCACCCGGTCAAGCAGGGCCTGGTGCAGACCCTCGGCGTCTACTTCGACACCCTGGTCGTCTGCAGCATGACCGCGTTCATCATCCTCAGCGCCAACCCGACCCTGGGCGAGCGCGGCGGCGCGGACGTCACGCAGTCCGCGCTCAGCGTGGCCCTCGGCGACTGGGCCGGGCACATCCTGACGCTGGTCGTCTTCATGGTCGCCTTCAGTTCCATGATCGGTAACTACTACTACGGCGAGTCCAACATCCGCTTCATCACCGGCAGCGCGTCCGCGATGACCGGCTACCGGGCCGTCGTCCTCGCCTGCGCCGTGCTCGGCGCGATGGGCTCTGTCAGCGTCGTGTGGAGCCTCGCCGACATCACGATGGGCGCGATGGTCCTGGTCAACCTGATCGCGATCCTGCCGCTGTCGGTGATCGCCTTCCGGCTGATGGACGACTACACGGCCCAGCGCCGCGCCGGACTGGACCCCGTCTTCACCCGGGACCGCATCCCCGGCCTGAAGGGCGTGGAGTGCTGGGAGCCGGCCGGTGCGGACGCCGACAGGGCACAGCAGCCCACCACGGCGCACGGCGGGCGCGCTGACACGGACCTCTGATCCCTCCCGGATCGGACCTGTCCGCAGGACCGAGGGCGGCACCCCATCCCCGGGGTGCCGCCCTCGGTCGGCGCCGCGCTTCGCCGCGCATTCATGGATCGAGGGGCGGCGTCCTCGGCGGGCCGCTCACCCGGCCTCCTGCCTCGCGGGCGCCGAGGCCGTCGCTGCCCTCGACCGGCCGAGCGCGGCGGCCACCAGCAGGTAGGGGAGGGCCAGCAGGGCGAACACCGCGCCGTGCGACGCGTGCGGGGACAGTGCCGCGTAGGCGCCGTACGCCAGCAGGGAGGCGATGTTGGTGCCCTGGCCGGCGAGGGAGGTGACGGTGGCCCGGCTGCGGCCGGTGATCGCCGACTGGAGACGTACGTCGGCCAGTACGTCCGCGAGCTGGAAGACGCCGAACGCGAGGCCGAGCAGCACGAAACCGGCCGGAGAGCCCGAGAGGGCGCCCGCCGCGAGCGCGGCGGCGGCCACCGCGACCAGTGCGCCCACCGTCCGGTCCGTGAGCCGTTCGCCCGGCCCCACCAGCAGCGAGCCGAGCGTCACGCCCACCCACACCACCAGCACCAGCAGCGGTACGGTCTCGGTCGCGACGCCCGTCGACGCGGCCAGCAGCGGCACGTACTCGTCCAGTACGCCCCAGATCGACGTGATCACGACGGCGAGGACCATGGCCCGGCGGACGGGCCGGCTGCCGCGTACCTCGGCGAGGCCGTCCCGCAAGGTCGCGGCGTAGCCCGGTCGTTCGGCCTTCGCCCGGTGGTGGACGGCGGCGCGGTGCTCGGGGAGCGTCGCGCCGACCGCCGCGCACAGCAGGCACGCGGCGATGCTGCCGCCCCAGATCAGTGTGTCGCCGCCGAAGGCGAGCGCGGGCGCGGCGGCGGCGGTCGCCGTGGCGGTCGCGGCCATGCTGACGGCCGCCGCCCGGCCCATGACCCGCCCGTACCGCTCGGCCGCGCCGAGGCGGTCCAACTCGTCGTGGACGAGGGCCTCCATGGAGCCGGAGCGCAGCGAGCCGCCGATCGCCCAGAGCGTGAACCCGGCGGCGTAGGCGGCGTAGGAAGGGGTCAGGGCCCAGAGCGCGAAGCCGCAGGCGGTCAGCACCGGGCCGATCGCCATCAGGGCCTTGCGCGAGACGGTGTCCGCCCATACGCCGGACGGCACCTCGACCAGCAGGCCGACGACGCACCAGATGGCGAACAGGGAGGAGATCTCGGCGGTGGTCAGACCGTGCTCGGCGAAGAGCAGGGCGTAGAGGGGGTAGAGGAGGACGAAGTCCTCAAGTCCCGCGTAGGCGTAGAGCTTTCGCTCCAGGCTGCGGACGCGGGGGTCGAGCGGGGAGGCGTGCGGGCGCGACAAAGACGTGAGCATGCGTGTGGTCCTCGGGTGGAACGGACGGGGGACGCCGGGTGCTCACCCGCGCGGCGGCCCGCGACAGCCCGTTCCTGGACCGGATGCGGTGGATCAATGTCGTCGTCGGCTCATGCGGCCGAGTCTACGCCTGGGAGTAGTCCTTGAGCTTCTCCGTTTCGAGGGTGATGTGGACGGGGGAGGGGAGGTCGACGGTGTCGCCGTAGAAGTAGGTCCTCACCAGCCGGTAGATGCCCTCCTCCGGCTCGCTGTGGACGACGAGGGTGTCGGAGTCGCGGTCGATGAGAAGGTAGACGGGGATACCGGCCGCTGCGTAGCCGTCGCGCTTGTCGACGCGGTCGCGGCGGCCGGTGTCGCAGTCGTACGAGGTGACCTCGACGGTCATGAGGACGCCGTCCGGATCTGCCCACTCGCCCGGCTGAGTGATGAAATGGTCGATCGGAGCGAGCGCACCGTCCGCCCTGGCACGGCCCGCCCGGTACGTCTTCACCGTCAGGCCCTGTTCCGGATAGAGCGCCAGTTCAGGGCGCTGCTGCATGCACTGCCGCAGCAACCACATGACGATGGCTCCGTGAGGCATGTCCGGCACGGGCTTGACCTCTAGCTTTCCGTTGATGAGTTCGAGCCGCACCGTCTCCGGGGCCTTCCTCGCCAGTTCCTCGAAGTCCTCGACGGAGATCGGGCCGGGCTTGACCACCAGCCGTCCGTCGACGATCCCGAGCTTGACGCCCTCAGGGGCGTTGTCTGCCAACTCCTCGAAGTCCTCGACGGAGATCTCGGGGTTGTCGGCGCTGATGCGGGTCATGGCGTCGCCTCCTCCCCTCCATCGTGCCCCGTGGCGGGGCCGGGTGAGCGGCACGGTCATGTCTGTGTCCTTGTCGTTTCGAGCGCGCGGGAGGCCGCCGCGCGGGCCTCGGCGGCGTGGGCGTGGACGCGGGCGGCGGGGAGAGCCGGTGGCGCGGGCGGGGCAGCGCCTCGGCAGCGGGCGCAGGCGCCGTCCACCAGGGCGTCGGACCGCCCCGGCACCCCGCACGTGCCGCATTCGAGGACACGGATCGGCGGCGGCACGCGGACCGGCTCCGGCGGGAGCTTGTCGACCAGGCGGCGGCGGGCGAGCGCGGCGGGGGCGTGCACGGGGGACGGCAGGCCGGCCGTCAGCGCCTGCGTGATCCGGCGGGCGTCGGAGCCCCGCGCGAACCACTCCTCCACCAGCGGCGCCAGCGCCTCGCACTCGGCGTGGGACAGGGACATCACCGGCTGCTCCCGGCCCAGGGCCGCCAGCAGGATGTACGCCCGCGAGCGGGTCGGCCGGCGCTTCTCGACCGGCACGTCACCACGCTGGAACGCCGCCCACCACGCGTCGTCGCGCGCCGTGCGGGACCACCAGGTGCGGGTCACCCACAGGAGCGATCCCGACTCGCTCTCCACCAGTTCGAGACCGCGCCGCAGATGCCCGGCCTCGATGAGGCGGCCCAGCACGCGGGCGGTGGCGTACTGGCCGTAGGTGGTGTGCTTGGCCAGCGTCTTCACCGAGATGTCGCTGTTCTCGGCGAGCCTGTCGATGTACGCCGCGAGGGGCCGGTCCCGCTTCGGGAGGTGGTCGAAGTCGTGGTCCGTGCGGGGGCGTTGGTCGGGCGCGGGGCGCTTGCCGTAGCCGGGGTTGGCGAGGGGGTGCGGGGCAGCACTAAGCTGGCAGTCAGCCATGGGATCGCCTTCTTCGATCTTGATGGTCAGACCCCCGCAGGTGTTGGTAGCACCTGGCGGGGGTTGTTCGTTTATCGGAACGCTAGAGCGTGATGACGCTGCGTGGCAAGTCGGTCGCGTGATGTCAACTCGACAGGGCGGGTGGGTGGGTTCACAGAGGACCCACCTCCCACATCACTGTGAAGAGCGCTCGAATCTCGGGACTTGAGCTCCGGGACCGCCGCCTCGGCCCTGCCTCGGCCCTGCCTCAGCCCTGCTTGAGGTCCGCGACAAAGGCGGACCAGGCGGCGGCGGGGAACGCGAGGTGCGGGCCGTCGGGGTCCTTGGAGTCGCGGACGGGGACGACGCCGGGGTGGCCGTCCGCGACTTCGAGGCAGTTGCCGCCGCTGCCGTCGCTGTAGGTGGACTTGCGCCAGGTGGCGACCTCCAGGCAGTTGCCGCCGTCGCCGCCGCTGTAGCTGGACTTGTGCCAGAGGGCCGTCGTCAGGTCGTACTCATGGCTGCTCGTCTTCATGCGCGTAATCCTCCGCCACTGACTCGATCAGGGCCAAGGACGATTCCGGCGACAGTGCGCTGGCCCTGACCAGATCGTAGGTCAGCTGGTGGCGGGCGACCGTGGCCGGATCGTCCTCCAACTGGCCTGCGCCGGGGCTTTCGAGGTAGGCGAGCGGTGGCGCGTCCGGGAAGGACATCAGCTTGAGAGCGCCGATCATCGACGCGTGCGCGCCCGCCGCGAACGGCAGCACCTGCACGATGATCCGGTGTCGGCGTGCCAGGTCCGCCACATGGCGCAGCGCCTCGGCCATCACCGCCGGGCCGCCCGTCTCGCGCCGCAGCACCGCCTCGTCGAGGACCGCCCACAACAACGGCGTTGTTGGATCGGTCAGCAGGTGCGCGCGGTCGAGCCTCGCCTCCACCAGCTCGTCGATCACCTCCCCCGGAGCCGTCGGGTGGTACGCGCGGAACACGGCACGCGCGTACGCCTCCGTCTGGAGCAGGCCGGGGACCAGGAGCGGCGCGTACTCCTTGATGGTCTCCGCCGCCGCTTCCGCCTCCGCCGCCTCGGCGAAGTGGTCCGGGTAGCGGGACTTGTTGGACACCTCGCAGTTGCGGGTGAAGAAGTCGTCCGTGCCCAGGACCTCGTCCAGGCGGGCCGCGTGCTCGGGGAGGATGCGGCGCGTGCCGGCCTCCATCTGGCCGATGTACGAGCCGCTGACGAACAGCGGCTCGCCCAGCTCGTCCTGTGTGAGACCGGCCTTTATGCGGGCGTGGCGCAGCTCCGCGCCGAGCAGGGCGCGTGGTGAAGTCGACGGGTCGAGGTCCTTGGGTCCGGGCATGGTGCAACTCCCTGATCGACAGGTCGCGTTGTTGTGCTGCCGTCCCTTCCCAGGCTAGTCAGCATCCGTACACGCTGGGTGATGAATCGGAACACTGCGTACTGGAGGTGTGGAAACATGACGGTGGTGCGATCGGCCGAGCGGCTGCGGGCGGCCGAGGAGGTGGTGGCACAGCTCAGATCGGGGCTGGACACGGTGTCGGTGACGTTGCCCTCGCTGCGGGTGGACGTGGTGTCGCTGGCGAGCGAGGCGCCGTATCCGCTGGTCGACCTGGGGCGCTGCAACCTGGACACGGCGCTTCGGCTGGCGGCCGTGCTGCAAGGGCTGGAGAAGTGAGCACGCCGTGCGACGGCGGGTACGCCGTAGACGTCCGGGACGGGCGGGTGGGGATCGTCATGGGACGGGTCGGTACCTGCGTACAACTGCGGCCGCCGGGCGGAGGCAGGGAGTGGGACTGCCCGTCCGGGGATCTGCGGCCCGCGACGCCGGGCGAGGTGCTGCGGGCGCGGGTGCGGGAGGTGAACGCGGCGGGGCGGCTGCCCTGACATCATGTGGGCGTCGCTGCACGGGAGTTCGGGTTCCTGGAATGATCGTCCGACCACTCCAGGAGGGACGCGGGCGTGACATTCGGGGGACAGAATCCGTACCGGCGGGACGGGCGGCCGCAGCCGCCGGGGCCGCCGCCTCGGCCGGGCGTACCGCCGCAGCCGGGGCCGTATCCGGGGCCGGGGCCGTATCCCGGCCCGTACCCGGGGCCGCCGCCGTATCCCCCGTACGGCCCGCCGCCCACGCTGTGGCAGCGGTTCCGGGAGGACGAGTGGCCCCCGCTGCGGGATCTGCTGGGCGAACTGCGGCGGGTGCCGGGCTGTCTGCTGGCGCTCGGCATGTGCTGCGTGTGGCCCGCGCTGGCGGTGCTGATCGGCTATCCGCTGGCCAGGTCCGCACGGCGGCAGGCGCGGCGGAGGTTCCCCGCGCACAGCATCCGCCGCTACCACGACCCCGACGTGTGGCGCGTGCAGAAGACCCGGGCGTGGGCCGCGCTGGGCGCGTCGTTCCTGATCCTGGTCGCCTACGGCACGGAGGCGGACTGGGACGAGGTGCAGGAGCAGTACTTCTTCCGGCTGGCCATCACCCCGTGGCTGCTGCTGCTCACCACCCCGCTCGTGCTGCTCGTCCTGTTCCGGCTCGCGCCGCCCGCCGCACGGCCGGGGATGCGGGCGCGCCTGCGGCCCGCCGTCCGCTCGGTGCTCTGGTACTTCGGCGCCTTCACCACTGTGCCGCTGCTCTTCGCGGGCGTGATGCTGCTCAGCCAGGAATACCAGTACAGCCCGCTCAGTCCGCTGATCACACTGGCGCTGCTGCTGCCGGTGCTGTGGGTGCTGTTCTTCGTCGTCTTCGCGTCGACGACGGTCGTCCGTACCGCGTTCAGTACGGCCGACGTGCACGCGGGGCTCCCGGCGCTGCTCACCGGCGTCCTGGTGTGGGAGCTGGCGGTCATCAACCTGTCCACGGCGGGGATGCCGCCGGGCCCGCCGTTCGTCCAGATCTGCGCGGTCGTCGGCGGCCCGGCGTCGGTGACGGCCATCGCCTGGTGGGAGCTCAGCCGCCTGCGGACGCGGTACGGGGTGACGCTGCGGGGCTGAGGCGGCCTGCGCGGCCGAACGCTGCAGCCGCTCACGCAAGACGCCCGGCTGGGATACCCAGCCGGGCGCCTGCGTGAACAGTTGACGTCACAGCAACCGACCGCCCTGTGCGACCGGTCGGAAAGCACACTCCTACGGCCTCGGCAGCCGACGAACTGGATGCCACGGCCCGCAGGGCGCGGGCTTACAGCAGTTGTTCCCGCTGCTGCCCGAGTCGGCCGAGCTCGACGGGTACGCCCGTTGGTCGCTTGCCGGTGCGCGCTGGTACGCGTCCCGCGTCGTCAGATGAGATCGAGGACGAGGTCGAGCGCCGATGACGTCTCGGCGGTGGAGCTGTTGCCGGCCACCGTGTCCTCGCCGCTGCAGATCTGCTGAACCGAGGTCGCGGTCGCCGGGCCGCTGCCCAGGAGGGTGATGGGCCCGGTCGCGATGTTGACGAGGCCGAGCTGGAACGTGTCGTCGCCGACCCGAGAGTGCTGCTCGCAGATGACCACGTTGGTCTTGTCGCCGCCCGTGTTGTCCTTGTCGCTGGTGGTGTCGGAGGCCGCGGCGACACCGGCCCCGAACATACTGAAACTTCCGAGCATTGCAGCTACCAGGGCAGCATTGCGAAGCTTGCGCACAACATCTCCACTTCCGTCAGAGTCGACGTGATGAGTGATGGGTGGAATCTTACAAATATGTAAGCTAAGCCATGTTTACGTCATTTCGGGCGCGACATGCCGATGACTGACCTTGTGTCGGAGGCGATGGCGGTCGCGACCGAGCACTCCGAGTGCCCGAGGTCAGACGCGTTCGGGCAAGCCCGTGGCGGCGGGGCGCGATTCGGGCGCGGTCTTCATCCGGCGCGTCCACAGCAGGGCGCCCAGCAGCAGCGTGGTGGCGCCCATCAGCCACGGCAGCGGGCCGATCGGCAGCGAGCCGGCGACCAGGCCGGCCAGCGCACCGGACAGTTGGAGCGCCAGGGACTTCACCGACAGGGCGGTCGCGCGGAGTGTGCTGTCGACGCGGTGGTGCAGCAGGTCGTTCTCGTTCGGGCCGGCGGCGCCGAAGCCGAGATACGCCAGGCCGTAGCCGACGGCGGCCAGGACGGGAGCGGCCGTGCCGCCGTCCCAGGCGGCCGTCACACCGAGCAGCACCATCCCGGACGTGCTCACTCCGAGAGCGGCCAGCACCGCGCGTTCGCCGCTGCCCGTCAGCCGGGCGACCAAGGGCGCCGAGTGGCTGCCGAGCGCCGTGCACAGGAAACCGGCGCAGGCGAGCGAGGCGTAGAGCACGGCACCGGACTCCGGTGCGCCGGTGAGCCGGGCGGCCCGTCCGGGGGTGAGGAGCTCGATGGAGGCGAGCGCCGCGCCGACGGCCACGGACGTCAGCAGCACCCGGCGTACCAGCGGCTCTGTGACGCCGAGCCGCAGCCCGCCGAGCATCGTCGCCGGGACGCCCCGGAGCACGCCGCGCAGCGTGGCGGGCGGCCGGGGCGGCTCCGGCAGGGCCGTCAGCACGTATGCCACGTATCCGATGCCCACGGTCGCGCCGAGCAGGCCCGGGACCGACAGCGGCAGTACGAGCCCCCCGGTGGCGCCGGTCAGCCGGGCACCGGGGTCCGCGCCGAGGCTCAGCAGGAGCGGCAGGGCGCCGCCGACGAGGGTGCCGACGGCCAGCGCCGCGGCGCCCGCGGTGCTGCCGCGGGCGAGACCGGTGCGCAGTTCGGCGGTGGGTCCCAAGTGCGCGTGGACCGTGTCGACGTACCACGCCTCCGCCGGGCCGCTGGAGAGCGCGCGGCCCGTGCCCATCAGGAACATGGCGACGGCCAGGGCCCAGACGGTGGTGCCGAGCGCCATCACGGTCAGCGCGGAGAGGTTGAGCAGGCCCGCGCCGGCGAGGACGGCGCGGCGGCCGATGACATCGGACAGGCCGCCGGTCGGCAGCTCCATGACGGACACGGTGATCGAGTGGACGGCGAACAGCCCCGCGACGACGGCCAGGCTCATGCCGCGCTCGGTCAGCAGCAGCACTTGGGACGGTATGTAGAGGCCGACCGGCAGCCAGAAGAGGAACATGACGGCGACGAAGCGGCGCCGCGCGGTACGCGGGTCCAGTGTCTGGTTCACGAGCGGTTCTCCGCGCGGACGGCGAGGCCGGCGGCGAAGAGTACGACCTGCTCGGCGCGCGGATCGCCCTCGTCGCGGGCGGCCAGCTCGGTCACGGTGCGGGAGAAGGTGTCGAACAGCTCCGTGAGCGCCTCGGGCGTCAGCCGCGCCACCAGGTCGGTGATGCCGGACGGCTCGCGCCAGTCGTCGCCGAGGCGGCCGGCCGCGAGGTCCTCCTGGTGCCGGGCCAGGGAGCGCTCCAGATGGTCGAGCTGGGCGCGGCGGGCCACGTCGACGAACGCCTGCGCCGCGTCGGAGCCGGCCATCGCGGCGTTGTTCCAGCTGGTGACCTCGTGCACCGCCCTCCAGCGCCGCTCCCGACCGTCGCGGTGCTCGGCCTCCGCGATGAAGTCGTACTTCGCCAGCACGCGCAGGTGGTAGCTGGTCGACGCGGACGACTCGCCCGTCCTGACCGCCAGTTCGCTCGCGGTCGCCGGGCCGTCCATGCGGAGCATGCCCAGCATGCGGATGCGCAGGGGATGCGTCAGCGCCTTGAGGGCGGCGGCGTCCCGGCCGGGGTCGAGGTCGCGGCGGCTGTATCCGCGGGGTCGGTCGGGTCCGTCGGGGAGCTTCTGGTCGGCCATGAGGGGAGCGTAGAAGGAGCGGGGTGGTTTGCCAAAGGATTTTTGCAAAAAGAGTTTGGTGATCCTGGAGGAGCCGGCACCTGCGAACTCATGCGGCTCTCATCGTGGGCTCAACTCCTCATCACACCGCGTCCATACGTTTCGCGCCATGTTCTTCACCTACCTCCGGCGCGAGCTGCGCCGCCGCAGGAAAGCGGCGCTCGTCGTCGCCTCGGGGCTCGCCCTCGGAATCGCCCTGGTCATCGTCGTCACCTCCGTGTCGTCCGGGATGAACCGCGCCCAGGACAAGGTCCTCCAGTCGCTGTACGGGCTCGGCACCGACATGACCGTCACCAAGGCCGCCGAACCACCCGGCGAGGGCGAGACCGTGCGGCGGCCCCGCTTCCGGTTCGACGCCCAGGACGAGGGCGACGACGCCGCCCAGAGCAACGACATCGTCATGGTCCAGGGCTTCCAGACCCTCGACGCCGAGACCGTCGACCAGGTCGGCGAACAGGACGGCGTCGCCGACGCGGTCGGCGGACTGAGCGTCAACGTCGTCAAGGTCGACGGGGAGTTCAAGCGCGGCGCGGTCCAGGCGCAGCCCGTACAACCCGCTGATCCGGGGCAGGGCGGGACCGGCGGGGGCACCGGGGGCGGTGGCGGTGGCGCCGTACGGGGCGGTGGGGCCGACTTCGACGTCGACTCGTACACCGCGTACGGAACGGACGTCGCCCACCAGGAACTCGGCCCCCTGACCTCCTCGGAGATCACCTCCGGGCGGACCTTCGAAGCGAACGAGACCGATGCCGAGGTCGCCGTCGTCGACAGCGCGTACGCCAAGGAGAAGGGCCTCGCCGTCGGCGACAGGCTGACCATCTCGGGGACCGACTACGCGATCATCGGCATCGCGACCGCCGACAGCGGCGACGCCGCGGCCAACGTGTATCTCCCGCTCGCCCAGGCGCAGCGCCTCGCCGACGCCAAGGACAAGGTGACCACCGTCCATGTCCGGGCGACCGACTCGCAGAAGATCGACAGCGTCAAGGACACCATCCAGCAGAACATCTCCGGTACGACGGTGACCACCTCCGCCGACCTCGCGGAGACCGTCTCCGGCTCGCTGTCCACCGCGTCCGACCTGGCGTCCGGCGTCGGCACGTGGCTGTCCGTCCTCGTCCTCGCCGCGGCCTTCCTCGTCGCCGGGCTGCTGACGTCGTCGGCGGTGAGCCGGCGGGTACGCGAATTCGGCACGCTCAAGGCGCTGGGCTGGCGCAGCGGCCGGGTGACCCGGCAGGTCGCCGGAGAGGCGCTCGTCAACGGCCTGGTCGGCGGCGCGCTCGGCATCGCCCTCGGCGTCGCGGGAGCGTGGCTGATCACCACGTTCAGTCCCACGCTCACGGCACAGCTCGGCGCGGCCGGTGGCGGGCCGGGCGGGGGCGGCCTCCGGGTGGCCGGACCCGGCGGCGGTGGCGGGTCCGCAGGGGAGTCGTCCTCCCGCGCCCTCGACATCGCGCTCACCGCGCCCGTCTCGCTCGCCACGATCGGCCTCGCCGTCGCGCTCGCCGTCGCGGGTGGTCTGGTCGCGGGCGCCTTCGGCGGCTGGCGTGCGGCCCGGCTGCGGCCTGCGGACGCGCTGCGGCGCGTCGAGTGACCTTCGTTTCCCTTATGTGCAAGAGGAGTTGCTGATGTATCAGCTCAATGGTGTCACCAAGCGCTACCGGCGGGGCAAGGACAGCGTGAACGCCCTCGACGGCGTCGACCTGACGATCGAGGACGGCGGCCGGCTCGTCATCCAGGGCCCGACGGGCGGCGGCAAGTCCACGCTGCTCCAGATGCTCGGCGGCCTCGACCGGCCGAGCGAGGGCAGCGTGATCCTGGACGGGACGGACCTCGCGACCCTGCCCGAGGCGAGGCTGACACGGGTGCGGGCCGAGAAGATCGGCTTCGTCTTCCAGAGCTTCAATCTGATCCCCACGCTCACGGCCCAGGAGAACGTCGAGACCGCGCTCGTACCGCTCGGCCTCAAGACGGCAGAGCGGAGGGAACGGGCGGGGGAGGCGCTGACCTCCGTGGGCCTCGGGGAACGACTGCGGCACCTGCCCGGCGAGCTGTCCGGCGGACAGCAGCAACGGGTGGCGATCGCGCGCGCACTGGTGAAACGACCGGCGGTGCTGTTGGCGGACGAACCCACGGGCAATCTCGACGAGTCGATGCGCGACGAGATCATGGAGGTGCTGGAAGGGCTGTGGGACGAGCACGCCTTCACGTTCGTGATGGTGACGCACGATTCGGCGCTGGCGGGGCGGGCGCGGAGGGTGGCGACGATTCGCAAGGGGCGGGTGACGGTGAGGGAGCGGGTGGGGTGAGGGCGTAGGGGTGGGCGGGGCGTTGCGCGCGGCGCGGGGGTCGTGCGGGTGCGGGCGGGTGGCGCCTGCGGGGCCCGTGTGGGGTGCGGGCGGGGTGAGGCGTTGTGCGGGCGGGGGCGCCTGCGGCGGGCTGTTCCCCTACCCGCCCCTTCCCGAAACCGGGGCTGCGCCCCCGGACCCCGTTTCGGGGGCTGCGCCCCCGGACCTCCGCGCCTCGAACGTCGGTGGGGCTGGAAGTGTCCCGGCTTGCCGCGCCTCACGCGTCGGTGGGGCCGGTTCGATCCCCGGGGGCGGAGTCGGTGGGGCCGGGGGTGTCCTCCGCGTCCTGGAGCGCTGCGCGGAGGTTGCCCTTGGCTCGGGACAGGAGGGTGGACGCCGTCGGGGCGTCCACCGCGCCGAGGATCACCAGGATCGCGTTCTTCACCTCGCCGTCCGTCGCCTCCAGGGCCGACTCGATCTCCTTGTCCGACGCGCCCGTCGCCAGTGCCACGATCCGCCGGGAGCGCGCGTGGAGCTTGTCGTTCGAGGCGCGGACGTCGACCATCAGGTTTCCGTAGGTCTTGCCGAGCCGGATCATCGTGATCGTCGAAATCATGTTGAGCACCAGCTTCTGCGCCGTGCCCGCCTTCAGCCTGGTCGAACCGGTGAGGAATTCGGGCCCGGTGACGACCTCGATCCCGTGGTCCGCGGCGGCGGCGAGCGCGCTGTCCGCGTTGCAGGACAGACCGATGGTGAGCGCGCCCAGGCCACGGGCGTGTTCCACCGCGCCGACCGCGTACGGCGTGCGGCCGGACGCCGAGATCCCGACCACCGTGTCGTCCGCGGTGAGCTTCAGGCCGTCCAGGTCCGCGGCGGCCAGTTCCTTGCTGTCCTCCGCGCCCTCCACGGCCGTGACCATCGCGGTCGGGCCGCCCGCGATGAGGCCCAGGACCTCCGACGGGTCGGTGTTGAAGGTGGGCGGGCACTCGCTGGCGTCCAGCACGCCGAGCCGGCCCGCCGTGCCGGCCCCCGCGTAGATCAGCCGGCCGCCGCGGGCCATGCGTTCGGCCGTGGCGTCGATCGCGTCGGCGATGACGGGCAGTCGCGCGGCGATGGCCGCCGGGACGGACGCGTCCTCGCCGTTCATGGTGCGCGCGATCTCGAGCGTCGGCAGCCGGTCGATGTCGGCGAGCTCGGGCCGGAACGCCTCGGTGGTCAAAGTGGCCAGCTGGGCGCGGAGTTCACCGTACGGGGAGGTCATGAGGAGCGGCTCGGCTTTCTCGGTCGGCGTCGGCGTCGGCGTGAGCGTCAACGGGTGCGCGGGCTGTGGCGGTGGGCGAGGGCCTCGTAGGAGGCGGCGAGGGCAGGGGCCGCCGACTCGTACGTACGCTGGGCCACGCCTATGAACAGGCAGTCGACGACGAGGAGTTGGCTCGTCCGCGAGGACATCGCGGCCGGTCGCAGCTCGCTTTCGCGGGCGGTCGAGGTGGTCAGGACGTGGTCGGCGTACTGCGAGACCGGCCCGTCCGGGCGGCCGGTGATCGCGATCGTCGTCGCGCCGCGGTCGAAGGCGGCCCGCAGCGGCTCGATCACGTCCCCGGTGGAGCCGGAGTGCGTGATCGCGATGGCCACGTCGCCCGAGCGCAGCTGCACCGCGTTGGTGACCGCGAGGTGCGGGTCCGCGTGCGCGTGGGCGATCAGGCCGATGCGGAGCAGCTTCTGCGCGAGGTCCATGCCGACGAGGGACGACGCGCCGACGCCGTAGATGTCGATGCGGCGGGCCGTCGACGCGGCGGTCACGGCCGCCGCGAGCTGGACGGTGTCCAGACCGGCGGCGGTGTCGGCGAGGGTCTGCTGCTCGTCGTAGGCGAGCTTGGCGACGACGTCCGCGATGGGGTCGTCGACGGCGATGTCGGTGGTGATGGCGGGGGCCCGCCCGGACTCCTGGTGCGCGGCGAGCCCCGCGAGCGCCAGGCGCAGGTCGCGGTAGCCGGGGTAACCGAGCAGACGGGCCGTACGGACCACGGTGGCCTCGCTGGTGCCGGTGAGCTCCGCGAGGCCGGTGACCGTGAGGGCCGCGCAGCCGGCCGGGTCGTCGGCGACGGCTTCGGCGACCCGCTGCATGGAGCGGGTCATGGACGGCGCGAGTGTGCGCACCTTGGCCGCGAGGGCGGCAGGAGCGGGAGCGTCGCCCGTGAAAGTTTCCTTCACTGGATTGGTCACCCTTGAAAGGTATTTTCGCGTTTCGGCTGCCGTCAAGACCCGGAGACAATGGGCTCATGGACGACTCGAACCCACTGGAGCAGGCGCTGCACACGGCCCGCGCCCTGGTCCTCGCCGACCTGGCCGCCCGCGACGTCGCGGAGGCGACGGTCGTCTCCATGGTCGAGGACGCGGTCACGCACCGCCGCTGGTGGGTCGAGCAGTGGCCGGAGGGCGCGCCGTACGTCGCCGGTCTCGTCGCCCAGGACGTTCAGGACGCCCTGCTGGAGCGGCACGGCCGCTGGCCGCTCTGCCCGGTCTGCGACGCGGGCGACCCGCACGCCCTCGAGGTCGAACCGGAGCTCGGTCCCGACCCGCACTGGGTGTGCGCCAAGGCAGGCGTGGTGGTGGCCCCCATAGGCGGGCTGCGGTGACGGTCTACATCGATCCGCCGACCTGGCCGGGCCATGGGCGGATATGGTCGCACCTGGTCAGTGACGTGTCGTTCGAGGAGCTCCACCGTTTCGCCGCGCGGATCGGGTGTCCGCCGCGCGCCTTCGAGCGGGACCACTACGACGTCCCCTCCCACCGGTACGCGGACGCGGTCGCGGCGGGCGCGGTGGAGATCGGCTCCAAGGAACTGGTGCGCCGGCTGACGGCCGCGGGGCTGCGCAGGCCGAAGGGCCGGCCCGCTTAGATCCGTGTCGCGGCTCCGGACCGCGGCTCCGCGTCAGGGTTCCGGACCGCGGCTTCGCGTCGGGGCTTCGCGTCAGGGTTCCGGACCGCGGCTTCGCGTCGGGGTTCTCCGCCGCGGTTTCCCCTCGCGGCCCGGGTGCACCGCCGCCGGGCACGCGGTCTGCCGCCGGAGCGCGCGGTCGATGTGGGCTGGATCTCCGGTATGCGGTGATGTGACGGTCGGGATCATGGCTGAAAAGTTCGGCCTACCGGTCGTTTCGTGTAGGTAAAAGATGCGTACTTGACAACTCTTGCTCAAGTGAAATCGCGTGATGGTAGCGGTGTGCTTACGGATTTCATGCTTCCGGTTCCAGCTTGTCGAAGCTTAAACCTCACTCCAATTTCAGCCGTACTTCCAGGCCGCGTTGCGCGCCTCAAGTCGGTTGATGTTGGCTATGGCCTGGGTCGAGCGGATAATGACCGATGAGAGGACAAGCTGGTTATGGCGGCGATCAAGATTAATCCGGCTCGGTACAGTCAGTTCGGGCCGGCGGAAGGCAGTGTCTTCTGTCTGATCACGAACCGCGAGCTCGAGAGCGAGCTCGAGATCGTCAAGGAAGCTCCGTACGCGGAATACCGGACGATCTTCATCGGTAAGGGTGACGACTTCGAGGCAATGCTCGCTGAAGGAACGATTCCTCAGCGGTCGCACTCCTTGGTCATCTCGCCGTACCGGTTCTTTGAGTCACCCTCGGAAGAGGCTCTCGGTCAGAATCGCAAGCTGATGGGGATGGCCTGCAACTCGACGCCCGCCGATCTCGAAATCATCCGGCATTTCATCGGCGTCATCGAAAATACTTCCGCGAAGGAGCAGGGAGAGTTCAGCGACCGCTTCTTCGAGCTCGCCGAGTCCACCGACCGCCTGATCTACGTCGACGAGCGTCACGGCACGCGCGCCGAACTCGACCACCTCGCGGACGGTCTGATCTGGAACCAGCAGGCCGGACCGCTCGAGTGGGGGGAGCAGCAGATCGTCCCCTCCGGCGAGATCAGCGTGCTGCCGATGCAGATCGTCGAATTCGACGAGAAGCTGCACCTTCCGCTCGAGGGAAGCATCGCGTTCCGCGGGTTCCCCATCCTGCACAGCGGCACGCCGTCGTTCATCCGCAAGGACCAGGCCCGCCTCGCCGGCAAGCTCGCCGGCCTGGAACACGAAGCGGTGGTCTGCGACGTCACCAAGGGGACGATCACCTCGCTGCGCCCCTTCCGAAAGGAAGGCGCCGAGGTCGCCAAGGTCTTCGAGGCAATGTTCGAAATCGACTCGCGCTACACGCTGGTCTGGGAGATCGGACATGCACTCAACACCAGCCTGGACATCCTGCCGGGCAACCATGCCATGAACGAGGTGTACGGCGGCGAACGCGGCTGCCTCCACTGGGGACTGGGCCTGACTCCCTTCACCCAGTACCACCTCGACATCATCTCGCCCGACACCACCGTGTACACCGAAAGCGGTGACGTGGTCCTGGGCGACAAAGGCGGCGCTCCCAGCGTTCGCATGGCCGCTGTTGCCTGACCGGCCATGAACGAATCGCGCGAGCGCGAAATCCATCACGGAAAGGAGGTGGCAGCCATGAAGAAGACCATCAAGGTTCGCAAGAACAGCAACTACCTCGGCACCCTGCTGGGCTGAGGCCGGCCGGGCCGTTTGTGAAGGCCCGCCCGCCTGTCGGATCGAGCAACAGTTGGGGGGTGTTCGCCGTGAAGAAGACCATCAAGGTTCGCAAGAACAGCAACTACCTGGGCACGCTGCTGGGCTGAGCCGGGCCTCGGGCCGCATCTGCGGGCCCGCCCGCCCGCCTGTCGGATCGAGCAACAGTTGGGGGGTGTTCGCCATGAAGAAGACCATCAAGGTTCGCAAGAACAGCAACTACCTGGGCACGCTGCTGGGCTGAGCCGGGTAGCAGGCAGCCACGCGCGAAAGGCTCGAGAAGCATCGCGCCGGGTGTGCCGTAAGCGAGGCGGGCCGAGGTGATAGCTCGGCCCGCCTCGCTGACACACCGGCACAAACGATCTGGGAGTGTCACAGTGATTATCGTCCGTCCTGATGCCTGTCGCCAGTACCCGGTGGGCCGGAACCGATTCATACTCGTCCTGGAACAGCGCTTCTCGGACTCCTTCCGGATCGAGCCACCGAGCCGCTACGAAGCATGGGACACGGTCACGGCCGGAGCGGACCAGTCCCTGACCGACGTACTGCGCTCCGGCATCCCCGAGGACAGCGACGTCCTGGTCGTGGCCCAGGACGACCGACTGCTGACCGCCCCCGGCCTTGAGGTGGGCCCGCGCCGTACCGTCGCCGTTCTCCGCGCGGGTACCGGCCCCCTCGCCCTCGATCAACTGGGCAGCCTTCTGGCATCACTTGAGAAGACCGACCCCGACGCCCTCGGCCGGACCGGCGCCGCGCTCGCCGCCGCCGTGGGTGCGGCCGGCGGCCTGGTCCTCGAAGAGGCGCTGACCGAGTCCGTGGCCAAGATGACCTTCGCCGCCCCGGAGTGGTCCCGGACCGACACCGGTACCTTCCGGCCGGGCGCCGTGCAGAGCGCGCCCACCGGCCTGCTGAGGCTGGACCTCACGAACCCCGGCACCACCGTCACCGGGCAGATCGCCGTCAAGGGCTGGTCCGTCGTACGCACGCGCACGCCCGGCACGGCCTCCTCCCGGGAGCTGTTCGAGAAGCTCTCCGGGCTCTCGCACTACCCGCTCGTGCTCACCGTCGAGGACGGTGCGGTGACCGACATGAAGGCGACGGAGACAGGGTCCGCGACCGCGGCGGCCGCCCTGACGCAGCTCTTCACCACGGACCCGGGCCACCGCGCGGTCACCGGGGTCGAGTTCGGCATCAACCCGGCCGCACCGCAGCTGCCCTTCAACTCCGAGTCCAACGCCGTCGGTACGGGCAGGGCCGCGGCCTCCGTTCACCTGGTGTTCGGCTCGCTGCCGCTCAACGAGTTCCAGATCGTCCTCGACTGCGCGACCAGCTCCCTCACCGCCCTCGACGGCACCGCCCCCCTGGCGGGAGCGGGTACCACCGCCGCCGGTTCTGCCCCGCGACGCCGGATGAACCGTGTCACCGCGGCCGGTTGCGGTTGCCACTGACATGAGCGCCCTGGACACACCGCTGTGGGAACAGCGTTTCCGAGCCCCGCGCCACACGCTCCCCGCCTGGGCCAAAAGCTCCCCGGAGCGCTGCGTGTTCGTCAGCGACCGCTCCGGCAATGCCCAGGTCTACTGCTGGGACCGCACGGCCGGCACGCTGCGGCAGGCCACCGATCGGCCCTCCGGCGTCCAGCACTGCGCCATCGAGGCGTCCGGTGAGGCCGTGTGGTGGTTCGCCGACACCGACGGCGACGAACGCGGCCGGTGGATGCGGCAGCCGTTCGGCGGGGGGCCCGACGAGCCCGCCGTACCCGGTCTGGACCCGTACTGGCCCGCGGGGCTCGCCCTTGGCCTGCGCGGACACAACCTGCTCGGCCACAGCACCGAGCACGGTACCGATGTCTCCCTCGTGCTGCCCGGCGGCGGTTCCCGCCGCCTCTACCGGCACGAGGAGCCCGCGTACGCCGTCGACCTGTCACGCGACCTCACTCTCGCCGTCATCGCGCACAGCGAGCGCGGCGACCTGTGGGATCCGGGCGTGCGCGTCCTGACCACGGACGGCCGTGCCGTCGCCGACATCGAGGGCGAGGCCGTCGGCTTCTCCCCGGTGCCCGGGGACAACCGGCTGCTGGTCCTTCAGCCGCGCGAGGACCGCTGGGAGCCCGCCCTCTACGAGCCACGCACCGGTGAGCGCGTCGGCCTGGACCTCGGGCTGCCCGGCGAGACCTCCGTCGAATGGTCGCAGGACGCCTCCTCTCTGCTGGTCGTCCACGATTACCAGGCACGCTCGGAGGCGTTCGGCTACGACCTGGCCGCCCGCGAGCTGACCCGGTTGAAGATCCCCGACGGCACGATCGAGCACGCCCGCACCCGGCCCGGCGGCGATGTGTGGTTCCAGTGGTCGAACTCCGCGCAGCCGCCCGTCTTCCTGGCCCTCGACGACGACCCGCGGTTCCCCGCCACCGATCGTCCGCCGCAGACCGCGCTCGTCCGCGACATCTGGGTCGACGGCCCCGGCGGACGCGTCCACGCCCTGGTGAGCCTGCCCCGGACCGGTGCCGGACCGCACCCCGCGGTGTTCCTGCTCCACGGCGGGCCCGACGAACACGACCGGGACTCCTTCGACCCCGAGACCGCGGCCTGGACGGACGAGGGGTTCGCCGTCGTACGCGTCAACTACCGCGGCTCCACCGGCTACGGGCGGGCCTGGACAGAAGCTCTGCGGCGCCGTGTCGGCCACACCGAACTCGAGGATGTCACCGCCGTACGGCAGTGGGCCGTCGACCACCGGATCGTCGACCCGGACCGTCTCGTACTGGCCGGCTGGTCCTGGGGCGGCTATCTGACCCTGCTCGGGCTCGGCACCCGGCCGGACGACTGGACCGTCGGCCTGGCCGGTGCTCCGGTCGCCGACTGCGCCGCCGCCCATCGCCAGGCCATGGACGACATCAAGGCGCTCGACCGCAGTCTCTTCGGCGGCACACCGGAGGAAGTCCCCGAGGCTTACCGCGTCGCCTCGCCCGCCACCTACGCGGATGCCGTCCGGGCGCCGGTCTTCATCTGCGCCGGCGTCAACGACGCGCGCTGCCCCATCGACCAGGCCCGCGCCTACGCCCGGCGTCTCGAGGCCCGCGGCCTGCCGGTCGAATTCCACGCCGTGGACGCGGGCCACAGCCTGACGGCCGTGGAGGAACGCGTCACCGTCTTCCGCCGCCAGATGGAGTTCGCCCGTACGCACACCGGCGCCGCAAGGAGGCTCCCATGACCTGCCGCTGCACCCCCGGGGACACCACCCGCCGGGAGGACATCGTCGTCCACCGTCCGCGGGGGCGTCGCGGACTGCTGCTGCGTTGGCGTACTCCCGCCTGAGTCGTTTCCGGCTCGTACCGCGAGGGCATCGCCGTCCGCCGTCCGCCGTCCGCCGTTCGCGGGGGCGTCGGGGCCTGTTGCTGCGTTGGCGTACTCCTGCCTGAACCGCTTCCGGCTCCTACTCCAGGGCCCCGCCCACCCGGGCCATGTGCATGCGGAAGGTGTACGACGGGTCCTCCCGCCGATGGTCCTGGAACTCCGCCCAGGCCAGCTGCTCGCGCAGACTCACTCCGCGCAGCGCCTTCTCGGCCTGGCGCTGCTCGGCCACCACAATGGCCCGGGCGACATCCACGACCTCCGAGTGGATCCCGGCGGGGACGATGACCAGGCCGTCCGAGTCGCCCACCGCGACGTCACCCGTCTCGACCGGGAAAGCCTGCTCCGCGGCGCCGTCGCCGTCCGGACGCAGGGTGGGCGACGACGGGCACGGCCCCAGGCTGAACACCGGCAGCCTGATGACGGCCAGCTCGTCGGTGTCCCGGTGGCACCCCCACACCACCAGGCCCGCCATGCCGGCCAGCCGCGCTTCGATCGCGACGAGATCGCCCACGCACGCCTCGTCCGTGCGCCCCTCGTTGTCGATGAACAGCACGTCCCCCTTGCGCGCCCCGTCCAGGCCCTCGAGGACCGAGGCGACACCCTCGGTGTGGCGGATCCGGCGCAGCGGACCGGCCAGCCTCATCCCCGGCGCCGCCGGTCGCAGGGGCAGCGGTGGCACCGTGAGCCGGTGCCCCAGCCGGATGCCCGCGTCCCACAGCGCCGCCGTCGGCCACATCTGCCCGTCCGCCGGATCTACGCCCATGACTGCGATTCCTCTCATCCTGCGATCAGCCGGGTTACCGCCGCGGCTGCCGCGCCCAGGAACACCACGAGCAAGGTGGGCCAGTTCCGCCAGACGCCGAACGCGCCCACGAGCAGACCCACCACGCGGGCATCGACCGTCAAAGCGCGGCCGCTGCCGAAGATCTGAGTGGCGATCAGTGCCGCCAGCAGCGTCGGCGCCATCAGAGCCACCACGCGCTGCATGCTGTCCGGCAGTTCCTGCCCGCCCAGCAGCACCGGCCCGGTGGCCTTCAGCGCCATCGACACGGCACCCACGAGGAGCACCGCCAGCCATACTCCGCTCATCACTTCTTCCTCAATCCCAGCAGACAGGCGACGGTGGAGGCGATCAACGGCACGCCGGGTGAGGCGACCGGCGTCAGCGACAGCGCGATCGCGACCCCGAGGATCGCGCACACGAGCGCACGCCGATCGGCGATCTGCCCCTTGAGCAGGGCCAGGAAGAGGACGGGCGACACCACGTCCAGTCCGAAGCGCAGCGGGTCCCCGACGTACTGCGCGCCCAGCACGCCGACGGCCGTGCCGCCCACCCAGGCGCAGTAGACGACCACGCCCGCGCCCAGCAGCCGGCCGCGCGAGTAGCGGCCCTCGCCCAGATGCCCCACGGCCCAGGACTCGTCCACCACGAGCTGCGCGGAGAAGAAGCGCTTGACGGCGTTGCCCGTCATCGCCGGGGCGACGCTGATCCCGATCGGGAGATAGCGGGAGTTGAGCAGAACGGCGGCCACGATGGCCGCGGCGATGCCCCCGCCCGTGCCCACCACGGACGCGGCCGCGAACTGGGCCGATCCGGCGAAGGTGGTCAAGGACATGGCGATGGGCGCCATGATCCCCATGTCGGCGGCCCGGGCCACGACGCCGAAGGAGACGGCGAAGCCGAAGACGGCGATCGCCAGCGGGATCGCCATCCGCGCTCCGCGCAGCCATTCTTCCCTGAAGCCGGCCGGAGGATAATGCCCTTCAGGTGCGTCGGCGGGAGCAGATAATGCCTCTTGGGAGTCCATCGACCCTCCATGTCGAGACGATCCATTGCGACAGATAATACGGAGCCATGATGAGATTTACTAGTTACTCCGAGGATCCGGCGACATGGGCCGAGGACCTGGTCAACACCTACAACGTGGTCCGTGAAAGAGAAAAGATGCCGGATCCGGCCGCGCTGGCGGAACTTCTCCTCGCCCACGGAATCCGTATCAAAGGCGTGCCCACGCGTAAGGACCTCGAGAGGGCCCGCGCCCTGCGGACGGCCCTGCGGGAAGTCTTCGGGGCCTCCGACGAGGCGACCGCGGTCGCCCTGCTCAACGGCATCCTCGCCGAGCACCAGGCGGTCCCGCACTACACCGATCACGACGGCGAGTGGCACCTGCACGTCACCGACCCGCAGGCCCCGCCCGTCGACCAGTACGCGGTGAACGCCGCCATGGGCCTCCTCGGCGTCATCACCACCACGGGGATGAGCCGCCTGCACATCTGCGACGGCAACCGCTGCGAAGAGGTGTTCGTGGACGTCTCCCGCAATCAGTCGCGCCGCTACTGCAGTCCGCAGATCTGCGGAAACCGCGCGAGCGCGGCGGCCCACCGAGCCCGCCGACGTGGTGCCACCCGCTGATCGGCGGGCGGAGGGTGCGTGAGTGGAGGACGAGCGGGGTCAGACCCGCTCGGTGCGCGGCCCGCTGATCGGTGAGTGGAGGGCGCCTGACTAAAGGACGAGCGGGGTCAGACCCGCTCGGTGCGCAGGGCACCCGCCCCGGCGCCGGCCGTCGCCCCCGCCACCACCCGTGACCTGCCGTGCAGCCGCATCGCGACCGTGACGAGGCCGATCGCGACGAGCATCATCGCCGCGCCCGCCCAGGCCGTCGACGCGAAGCCGAAGTCCGCGTCGATGACCACGCCGCCGAGCCAGGGGCCGCCGGTGTTGCCCAGGTTGAAGGCGGCGGTGGTCGTCGCGCCGGCGAGGGTCGGAGCCGCGCCCGCGACGTTGAACATCCGGGCGTTGAGCGCGGGGGCCGTGAAGAACGACGAGAAACCCAGCAGGAACGACAGCGCCACCGCGACGGCGGCGTACGAGGAGAACAGCGCGAGCGACGTCAGCAGGACGGTCGACGCGGTGATGCCGCTGAGCATCACGCCGAACAGGTGCGCGTCCGCGATCCGGCCGCCGAGCGTCGAACCGGTCAGCGCGCCGATCCCGAACAGCGCCAGCACCGTCGGCACCCAGCCGGCGTCCAGCCCGGCCACGTCCGTGAGCAGCGGGCTGAGATACGTGAAGAGGCAGAACACGCCGCCCGCCGCGAGCGCGGTGATCGCGACCGCCAGCCACACCTGGCCGTCGCGGTAGATCGTCAGCTCCTCCTTGAGCCGCGGCCTCCGCTCCGGGAGCGGGATGCGCGGGATACGGGCCACCACGCCGATCAGCGCGACACCGGACGCGGCGCCGACCGCCCAGAACGCGGAGCGCCACCCCAGGTGCTCCCCGAGGAACGCGCCCGCCGGTACGCCGAGGACGTTCGCGATCGACAGGCCGCCGATCATCACCGCCATGGCCCGGGCCCGCTGGTTCACCGGCACCATGGCGATCGCGACGGCGGCGCCGACGGCCCAGAAGCCCGCGCACGCGAGCGCGCTGATCACGCGCGACGCGAAGAGCACCTCGTACGTCGGGGCCAGGGCGCCCGCGACCTGCCCGAGGCCGAATACGGAGATCAGGGTGACGAGAGTGGTCCGGCGCGGCAGCCGCAGCGTCGCCACGGCGAGCAGCGGTGCGCCGACCACCATGCCGACCGCGAAGGCCGACGTCAGCAGCCCCGCCTGTGGAATCGAGACGTCCATGTCGCGTGCGATCGGCGGCAGCAGCCCGGAGAGCATGAACTCGCTGGTTCCGAGGGCGAACACGGACAGGCCGAGTATGTAGACGGCGAGTGGCATACGGGTGCGGGCTGAGGCTGCGGGCATGACAGGTGCCAACACATGGTTGAAGCCCGGAATTCCCCCGCCGGGTTCCGGGGCGTGCTGCCTGCCTCCGCTCAGGATGCGGTGGGTAGCTGCGGCTTGGTGGTGAGGTTGCGAGTTCCCCGTTGGGTCCCGGGGCGTGCCGCCTGCCTCCGCTCAGGATGCGGCGAGCAGCTCCAGCTCGACGGTGAGGTTGTGGCGTGCCCGCTGCTCCCACTCGCGCTGCCCGTGCGGCGTACGGAACAGCCGCGGCAGGCCGAGGAGCTGCCGGAGCACCGCCGCGCGGCCGTCGCGGAACGCCTCGTCCGGGACGAAGGCGTACTCGTCGCGGACGGCCGCCGCGTAGGCGGCGTACGTCTCCGGGGCGGCGGCCAGCACCGCCAGGTCGGCGTCGCACAGCACCTGGCCGTTGCGGTCCGCCGTGTCGGGGTCGTGGGTGACGGTGAGGCGGACCAGGCGGGCGACCTCGGCGGTGGCCCGGTCGCCCACCCCGGCCTCCGGAAGCGCGCGCTCGGCGAGACGCGCGGAGCGCTCCTCGTTCTCCGACCGGTCGGGCAGACAGACCGCGTCGTGGAACCAGGCGGCGAGACGTACGAGCGCCGGGTCGTCCGCGTACTGCTCCAACTCGTCGATGCGGTCCAGGACGGCGACGAGGTGATCGGTGGTGTGGTACCTGCGCTGCGGCTCCGCCCAGCGGGCGAGCAGATTCTCCGCGTACGCGGCGGGGTCGGCCGCGGCCGCCGTGCCGGCTTCACCGGTCTCTGCGGCCTCTGTGATCTCTGTGGTCTCTGTGGCCTCTGTGACCTTTATGGCCTCTGTGGCCTCGCTGCCGCGGGCGGCGAGCAGCGTCCGGAGCCAGCGGCTGCGGAGGTCCTCATGGGCGGGGTGCTGCGGAACGGCGGCCATGCCCCTCATTCTGCCCGCCGCCGTATGGCCTGTTCCGACGGGTCAGGTGGCTGTCGCGCGGCTGTGCGGGCATTAGGCTGGACATTGGACTAGACCTGTCGGAAGCCTGGAGGAATGGGTCCCATGAGCAGCAACCGCGCACTCCTGGAGGTGATCGCCCTCGACGCCGAGGACGCGGTCGCCGCCCAGTCCGGAGGGGCCGACCGGCTGGAGCTGGTCACCGACATGGCGGCGGACGGGCTGACACCGCCTGTCGCCACGTTCACAGCGATCCGGGCGGCCGTCGACATCCCGCTGCGGGTGATGCTCCGCCTCACCGACGGCTTCTCGGCCGGCGGCCCGACGGAGGCGGAGGCGCTCGTGCGCGCGGCGGAAGGGCTGCGGGAGGCGGGTGCGGACGAGTTCGTCCTCGGCTTCCTCGACGACCACGGGCAGCCGGACCTCGTCACGGTGGAGCGGCTGCTGGCGGTACTGGACGGCTGCCGGTGGACGTTCCACCGCGCGATCGACCGGGCGGCGGACCGGGACGCCCTGCGCAAGCAGCTCGCGGACCTGCCCGGGCTCGACACGTATCTGACGGCGGGGTCCGCGGCAGGCGTGGACGACGGCCTGGCGACGCTCCTCGCGGAGGCGGCGCGGGCCGGCGAACCGGGCTACGAGCCCCGGCTCCTGGTCGGCGGCGGGCTCTGCCTGGACCATGTGCCGCGGCTGCTGGCCGGCGGCGTGACGGGCTTCCACATCGGGGGCGCGGTGCGCCCGGAAGGCTGGTCGGGGCCGGTGGCGGCGTCGGCGGTCCGGGGGTGGCGGCGGGTGCTGGACGCGTAGCGGGCGGTGGTGTCGCCGCCGGTAGCTGCGGCCGGGACCGGTGGGGGTGCCCGGCCGCAGCGCCCCGCTCGACTGCGGCCGACTGCCCCGGCCGAGCGGTGGAGCTACCAGGCGCGGAAACCTCCGGAGACCAGCCGCATCGCCGCGTAGAGCCACCGCCGGAGAAGGCGCCGTGAGGAGGCGCCGGCATCGCCCCTTCGAGGGAGCGGCGACCTCCTCGTGCGCGTTCCCCGTCCGGCGGGGGCACCTCTTGGTGGAACGAGAGGAGACGCGATGCCGCTCTATCTGTCGAGGTTCAGCTACACGCCCGAGACGTGGGCAAGGCTGACCGGCCACCCCGAGGACCGCGCGAAGGCCGCTCGGTCCTACATCGAGTCCGTCGGCGGGAAGCTCCACGGCTTCTGGTACGCCTTCGGCGCGTACGACGGCTACAGCCTGTGGGAGGCCCCCGACAACGTGTCCATGTCGGCGGTCGCGCTGGCGATCAGCGGGGGCGGCGCGCTCAGCTCGTTCGAGACGACCGTTCTCCTGACCGTCGACGAAACACTGGAAGCCCTGCGCAAGGCCGAGCGAATCCAGTACCGGGCTCCCGGCTCGTAGCGGCAGGCGTCCCCCGGGAAGACGCCGGGGACGGCGGGGAGGCCGGGGCCGCCGGGGACGGTGGGAGGATGCCGGGGCCGCCGGGGAGGCCGGGGGCGCCGGGGAGGCCGGGGGCGCCGGGGTGGCCGGGAGCGCCGGGTCCTCATCGCTCGGTGAGCGCCCCCTGGGACAGTTCCGGCGGGAGTGCGGTCGCGTGGAGCACCGTCAAGCCGGAGACCGCTCGCGTCAGCGCGACGTACAGGCGGCGCAGGCCCGTCCGGCGGTCCGGTTCGGCCGTGACGATCGGCGACGGTTCGTCGAGGACCACGTAGTCGTACTCGAGACCCTTCGCCAGCGACGCCGGAACCAGCGTGAGGCGCGCCTCGGCGGTGGTCTCCTCGCCGGGGGAGAGATACGGCAGGCCCGCCGACGTGAGGGCCGCCGCGAGCGCCGGGACGCGGGCGTCCGCCGCGATCAGCCCGATCGAGCCCTCGTGCCGCAGGGACTCGGCGCAGGCGGCGACCACGGCGCCGTCGAGCCCGTCCCCCGGTACGGAGCGCACCGCGAGCGAGCCCGGCGCCTCGCGGACGGACGAGACCGGCGCCAGCCCCGGCGACATGTGCGGCAGCAGCCGCGACGCGTATGCGATCACCTCACGCGGCACGCGGAAACCCGCCGTCAGTTCCTCGACGGCGGCCTCGGGCTTGCCGAGATGCGCCAGGGCCTCCGCCCAGGACGCCGTCGCCCACGGCGTCGTGCCCTGCGCCAGGTCGCCGAGGACCGTCGCCGAGCCCGTCGAGCAGCGGCGGCCCACTGCCCGGTACTGCATCGGGGACAGGTCCTGCGCCTCGTCGACGACGACATGGCCCAGCGACTGCGTGCGCTGGACCAGGTCCGTCACCTCGTCGATCAGCACCGTGTCCGCCGCCGTCCACTTCGCCGACCGCACGCTGCGCGGCGGCTTCGCCAGGAGGACCGTGACCTGCTCCTCGGCGGAGAGCAGACCCTCCGCATGCTCCGCGAGAAACCGTGCGTCGGACAACAGACGCAGCACCAGCTTCGCCGGGTCGACCGGCGGCCAGATCGCCTTGACCGCTGCCTTGACGGCGGCGTTCCGTGCGACGGAGTCCTGGACGCGGTCGTCGGGCGCCTCCCCGGACTGCTCCATGCGCACCAGCACGCTGTGCGCGATCCGTTGCGGAAGGGCGTCGCGGGCGGCCCCGTAACGGATGTCGCGGTCGAGCAACTCGCGGACGATCTCCTCCAGTTCGTACGCCGGGACCCGCCAGCGGCGGGAGCCGCGCACGACGACCACCGGCTCGGTCGGGATCGTGACGTGGGAGCGGACGGCCCGCCGCAGGACCCGCGCCATCCTCGCGTCGCCCTTGACGACGGCCGCCGCGGCGGTGTCCTCGCCGCGTACCTCGACATGGGCGACCAGCTCGTCGACCGTGGACTGCCTGACCTCCAGCTCACCCAGGGCGGGCAGGACCTGCTCGATGTAGTGGAGGAAGGAACGGTTCGGCCCGATGACGAGCGTGCCGGTGCGGGCCAGGCGTTCCCGGTGCGCGTACAGCAGGTACGCGACACGGTGCAGGCCGACCGCGGTCTTTCCGGTGCCGGGGCCGCCCTGCACGCAGACCGTGCCGGACAGGCCGCTGCGGACGATCTCGTCCTGTTCTGGCTGGATCGTGGCGACGATGTCCCGCATGGGGCCGACGCGCGGCCGTTCGATCTCCGCCCGGAGGAGCCTGGACGTCTGCTCGGCCTCTGACGGGTCGGTGAGGTGCTCGTCCTCGTACGCCGTGAGATCACCGGCCGTGTACCCGAAGCGGCGGCGCAGGCCGACGTTCTGCGGGTCCTTGCGGGAGGCGCGGTAGAAGGGCTGGGAGACCGGGGCGCGCCAGTCGATCACCATCGGGTCGCCCTCGGCGTCGTGGACGTGGCGGCGGCCGATGTACAGCGTCGTCTCATGCGCCTCCGGCGCGAGGCGGCGGCCCTCCTGCGTGGTGGGCAGGTAGTCGAGGCGGCCGAAGAAGAGCGGCGTGTGGGAGAGGTCGGCGAGCGCCTTGATGCGGTCCTCGATCTGCGACTGGAGGACGGCGGCGTTGACCCAGTTCGCGGTGACGTCCCTGATGTCCAGGGACTGGACGTCCTCGCGCATCGCGCGCAGGGCGGACCGGGACGCGGCGAGGTGGGCGCGTTCGCGGGCGAGCGGGTCGTCCCCGTCCGCGGCGGTGGCGGCGGACACGTCGGGTACAGGGGCGTGCGCGGGCACGGGTTGCCTCCGGCTGAGCTGCGTGATCACGACATGGCGGACCGGCCGGTTTCCGTCCGGACGGCGGCGCTCCTCGAAGGCGTTCGAAGGAGGCGGGAGGAACCCGGGCCGCGCCCGGGGCAAGCCCGCGAGTCTAGTGGGGGCCGTGCCGGGGCGCGAACGGTTTTCAAGAGGGTGCTGTGGGAAGTCTCTTCCACGTGGCTGACCTGCTCGTTCCCCGCCGTCCGGGCCTCTCCCCGCCTCCTGCGGTCCAACCTGGTCCACTGGAGGCGTTCTGAAGGGGGTCAGCGCAGCTCGCGTGTCATGCAGGCGAAGACGGGGGAGTCGGGGAACGGCTGCTGCTTGCCGATCGTTCGGTAGCCCCACACGGCCGTCCTCCCCGTAGGGGACGGGCTATGCCTGGGGTAGTACGCGGGGCACATTGCGGTTCACCCCGCAGCCCGATGCTCCGACGGGTGAGGCGCAGCACCATGGACCCATGACCACAGCGACCCTCACCTCTGCCCCAGGAACCCACTCCCGTCACGGCGCCACGGCCAGCGGCGCCGTAGCCCGCCTGCGGCACCGTGGCGGCAACACCCTGCGCGCGGTCAAGGTCTTCGCGGGCGCGGTCTTCAGCGTCGCGGTGCTCGGCGAGTACGCGGAAGAGGCCGGCATCCACCGCCGCTGAGCGCGGCTGCGCCGCGCGGCATCGGTGAGCGGCGGCCCCGGCTCTGCCCCCGGACCCCCGCGCCTCGATCTCCCCTCTGCGCCCGGCGGTGTGGGAGGTGCCCCCAGGGCCGGGCCGAGGTCGCCGGGCGCATTCAGCCCGGCCGGCGGTTGAGGCCACCGCGCGGAGCGCGGTACCGGGGGCCGGGGCTTGCCTCACCACGCGGTGGAGCCGCACACCCGGTGGGGCGGGGAAAGCCCGTCACAGGCGCGCCGCACGGCCCCTCGGGGGCGCCCGCGCGCCCGTCAGCGGACTGGGGCTTCGCCCGCGTCGGCGGACCGGGTCCTCAGCAGCGTCAGTGGACCGGGTCCTCGCCCGCCAGGAGGTCGTCCGAGTCGACGATGCGGTACGCGTAGCCCTGCTCGGCCAGGAACCGCTGGCGGTGCGCGGCGAAGTCCTGGTCGATCGTGTCCCTGGCCACCACCGAGTAGAAGTGCGCCTTGTGCCCGTCCGCCTTGGGACGCAGTACGCGGCCGAGCCGCTGCGCCTCCTCCTGCCGTGAGCCGAACGTGCCGGACACCTGGATCGCGATCGTCGCCTCCGGCAGATCGATCGAGAAGTTCGCGACCTTGGACACCACGAGCACGCTGATCTCGCCGTTGCGGAACGCGTCGAAGAGCTTCTCGCGCTGCGAGTTCGGCGTCTCGCCCTTGATCACCGGCGCGTCCAGGTGCTCGCCGAGTTCGTCGAGCTGGTCGATGTACTGGCCGATGACGAGGATCTGCTGGCCCGCGTGCTTGTGCACCAGCTGCTCGGTCACCCGGCGCTTGGTCGCCGTCGTCGCGCAGTAGCGGTACTTCTCCTCCTGCTCCGCCGTCGCGTACGCCAGCCGCTCGGCGTCGGTCAGGTTGACCCGTACCTCCACGCAGTCCGCGGGGGCGATGTACCCCTGCGCCTCGATCTCCTTCCACGGGGCGTCGAAACGCTTGGGCCCGATGAGGGAGAACACGTCCGACTCGCGGCCGTCCTCGCGCACCAGCGTGGCCGTGAGACCGAGCCGGCGGCGGGCCTGGAGGTCGGCGGTGAACTTGAAGACCGGCGCGGGCAGCAGATGGACCTCGTCGTAGACGACCAGGCCCCAGTCGCGGGAGTCGAAGAGCTCCAGGTGCGGGTAGATGCCCTTCCGCCTGGTCGTCAGCACCTGGTAGGTGGCGATGGTGACCGGGCGGATCTCCTTCTTCGTACCGCTGTACTCGCCGATCTCGTCCTCGGTCAGCGAGGTGCGCTTCACCAGCTCGTGCTTCCACTGGCGGGCCGAGACGGTGTTGGTGACGAGGATCAGGGTGGTGGCCTTCGCCTGCGCCATCGCGCCCGCACCGACCAGCGTCTTGCCCGCGCCGCAGGGCAGGACGACGACACCGGAGCCGCCGTGCCAGAAGCCCTCGACGGCCTGCTTCTGGTACGGGCGCAGGGCCCAGCCGTCCTCGGCCAGCTCGATGGGGTGCGCCTCGCCGTCCACGTAACCGGCCAGGTCCTCGGCAGGCCAGCCCAGCTTCAGCAGCGTCTGCTTGATCTGGCCGCGCTCGGAGGGGTGCACGGCGACCGTGTCCGGGTCGAGCCGGGTGCCGACCAGCGGCTGGATCTTCTTGGAGCGCAGGATCTCCTCGAGCACCGGCCGGTCGGTGGTGGTGAGGACGAGCCCGTGGGTGGGGTGCTTGGACAGGGTGAGCCGGCCGTAGCGGGCCATGGTCTCCGCGACGTCGACGAGCAGCGCGTGCGGCACCGGGTAGCGGGAGTACTCGACCAGCGCGTCGACGACCTGCTCGGCGTCGTGCCCGGCGGCACGCGCGTTCCACAGGCCGAGCGGGGTCACCCGGTAGGTGTGGATGTGCTCCGGCGCGCGCTCCAGCTCGGCGAACGGCGCGATGGCGCGCCGACAGGCGTCGGCCTGCTCGTGGTCCACCTCGAGCAGGAGTGTCTTGTCGCTCTGGACGATGAGCGGTCCGTTCACGCCACACCCTTTCCCCGGGGTTCCCCTCGGGCTTTGCGTCGGGCCGGTCCGTCCGTCCGGGACACGGCCAAACGACCAGTGTCCCGCATCGCGCGCCGATCCGGGGAGTACGAGGGCGTGCCGATCACCGGCGGGCCCGGCCGGAGCGGTTCAGCCGGCGTCGTCGGCCAGTTCCGCCACGCCCGTGACGCGGTGCAGCGGATACGTCCGGACCTCGTCGGCGGTGTGGTCGTACGCCGTCACGAAGCCGCCCTCGACGCGGACCGGTGCGATGACGCGCTGGCTGGCGGCGCCCTCCGCGTTGACGTAGCCGATCCAGATCGCGGAGCCGGTGAGCGCCGCGGCCTGGACGGTGGCCAGGGTCTCCGCCGGGGTCGTGCGCGGCAGTTCGCCGGGCTCCGGCCGGGCGTGCTCGGTGCCGCCCGGCTTGCGTACGACGGTGGCCGCCATGTCACCCGCTCTGATCGCCTTCACGGCCGCGCCGAGCAGCGTCCCGTCGGGCACGGGCGGCCCCTCCGGTACGGGAGCGGGCGCGGCGCGCGGGGGAGTGCGGCGGGCGTGGGCGCGGGTGATCAGCACATCGCCCTCCGCGGACTCCGCGGCCGGTGCGTACCCCATGGCGCGCAGCCCTGCCAGCAGGGTCCCCGGGTCGGCCTGGGCGGCGAGGACGGTGGGCGCGAGGCGGCGCAGGCCGAGGTCGTGGGAGCGCTTGTCGGCGAGGATCTCGCCGAGCATCGCGTCGTCGTCGCAGCGCACATAGGCCGACGCCGCGCCGATCCGCAGATGGCCGTGGCGGCGGGCGACATCGTCGACGAGGTAGCTCAGCGGCTGCGGCACGGGCGTACGCGAGTGCGTGCTCAGGAAGGTGTGCAGGTCGGACGCGGACCGGCCGGCGTCGAGCGCGCGTCGCACGGAGCCGGGGGTGAAGCGGTACACGGTCGCGCCGCCCTTGGACTCGACATCGGCGAGGACGGCGAGCGTCTCCGCGAGCGGGCGCTCCAGCGGGCCGGGAGCGACGGCGGTGAGGTCCGCCTGGAGGAGGACGTGGTCGAGCGGTTCCGGCAGCAGCGGCGCGAGTGCCTTGACCGCGCGGGCGCGGCGGTCGGCGAGTGGCTCGTCGTCCGTGGCCGCCGTGTCGTACGGGTGGGGGTGCGGTCCGTCGTCCGTGGTCGTCCTGGTGTCCGGGTGCGGTCCGTCGTCCGTGGCCGTTCTGGTGTCCGGGTGCGGTCCGTTGTCCACGGGGGCGGGCCCGCTCCCGAGCAGCGCGCGACCGTGTGCGGACAGCGCGCCCCGGCCGGTCACACCGAGCAGCTCCGCCTCCGAGAGGGTCCACGCCGCGACCATGGCCCGCAGGTCCTTGCCCGCGCCGCCCGCTGTGCCGCCCGCCGCGCCGCCGCGTAGCGGCCGTTCCCAGCGCAGGCGGGCGAGCAGCGTCTCCGGGTCCGGGGCCGTGCCCGGGGGCAGCCCCGCCGCCAGTACGAGAACGCGGTGGCGCACCTCCACGGCGGCCGAGCGGTCCAGTTCCGGCCCGAGGGCGGCGAGCGTACGGCCCTTGGCGTCCTGACTGCCGACGAGACCGGGTGTTCGGGTCGCCGTCAACCAGGCGGTGGCCAGTTCACCCCACCGCTCCGCCGTCGGGAGCTCCAGCCACGCGTCGTACGCCGGAGTCGGCGCGTACCGCTCTTCCGCCTCGCCGTCGGCGGCCAGCAGACCGGCCGCGTAGGCGAGTTCCAGCCAGAACGCGGCGAGCGTTTCGCTCGTGTCGAGCGCCGCGGCCGTCCGCTTGAGGTCCCGTACGGCCAGACCGCCGGCGCGCAGCACCGGGGGGCCGCCCTCGTGCCAGTCCTTCAGCAGGTCCTCGACGGTGGTCAGCGCCGTGTACGCCTGGCCCGCCGCCGCGCTGTCCACATCCTGTGGGCGGTGTTCGCGGGCCGCCGCGACGGCCGGCGGCACCGGCTCCGCCACCCGGTGGGCCCGGCCCGCCCGCAGATGCAGCGCCGCCTCCCGCGGCAGCACGACCGTGCGCGCCGACGCTGGCAGCAGCAGACCGCGGTCCCGCAGCCAGCGGACCGGCGGCGCCGGATCGGCCGTCACCTCCCCGTACGGAGGCCCCCACACCAGCCGGTCGAGGACCGCCAGCGCATCCATCGGGGCCGTGTCCAGCAGCGCCGCCATCCGCGTACGGTCCGTGAACAGCGCGGTCAGCTCCGCGACCGCGGACACCGCGTCGTGCGTCGTCGGCAGCCCCGCCGCCGCCAGGATCTCCTGGACCCGGCCGGGCGACATGCCGCTGGTCGCCTCCGTGACGGTCGGCCCCAGGCCCGTCGGCGAGGGGCGTGTCGGGGACGGCGCGAGCAGCTCGCGCGCCGTGCGGACCAGCCGCAGCCGATCGTCCCCGCCCCACACCAGGGCCTGCCTGCGCAGCGTCTCGAGGGCCGCCGGGAGCGCCCTCTCGACGGCCGAGTCGCCGTCGTCGCCCGTCATCAGCGCCTGCAGCGTGCCGTACGGGGCCGGGTCGGGCGCCACCGCCAGCGCCTCTGCGGTCTGCAGGGCGAACCGGTCCAGCCGCTCCAGGGCCCGTACGACGGAGGCACGGGTGCCGGCCCGGGTGGCGAGCTGGGTGACGTCGTTCGGTACCGGACTCAGCAGATCGGGGCGGGCGCGCAGCAGCGCGGCCAGCTCCTCGTCGTCGCGGGCGCGCAGCGCTTCCGCGAGGGTGCGCGGGCTGCCGCCGCTTCCTTCGGGCATGGTCCCCATCCGCCCCACGTTAGCCCCTGGAGCGCTACCGTCGGGGACGAGGCGGTCCGGGAAGGCGGGCGGCCCGTGGTCATGCAGGGGAACCGCCGGTGGGGATCGAGAGCGATCAGCTCGTCTACGACTATCTGAGCCGTGTCGGCGATCTGGCCCAGCAGGCCCAGCTCCCGTCCGGCGCGCGGATGCGGCTCGTGGCGACGCTGCGCACGGAGATCGAGAAGCAGCGGACGAAGTTCGGCGGTGACAGCCCCGCGGGCGTGCGCCGCATCCTGGGGCGGCTCGGAACGCCGGACGAGGTGGTGGCCTCTGCGGCGGGCCGGGACGACGCGGAGGACGACGCGCGGGCGGAAGGGCCGCCGCCGCCTATGTCACCGGCCGCGACCGCCCTGGCCCCGGAGCCCGGACCGTCCTCGACCGCCGTGCCGCGCCAGCGGGGGTGGCGCCGGGTGCCCCGGCCCCGTAGGGCCGAGGCGCCCAGGCCGGGTGAGGCGGCGTCGCCGCCGCACCTGGCCGGTACGGACGAGCTGGGCCCCGCCGGGTCGGAGCCCGACTGGTGGCGCATCGACCCGGGGGCGATGGGTGCGAGCGACGGCGTGGCCGGGTTCGTCGGCGGTGTCGAGATCCCCGAGATACTGAAGCCCCCGCCGTCGCCGGCCACGGAGGAGGAGAAGCCGGAGCCCGATGGCGAGGCGGAAGCGGAGGCCGCAGGGAGGCGCCGGTGGTGGGTGTCGCGCCGCGGCGCGACACCGCGGGCCGGCCTCGGCAGCCCCTTGCCGCTGCTCGCCGCCGTCCTGCTCGTCGTGGGCGCGGCCCTCGGTTCGCTGGTCCCGCTCGGCCTCGGCTGGCTCCTCGCGTACGCGTCCCGCCGGCTCTCCCGCACCGAGGCCAAACTGGCCGTGTTCGGCATCCCCGGAACGGCCTTGGCCGCCGGGGCGCTGTGGCTGTGGGGCCGCGTCAACGACCACTGGGGCGAGGCGATTCCCGAGGACGGGATCCGGGACGCGCTGGCGGGGACGTGGCCGTGGGTGCTGAAGGGGGCGGCGCTGGGGTCGGCGGTCTTCTTGGTGTGGCGGGCGAGGCGGGTGGCGGGGTAGCCCCTGCGTCTCCCCCTCCCCGCCCCTTCCCGAACCAGGGGTGCCGCCTCCGGGCCCCGGGCCGGGAACTCCCGGGCTCTGCCTCCGGGCCCTCGGCGTACGAACCCGGGGCTTCGCCCTCCCGGGTTCTCGCTCCTCAGCCGTCGGCGGGGCGGGGCCTGGCCCCGGCCGGGGCTCTGCTCCGAACTCCGCGCCTCAGCTGCCGGCGGCTGGAGCTTGCCGCTTGTCGGGGGTACGCCCCCGGGCTCCCCGGGTCTTTGTCACTGGTGGGGCTGACGAGTCAGCCCGGTCGGCGATGGAGGCCACCGCGCGAAGCGCGGTAGCGCCGGACGGGCGGAGCCCTGCCCGCTGCGGAGCGGACACGGGTCCGCCGCGCCAGGCGAAGACGTACACCAGCGCGGCGGCGAGGATGCCGCCGGCGACGGACAGGTAGGGCAGGACGGCGTAGGACGTGACGCCGAAGGTCAGCGCGCCGACGGTCACGGCGCTCGCGCCCTGGCTGATGCCGATGATGTCGGGACTGGCGAGCGGGTTGCGCGCGACGGTCTGGATCAGCGCGCCCGCGACGCCGAAGGCGGCGCCGACGAGCAGCCCGAGGACCATCCGCGGCAGGCCCGCGACGGCCGCGGCCGTCCACCCGATGCGGGGGCCGCGAGCGCGCGTCTGGCTGACATGGGCACCAATCGGGGAGGGAGGGGAGGGAGGGGAGGGAGGGGACCGGCAAAGGCTGGTTTGGATTGGTAAGGCTTGGCTAAGTCTAGGCGTCCGAAAATGCGTACCCACGGCTGGGCAGAATGAGGCCCATGGCTCCTCACTCCGCTCCGGGCCCGACGCCCGCTCCGGGCCCGACGCCCGCTCCGGGCCCGACGCCCGCTCCGGGCCCGACGCCCGCCCCGGGCCCGGGGCTCACCGTCGGGTTCGACCTCGACATGACGCTCATCGACTCACGGCCGGGCATCCACGCCGCCTACCGCGCGCTGTCCGCGGAGACCGGCGTCCGGATCGACGCGGACCTGGCCGTCACGCGCCTCGGGCCGCCGCTGGAGCAGGAGTTGGCGCACTGGTTCCCCGACGAGCGGATTCAGGAGATGGCCGACCGGTACCGCGAGATGTACCCGGTCCACGCGATCGGGCCGACGCCCGCGATGCCCGGCGCGCACGAGGCGGTGGCGGCCGTACAGCGGCTCGGCGGGCGCGCGATCGTCGTCACGGCCAAGCACGGACCGAACGCCCAGCTCCACCTGGCGCACCTCGGCATCGCGCCCGACGCGACGATCGGCCGGCTGTGGGCGGAGGCCAAGGCGGAGGCGCTGAGAGAGCACGGGGCGAGCGTGTACGTCGGCGACCACATCGGCGACGTACGGGGCGCACGCGTCGCCGGCGCGCTCTCGGTGGCGGTGCCGACGGGGCCCTGCGACGCGGACGAACTGCGTGCGGCGGGCGCGGACGTGGTCCTGAGGGACCTGACCGCGTTTCCGGCGTGGCTGCGTTCCTACAACGCCGACGGGCTGGATCCGGCCTGACGCCGCTGCGCGGCGATCGACCGCATGACTCCCGCCGCGGCGACGAGGAACCCGACGCCCATGAGCATGCTCACCAGGTACGCGACGGTCGGGAAGGGCTCGGTGCCCAGGAAGAGAGGTGCAACCGTCACCAGCGTGGCCACCGCACCGACGATGAAGACGATCGCACCGGCGCGTACCAGCCCGTCACCCGGGGCGGCAGCGGCGGCAGGAGGAGTAGCAGTCATTCGGCCAGGGTAGTTCCTTGCACGTAGGAACCGATCGGGGACGTCTTGTCACCGGCGTCTGGACCATTAGCCTTGGGGGTGGCGGGTCCGGCGACCCGCTGTAGTGCTATCCAGAGCCGCTTTTCGGCGGACCGACGCGCGGTGCCCCAGCGCCCGACGAGTACGAGGACGAGGACAGACGTGCCTACCGGCAAGGTCAAGTGGTTCAACAGTGAGAAGGGCTTCGGCTTTCTCTCCCGCGACGACGGCGGCGACGTCTTCGTGCACTCCTCCGTGCTCCCGTCCGGAGTCGAGGCCCTGAAGCCGGGCCAGCGCGTCGAGTTCGGCGTGGTGGCCGGCCAGCGCGGCGACCAGGCGCTGTCCGTGACGCTGCTCGACCCGGCCCCGTCCGTGGCGGCCGCCCAGCGGCGCAAGCCGGACGAGTTGGCGTCCATCGTGCAGGACCTCACGACCCTGCTGGAGAACATCACGCCGATGCTGGAGCGCGGCCGTTACCCCGACAAGGTGCACGGCGCGAAGATCGCCGGCCTGCTGCGCGCGGTGGCGGACCAGCTGGACGTCTAGGGCCACTGGCGGCTCGTGATCTGGTTCGAAGACGCGTCTTCCGATGGGGATTCGCCATCGGCGCCGTGCTCGGCGCCCTGGCAGTGCTGGTCGCGCGACTGGTCCGCACCTCGCCCGCTCCGCAACAGCCTGCTGCGTCGGAGGCCCGGTACGAAGACGGCACCGCGACGAACAGGACCGCCCCCACATTCACCTGACACCTGGACGAGCGGCCCGGTGCTCGACGCGGCGAAGGCGGGCAGGGTGGGCACCGGCCCGGGAGTGCTTCACCGGTCGCAGGCGCGCCCGCGCCCGCGACCGGAGAGGCGGGACCAGGCCCCACGAGGGCCTGCTCTTCCACGCCGCGACCGGCGCCGCCTCCGCGAAGGCCGGCGCATCTCTGACTCAGGTCACTGGGGAGCCTCACCGGCGTCCGTCGTCCCGAGGTGCGCGGGGTCAGGTGCGCACAGCCAGCCGTTGACCGCGAAACGGCTGTCCGCGTGCTGCCTGCCGGGGCACACGACCGTCGTACGTCGTGCCAGGCGGTCGGCAGGAAGAACACGACGCTGTCGTACTCGGGCTCAGCGGCTCACACGAACGAGAGAGCACCCGGGCCGAGGGGCGGTACGAGCCCCTCGGCCGCTGCGCGTGTCAGCAGCCCGCGCACGGCCGCGTAGCCGTCGGCGCCGAGGTCGGCGGTGAACTCGTTGACGTACAGCCCGATGTGCCGGTCGGCGACCGCCGGGTCCATCTCCTGCGCGTGTTCGAGCACATACGGGCGGGAGACCTCCGGGTCGTCCCACGCCATCCGGACCGACGTACGCGCGGACTCGGCGAGCAGCCGCAGCGTCTCCGCGCCCAGCGACCGCTTGGCGATGATCGCGCCGAGCGGGATCGGCAGGCCGGTCACCGACTCCCAGTGCTCGCCCATGTCGGCGAGGCAGTGCAACCCGTAGTCCTGGTAGGTGAAACGGGCCTCGTGGATGACGAGCCCGGCGTCGGCCTTGCCGTCGCGTACGGCCGGCATGATCTCGTGGAACGGCATCACGACGACCTTGCCGACGCCGTCGGGGACGACGTCCGCCGCCCACAGCCGGAACAGCAGGTAGGCGGTAGACCGCTCGCTCGGCACCGCGACCGTCTTCCCCGCCAGGTCCGCGCCCGTCCTTCTCGCCGCGCCCGCCGGGTCCGTGCCTGTCGGATTCGCGCCCGCCGGGTCCGCGCCGTCCGCGCCCGCCGGGTCCCGAATGAGCACGAGGGGGCCGCAGCCGCGGCCCAGCGCGCCGCCGCACGGCAGCAGCGCGTACTCGTCCAGCACCCAAGGGAGCACCGCGTACGACACTTTCAGTACGTCGTACTCTCCGCGCTCCGCCATCCCGTTCGTGATGTCGATGTCCGCGAACGTCACGTCCAGCGCGGGCGCGCCGGGGATCCGGCCGTGGGCCCAGGCGTCGAAGACGAAGGTGTCGTTCGGGCAGGGCGAGTACGCGATCCGCAGCGTCACGGTTGCTCCTGGAGTACGGGGACGAGCCGGCGGAAAGCCCGGCGCAGCGCGTCCAGCGCGTCACCGATGCGCCAGGCGGCACGGTCCCGGGGACCGACGGCGTTGGAGACCGCGCGTATCTCGACGACGGGCACCCCGTGCGCGGCGGCGGCCTCCGCGACCCCGAAGCCCTCCATGGCCTCCGCGGCGGCGCGTGGATGACGGGCAGCGAGCTCGGCGGCGCGGGCGGTGGAGCCGGTGACCGTCGACACGGTCAGCACCGGCGCGTGCACGGCGCCCACGGCCTCGGCGATGAGCGCCGACAACCCGGCCGGTGAAGGGTGCACCGTACGGCCGAAGCCGAGTGCGTCGACCGGCAGATAGCCGTCGGGGGTCTCGGCGCCGAGGTCGGCGGCGACGACGGAGTCGGAGACGACGAGGGAGCCGACGGGCGCATGCGGGGGGAAACCGCCGCCGATGCCGGCGGAGACGACCAGGCCGTACGGCGTGTCCGCCACGGCGAGCGCGGTCGCCGTGGCCGCGGCGGCGGCCGCGGGGCCGACGCCGCCGACGAGCACGTCGTAGGCGGGGGTGCGGGTCAGTACGTACCCGCCGGGGAGGGGCACCTCCCGGGCGGTCACGTCCGTGACGGCTGCGGCGGCCTCGGCCGCCACCGCGGTCACGACAAGCACGCGCACGGAGTCGCCCCCTACTCCTTCACGAACTCGAAGTTCCAGATGCCGACGACCTTCTTGCCCTTGGTCTCCATGACACTGACCGCGGTCTTGGTCGTCGGCTCACCGGTCATCGAGGAGAAGAAGGCGTTGCCCGGGATCGTCCGGTACGTCTTCTTGAACGGCTCCTGCTCGACCGGCTGCGCGCCGAACAGCAGGGTCCAGCCGTTGTCCGCGATCTCCGGGTCGACGCCCATGCGGACCTTGTCGTCCATGGCGACCTCGACGGTCTTCGCCGGTTCCTTGGTCAGGCAGTCCTGGATCTCGGACTCCTTGATCGGCTCACCGTCGTTGTAGCAGGCGGCTTCCGCGTGGACGGAGTCCGAACCGATGGTCACCGTGACGAGTGGCGTCGGCTTGTCGCAGGCGGAAAGGACGAGGAGCCCGGCGGACACGGCACCGAGAGCGGCAGCGGCCCGGCGGCGCTTGCCCGAGAAGAACGCAACGGTCATGAGCCGAAGGCTATCGGGCGCGCTTCGCCCAGCCGCGCGGGGGTGCACGGCGCGGCGGCGCGGGGTTGCGCCGGGCGGGTGTGTGCCCGGTGGGCGCCGGCCCGCGCCGCCGCGCCGGGCCGTTCCCCCGCCCGCCCCTTCCCGGTGGGACGTGCGGCTCCGCCGCACGGCGGGCTCCGCGGACCGGAACCGCGCTCCGCGGACCGGAACCGCGCTCCGCGGTGGCCTCGATCTCCACCTACGTCCCGGCGTCCGTGGGCGGGGCCCGTAAGCCGGGTTGACCATGCCGCCGCGCGGCAGAGCAGCCCGCCGGACGGAGGCAGAACCAGCCCCACCGCCGATTGAGGCGCAGGTGCCCGGGGCGGAGCCCCCGAAACACCGCGCGGTACGGGGCCCGGGGCCCGCCCCGGTTAGGGAAGGGGCGGGGTGGGGGCAGGCCCGCCGCAGGCGCAACCGCAACCGCCACGGACGCCCCGGCTGCCACGGACGCCCCGGCTACGCCACCCGCGCTCTCGGCGTACCCGGCCGGTGGCGTGCCGCGGTCAGGAGGCCGTGGAAGGACGCCACCGCGCCCGTCGCGACGACGCACGCCGCCACGGACATGCCCAGCGTGCCGTTCAGCGGCAGCACGATGCCGATCGCGCCCCCCACCACCCACGCCATCTGCAGCAGCGTCTCCGACCGTGCGAACGTCGACGTCCGGACCTGTTCCGGGACGTCGCGCTGGATCATCGCGTCCAGGGAGAGCTTCGACAGCGCCTGCGACAGACCCGCCATCGCACCGAGCACCGCGATCATGCCCGTGCCGAAGAAGACCGCCGCCATGACGGCCGCCGCCAGGACCAGCGTCACCATCGTGACGATGATCGCCTCGGGGGCGCGGGCCTTCAGCCACGCGCCGATCGCCGTGCCCAGCGCGTTGCCCGTGCCGGCCGCGACGCCGACCATCGCGAGGGAGACCGCGGCGGACTGACCGGAGAGCGGTTCCTCACGCAGCAGGAACGCGAGGAAGAAGATCAGGAATCCGGACAGCGCGCGGTGCGCCGCGTTCGCCTGCAGGCCGTACAGCACCGAGGGGCCGACCGTACGCAGGGTCGGCTTCTTCTCGCCGTGCGCGATCACCTGCACCGCTGTCTCGCCCTTCGCCGAGTCGACCTTGTGCGGCATCGTGAAGGCCCAGTACGCACCGAGAGCGAACAGCACGCACGCTCCGTACAGCGGCCACTGCGGCCCCACCTGTTGCAGGGCGATCCCGATCGGCGCCGCGATGCCGGTGGCCAGCAGACCCGCCAGCGTCACCCGGGAGTTCGCCTTCACCAGGGAGAATTTCGGTGGCAGCAGCCGTGGCACGACGGCGCTGCGCACCACCCCGTACGCCTTGGAGGACACCAGCACGGCCAGTGCCTCCGGGTAGAGCTCCAGGCTCCCCGACACGACGGCGCGCGACAGCAGGATCGCCAGCAGCACGCGGGCCAGCATCGCGCCCGCCATGGCCGCTCGACGGCCGTGCGGGAGGCGGTCGAGGAGAGGGCCGATCACCGGGGCGAGCAGGGTGAAGGGCGCCATGGTGATGGCCAGGTAGAGCGCGACCCGGCCGCGTGCCTCGTCGGTCGGTACGGAGAAGAACACCGTGGACGCCAGCGCCACGGTGATCATGACGTCGCCCGCGCCGTTCACCGCGTGCAGCTCGATGAGTTTTCCGAGTCCGGACTCGCCCGCGCCGTGTGCGTGGGTCGCCCTGCGGATGCCGCGGGCGGTGCCGGTGAACGGCAGGTGCAGCGCGCGGCCGACCGCCCGCCCCGCCGTGCGGACCGGGCCGTCTGCGTCGGACGACCTTGCGGCTGCCACCCCGTCATAGTGCCCCACGCCCTGCCGTCCCGAACCGTGATCCAGGCACCGGCGTGCGGCGTGTTTCCTTCTTGCCGTGTGCGTGCGGGCCCGTGCGGAGCGGTCGTGCCGCCGCTCCGTCGCTGTCGGTTCGTCCCGTGTTGCGACGGGCAGGTGGGCGGCAGGCGTAGGAAGGGGTAGCGTGCGTAGCGCGCCACCGGCGGTTGTTCTCGGCCGCGCGCCTCTTCGGCATCCCGCAGAATGGATGACGTTAGGTGTGCCCGGGATCTGGACGGTCCGGGCGTGCGGACGTCGATGCGGCCCCCTGGTCCGCTCCGTGCGCCGCCCTCCCCCGTACCTCTTCATCGGCCGAGCGCATCCGTGAGACGGCGTAGGAGAGAAGCGAGACTAGTGAGTGCTGCGACGACGCGAAGCCGTACCCCCGACCGCCTGTGCGCCGAGGCGGTAGACCTCGCCCGGGATGCCGCGGAGGAGGCCGCCGCGCCGGGGGTGATCGGAGAGCATGTGTCGCTCGTCTCCGAAGGGGACCGGGTCGTCACGCACTTCTTCGAGTGCCGGGAGCCGGGCTATCGGGGCTGGCGCTGGGCGGTGACCGTCACCCGAGCCTCCCGCGCGAAGGTCGTCACCCTCGACGAAACCGTCCTGCTGCCAGGCCCGGACGCGCTGCTGGCCCCCGAGTGGGTGCCGTGGAGCGAGCGGCTGCGGCCCGGTGACATGGGGCCCGGCGACCTGCTGCCGACCGAGGCGGACGACCTGCGGCTGGAGCCCGGCTACACCGGCGAGGACGAGCCGCCGCCGAACTCCCTCCTCGCCGAGCACCCGCCGTCGCACGACCTGGTCGAGCGGGTCGAGGCGGAGGACGCGGAGCTCACGGACCGCAGGCCGGCGATCGATGCCACGACGAACAGCAACCGCGGCCAGGTCGCGGCCCTCGCAGAGGAACTGGGCATGCGCCGGGCGCGCGTGCTGTCCCGGTACGGGCTGCACACGGCGGCCGACCGCTGGGACGAGGCATATGGCGCGAAGACGCCGATGGCGCAGGCGGCCCCGGCGTCCTGTGAGTCCTGCGGCTTCCTGGTCCCCGTCGGTGGCTCCCTGCGGCAGGCTTTCGGCGTGTGCGCGAACGAGTTCTCGCCGGCGGACGGGCGGGTGGTGTCCCTGGCGTACGGCTGCGGCGGGCACTCGGAGGCGGCCGTCATGCCGAAGCCGCCGACGCCGCCGCCGCCGGTTCTGGACTCGGTGGCGGCGGACGAGCTCGTCCTGCACCCGGTGCGGGACGGGGGGTCCGTCCCGACGGAGCCCGACGGGTCGGAGGACCTGGGCCACTCGTAAGGGGCCGGGCGGGGCGCCGCCTGCGGCGGGCCCGTTCCCCCACCCCGCCCCTTCCCGAAACCGGGGCAAGCCCCGGCCCCCGGGCCCGTTGGGCGGACGCACCCGGTTTTCGCCGGGGTCCGTCCCTGTTGGGCGGAGGCGTCGGGTTTACGCGCCCGGGTCCGTGCCGGTTGGGGCGGAGGCGTCGGGTTTTGCCGGGGTCCGTGCCTGTTGGGGCGGGCGGGGCTGTGTCCTGTGATCGTTGATCACGCTCCGCGCGGTGTCTTGGGGGCACGCCCCGGCCCCTGTGCCCGTGGGGCGGAGGCGCCAGGCTTCGCCGGGGTCCGTTCAGCGCGTGGGGGTCCGGGGCTCCGCCCGGACCCCCTGCCTGCTGCCCGGGGGTGCCGGGCCCCGGTCTCTCCTGTGTTTCCCACGGCCTGGCGGCCGTGGGCGGACATGCTCCTGAGCCGGGACCGCATGGCCGCTGCGCGGCAACCGAGGCTGCGGGGAAGTCCGATGCGGGGTGCGGGGGCGGAGCCCCGCAGTGCCGCGTGGAGCGCGGTGCACGGGTTCAGGACGGGCGACTTGAGCCTCTCCGGCGTTCGAGGGCGCGGGGTTCGGGGCGGGGCCGCGCGAGGAGGGCGTGTTCCAGGTCCGCAGGCGTTCGATGCGCGGGGTTCGGGGCCCGGTGCGGAGCCCCCGGTTCCGGGGAGGGGCGGGGTCAGGAAACGGGCTCGGGCAGTGGACACCGGCTCGGCAGCCGTCTCACCCCGGCCCCGCACGCGGTACCTTCGGGCGCATCAGCACTCGGCAGGTCGCCGGTCGGCGAGCAGCCGCCCGGGGGCCGTAGCCGTGAGCGACAAGCGACAGTCGTAAGAGAGCGGAGCACAGCGTGAGCGTCAGGACGACCGAGTGGGCCGACCCGTTCGGGACGGCGCGGCTGCGGCGCGGTGTGCTCGACGCGTGGGGGGCCAGCCCAGCCCGGTTCCGGGAGGACGCGAACGCCGAGGAGGATCTCGCCCTCGGCGGCTACCGCGACCGCCTCGTCGTCGAGCTCGCCCAGAACGCGGCGGACGCCGCCGCCCGCGCCGGTGCTCCCGGCCGGCTGCGGCTGACGCTCAGCGGGACCACGCTCGCCGCGGCGAACACCGGCGCTCCGCTGGACGCCACCGGTGTCGAGTCGCTGAGCACCCTGCGCGCGTCCGCGAAACGGGAGGGCCACGAGGCGGCCGTCGGCCGGTTCGGTGTCGGGTTCGCCGCGGTGCTCGCCGTCAGTGACGAGCCCGCCGTGCTCGGCCGCCACGGCGGTGTGCGCTGGTCGCTGGCGGAGGCCAGGGAGCTGACCGCGCACGTGGCGAAGGTCAGCCCCGGCCTGGGCGACGAGTTGCGCCGGCGCGACGACCACGTACCGCTGCTGCGGCTCCCGCTGCCCGCGGAGGGCACCGCGCCGGAGGGCTACGACACGGTCGTGGTGCTGCCGCTGCGTGACGGCGCCGCCGTCGACCTCGTCGAGCGGCTGCTCGCCGCGATCGACGACGCGCTGCTCCTGACCCTCCCCGGCCTCGCCGAGATCGTCGTCGAGACCCCCGGCGCCACAAGAGTCCTGAAGCGTCACGAGCAGGCCCCGTACGTCCGCGTCGAGGACAGCGTGCACGGCGAGCGCCGCTGGCGGGTCGTCAGCCACGGTGGCGCGATCGAGCCGGCGCTGCTCGCGGACCGGCCCGTGGAGGAGCGTCTGCGGCCGCACTGGGCGGTCACCTGGGCGGTGCCCGTCGACGACGAGGGCGCGCCCGTCCGCCCGCGCACGCAGCCCGTGGTGCACGCGCCGACCCCGACCGACGAGCCCCTCGGCGTACCGGCACTGCTCATCGCATCGCTGCCGCTGGACACGACCCGCCGCCACCCGGCCCGCGGGCCGCTCACCGACTTCCTGGTGGAGCGGGCGGCCGACGCGTACGCCGAACTGCTCGGCTCCTGGCAGCCGGTGACCACCGGGGTGATCGACCTGGTGCCCGGCCCGCTGGGCAAGGGCGAGTTGGACGGGATGCTCCGGGCGGCCGTCCTGGAGCGGTTGCCGCGTACGGCGTTCCTGGAGGCGGCCGTCCCGCGGGACATGTCGGACGAGGACACCGGGCTGCCGGACCGGGTCACGACCGGCGGTCTGCGGCCCGTCGAGGCGGAGGTGCTGGAGGGCGCGGGCACGGACACGGTGCGCGTCCTGGCCGAGGTGATGCCGACGCTGCTGCCCGCCGGTCTCGAGCGCCGCGTGGAGCTGCGCACCCTGGGTGTGGCGCGGGTACCGCTGACCGAGGCGATCGACCGCCTGGCCGGCCTGGACCGCGAACCGGCCTGGTGGCGGCGGCTCTACGACAGCCTCGCCGGCGTCGACCCGGACCGCCTGTCCGGTCTGCCGGTGCCCCTCGCCGACTCCCGTACGACCATCGGCCCCCGCCAGACCCTGCTGCCGCTGGCCGACACCCCGGCGGACCTGGCCCGGCTCGGGCTGAAGGTGGTTCATCCGGACGCGGCCCATCCGCTGCTGGAGAAGCTGGGCGCGCTGCCCGCCACCCCGCGTGCCGTTCTCACGACACCCCAGGTGCGGGCGGCGGTCGCCGCGTCACTCGACGAGGGTGAGGTCTGGTACGACGGCGTCGGGGCGGAAGCCGCGGACTCGCTCGACGCGGAGGAGTTGGCGGAGACGGTTCTCGCCCTGGTCGGGGAGGCCGAGCTGGAGCCGGGGGACGAGCCGTGGCTCGCCGCGCTGGCGCTGCCCGACGAGGACGGCGAACTCGCCCCGGCCGGTGAACTGGTCCTGCCGGGAAGCCCGTTCGCCTCGGTGATGCGCGAGGGCGAACTGGCCCTGTGCGACGCCGAACTGGCCGAGAGGTGGGGCGAGCAGCCTCTCGCCGCCTGCGGCGTCCTCGCCAACTTCACCCTGATCCGCGCCACCGATGTCGTCCTCGACCCGGACGAACTCGAGCCGCGTGAGGGCGACTTCGCGGAGCCCGACGACGCGGGTCTGCTGGACGCGGTCGACGTGTGGTGCGAGGACGTCCTCGACCGACTGCCGGACACCCCGTTGCCGCCGGTCGCCACGGAGATCGTCGCCGTGCGCGATCTGGACCTGGTGGACGACGACCGCTGGCCGCAGGCGCTCGCCCTGCTGGCCCAGCCGCCGCTGCGGGACGCGCTCACCCAGCATGTGCGCGTACTGCTGCCGGACGGCACGACGGAGACGGTCCGCCCCTACACGGCGTGGTGGCTGCGCGACCACCCGGTGCTCGACGGCCGCCGCCCGGCCGGTCTGCGCGCCTCGGGAGCGGACCCGCTGCTGGAGGGCCTGTACGAGCCGGCCGACACGACCGGCTTCGGGGACGCGCAGGTGCTGCACGCGCTCGGCGTCCGCACGTCCGTGGCCGCGCTGCTCGACGAGCCGGGCGGCGCGGCGGAGCTGCTGTCCCGCCTGGCCGACCCCGAGCGCCGTGTGACGGGCCGCCAGCTCCACGCCCTCTACACGGCTCTCGCCGAGATGGACCCGGACCAGGTCACGCTCCCCGACGAGCTGCGCGCGGTCGTGGACGGCGGGATGCGGGTCGTCGACGCAGGCGACGCGGTCGTCGCCGACACTCCCGACCTGCTGCCCCTGACCGCCGGACTTCCGCTGCTCCCCGTGGCCCCGACCCGGGCCGCCGACCTGGCGGAGCTGCTCCAGGTCCGCCGGCTGAGCGAGACCGTCGAGGCGGACGTCACGACGGAGGGCGAGGAGCACGACGTCCCGGAGTCCGTCCGGGTCCTGCTGGGGCCGGCGACTCCGGCCTCGTACGTCGAGCACGAGGAACTCGTCGCGGGCGGTACCGAGCTGGACTGGCGCCGCACCCCCGACGGCGTGCTGCACGCCGCGACCCTGGAGGGCGTGGCGGCGGGTCTCGCCTGGGCGGCGGGCCAGTGGCCCCGCCGCTTCGAGGTGGCGGCCCTGCTGGAGGACCCGTCCCGTACGGAGGAGCTGGCAAGGGACCGCTGGTTCGACGCGTAGCCCCCCGTAAGCGCCCCGGGGCACCCCGTACGGTGCGTGCGGTGGCTCGGGCTCCCCGTGCCCGTACGGTGATCCGGGCGCCCCGTGTCCTCGCGGTTCCGGGTGTCCCGTGTCCTTGCGGTTCCGGGTGGCAGTACGGCGGCCCCGCACTGTGCGGCAGTACGGCGGCCCCGCACCTTCGGGTCTTCGACCCTTCGGGTGCGGGGCCGAGCGGTTCAACGGGCCGGAGCGGTTCGGCGGGGTCAGTCCTGCGCGGTCGTCCGGCGGCGCTTCCACCCGGACCAGTCCGCCGCCCGGGGCCGTAGCGGCGGGGCCCGAGATCAGGCCGACGGGCGTGTCGGGGCCGGTGCCGGCGACCCGCCGTCCGGGTCCGGGTCGTTCGGGCCGCCGGTGCTGCCGCCCGTGGCGGGCGGTCCGGGGGTCGGGGGCGTCAGGGCGGTCCGTGCCGGGCCGCCGAGCCGACTCCGCGTGCCGGGCCGAAGCCCCGTGGAGTGATCCGCGTCATGCGGTGTCACAAGAATCGGTCGGGCGGTGTCTTGAGGGCGAACAGCCGAGAAGCAGAGGAGACACCATGACCGAGAACACCGACGTCGTCGTGATCGGCGGCGGATACTCCGGCGTCATGGCCGCCAACCGCCTGACGCAGCGCGACGACGTGACCGTGACGCTGATCAACCCGCGCCCCACCTTCGTCCACCGGATCCGCCTGCACCAACTGGTGGGCGGGTCCGACGGCGCGGTCGTCGACTACCGGGAGGTCCTGGCCGAGGGCGTCCGGCTGGTGGTCGACACCGTGACGCGGATCGACGCGGCCGGACGCCGTGTGACGCTGGCGAGCGGCGACACGGTCGGCTACGACTACCTGGTCTACGCGGTGGGCAGCGGCAGCGCCGACCCTCGCGTGCCCGGAGCGGCGGAGTTCGCCCACCCGATCGCCACCCTCGAGGACGCGCAGCGGCTGCGGGCGGCCCTCGATGCCGCACCCGCGTCGGCCGCCGTGACGGTGGTCGGAGCCGGTCCGACCGGTATCGAGACCGCCGCCGAGCTGGCGGAGGCGGGCCGTGCCGTGAACCTGGTCTGCGGAGGGGTGCTCGGCCCGTATCTGCACCCCCGGGGCCGGCGCTCGGTGGCCGGGCGGCTGGCCGAGCTCGGAGTGACGGTGGTCGACGGGCCCGGCACGTCGGTGACGGCGGTGACCCGCGATGCCGTGCGACTCGACGGCGGCCGCGAACTGCCGAGCCCGGTGACCGTCTGGACCGCCGGATTCGGCGTGCCCGACCTGGCCGTGCGCAGCGGGCTCAGCACCGACGCCCTGGGCCGCCTGCTCACGGACGAGACGCTGACGAGCGTGGACGACGAGCGCATCATCGCGGCCGGGGACTCGGCGGCACCGTCAGACCTGCCGCCGCGAATGAGCTGCCAGGCCGCGATGCCTCTGGGCGCGCGGGCCGCCGACACGGTGATCAGCCGTATCACGGGTGGGCGACCCGCGACCCTCAACCAGTTGTTCGCGGGCCAGTGCATCAGCCTGGGACGAGAGGCCGGCATCTTCCAGTTCGCCAAGCGGTCGGACGTCGCGGTGGGGTTCAAGGTCGACGGCCGCCTGGGCGCCAAACTCAAGGAGCTGGTGTGCAGGAGCGTCCTCAAGCACCTGGCGGACGAGGCACACAAGCCCGGTGGGTACCGCTTGCACCGCGTTTCGGGGGGTGCCAGTCGCCGGCAGCTGCTGCGGGCGCACCGCGGCGGGGCGCCGGTCGCCGCGAGCGAGCGGACGGCGTGACCGGGCAGTGGTGAGCAAGCGACCGAACCGTTTCCCGGAGGTACCGGCCATGAACGAAGGCAGCCCTGTCGGCGGCCACGCCACCGACCCGGCGACCGAGGCTTTCGTCGACCACCGCAATCTGCTCTTCACCGTCGCCTACGAGATGCTCGGGTCGGCCGCCGACGCGGAGGACGTCCTCCAGGAGACCTGGCTGCGGTGGGTCGAGGTCGATCTGGAGCAGGTGGCCGACCGGCGCGCCTACCTGGTGCGGATCACGACCCGGCAGTCCCTCAACCGGCTGCGCACGATGCAGCGCCGCAAGGAGGCGTACGTGGGGAACTGGCTGCCCGAGCCGCTGCTCACCGCGCCGGACGTGGCCGAGGACGTAGAGCTGGCCGAGAGCGTGTCGATGGCGATGATGCTCGTCCTGGAAACGCTGTCACCGACCGAGCGCGCCGTCTTCGTGCTGCGCGAGGTCTTCGACGTCGGCTACGACGAGATCGCCGCCGCCGTCGACAAGAGCCCCGCGGCGGTCCGCCAGATCGCGCATCGCGCCCGTCGGCACGTCGATGCCCGCCGCCCTCGCGCGGCGGTGTCGGCGAGCGAGACCCGGGCCGTCATGGACTCGTTCCGGCGCGCGGTCGAAACCAGGGACCTGCAGGGTCTCCTCGATGTGCTCGCGCCGGGGGTCGTCCTGGTGGGCGACGGCGGCGGCGTCAAGCAGTCCGCGCCGCGGCCGGTCATCGGTGCCGACAAGGTGGCCCGCTTCGGCATCGGCGGCCTGGCCAAGACCGACGGCGTGGTCACCTGCGAGCCCACCGTGGTCAACGGCGGCCCGGCACTCGTCGTGCGCCTGAACGGCGAGCTCGACGGCGTCATGGCGATCCGCGTCGAGGACACCCGGATCACGGGCCTCTACTACGTCCGCAACCCGGAGAAGCTGACCCGCGTCGAATCCGAGACGCCGCTCACCCTGCGATGAACACGCGGGGAGGGAGGGCCGGGGGCGCACCCGCGTGGACTGCCCGCAACTGCAAGGGAGTCGCACCTGGTGACAGGGCGTATGACGGCTGTGGCCGCAAGGTGATTCCTGTGCCACGGTGGGCCAATGGCGGGAAACCGGCACACTCATCGGCACAGCCCTCGACACGGTCATCCGGACGGCCGTCAGCACCCTCATCCGGACGGCCGTCAACACGCTCATCAACACGATCCTCACGATCCTCACGATCACCGAGGTCACCACCACGGCCGCGGCCGGCTGTTCCGGCCGCACAGCCACGATGCAGGTGACAAGGTCGACGCGGCGATGGAAACGTCCCGCGAGGGGATCCGCACGCTGTGGATCTCCCTCGTGGTCCTGGGGGCGACGACCGCCGTCCAGGCCGTGATCGTCGCCCTGTCGGGGTCGGTGGCGCTGCTCGGCGACACGGTCCACAACGCGGCCGACGCCCTGACCGCCGTCCCGCTCGGCATCGCCTTCCTGCTCGGCCGGCGCGCCGCCAACCGCCGCTACACGTACGGCTACGGCCGGGCGGAGGACCTGGCCGGTGTCGTCATCGTCGCCGCCATCGCGGCATCCGCGGGCCTCGCCGCCTTCATGGCCGTCGACCGGCTGCTGCACCCCCGCGACATCACGCACCTGTGGGCGGTGTCAGGGGCCGCGCTGGTCGGTTTCATCGGCAACGAGTGGGTCGCCCGCTACCGCATCCGCACCGGCCGGCGGATCGGCTCCGCCGCGCTCGTCGCGGACGGTCTGCACGCCCGCACGGACGGGTTCACCTCGCTGGCCGTCCTGTTGGGCGCGGGCGGCGCCGCGCTCGGCCTCCGATGGGCCGACCCGGTGGTCGGTCTGCTGATCACCGCCGCCATCCTGCTGGTCCTGAAGGACGCCGCCCGCGAGGTCTGCCGGCGCCTGATGGACTCGGTCGACCCGGCCCTCGTCGAGACCGCGGAGCGCGCGCTGCGCGGCGTGGACGGCGTGCTGGACACCGGGCAGGTGCGGATGCGGTGGATCGGACACACCATGCGCGCGGAGGCCGACATCGTGGTCGGCCCCGAACTGAGCGTCGTCCAGGCGCATTCGCTCGCCGTCGCGGCCGAACACGCCCTGATCCACGCCGTTCCGCGGCTGACGGCTGCCACCGTCCACATCGACCACCGCCCGGTGGACGAAGACCCGCACGCGGTACTCGCCCACCACGGCGCATCCAGCCCCTGACCGGTGAGCCCGCCCTGTGGGGCGGCCTGTGAGGGACGAGCGCCACGCCCTGATCGCGCGCGTCCGACGGCAACGGCCCGGTCCGCCTGCGCGGTCCGGGGCGTCGCCTTGCTCAGTCGCGTGAGTCAGACCGCGAGCCCCACGGACACCGCGCCGCCAACGACGGCGACCGCGAAGGCGGCCCACCGGTGCACACGGGTCACCGCCTCGGGCCGGCCGTTCGTGGCCAGCACCATCACCGCGTTCGCCGCGAAGACGGGGAGCAGGACGCCGAACATCGCTGCCGTACCGACGGTGGACAGGTTCATCTCCAACGGTGCGGCCAGCGCCGCGACGGCGACGGCAACCGCTGCCGCCGCATAGAGGATTGCCGGTGCATGCGTGACGTCGTCACCGGTGCGGGGAGCCGGGCCCCGGTTCCTGTAGTGCCGCCAGTGGCGGCGCTCGGTGCCGAAGCGGGCCGACACCATGAGGCCGGCCTCGACGACCAGTGCGATCACGGCCATGATCTCCACGGTCTTCATGTCGACCGCACGGTGCTACGAGCCGCAGCGGGGGACGTCACGGTACGGAGGCCCTCCTCGGCTGTGGTCACGGCCTGAAGAGTCCCCCCGGAGGCGGACGGGCTCGGCACGACGTCCGCCGTGCCGGTGCACTCCTCGACCAGCGCGGACGCCTTGGCGGCTGAGCCGGCAGGTCCGGCACCGGCGGCAGGCGCGAGTGCCGCGTGTGCCGAGGTGGTGGTGAAGACGGCCGCGGCGGCGATGCCCGCCACCGTGACGGTCGCGCGGCGGGCGGTGGCGCGTCGTGGGTTTCGTATGCGCATGTGGTCCCCCTGGGACTTTGCTCTCTTCGCGCGGGCAGGCGGGCCCGCCCCCTGGTCGGGAGGACGGCGTGCGAGCCCGGTCGGTCCTGATCAACTTCACCATCGGCGAGTGCTGTCTGCTGTGGCGGAAGCCATGATTCCGGCTCAGGAACCGCTCAGACTTCGCGATCGGTGAGGTCGAGGCATCGGTCGGTCCCGGCCTGCGCGTCGGCCTGCGCGCGGAGGCCGACATCGTGGTCGGCCCCGAACTGACCGTCGTCCAGGCGCATTCGCTCGCCGTCGCGGCCGAACACGCCCTGATCCACGCCGTTCCGCGGCCGGCGGCTGCCACCGTCCACGTCGACCACCGCCCGGTGGGCGAAGCCCCGCACGCGGCGCTCGCCCACCACGGCGCTGTCAGGTCCGGCTGACGACGGCGTATTCCGGTCCATCCGTCCCGATGCTCAAGGAAAGAGACATCTGCCGATATCTCGCACCGGAAACTCCGCGGTGTGATCTGTCTGTCGACCACCACGGCAGAAGTGCGCGCGAGTTGACGTTGTCGTGAAGAAGGATTCACAGTCAAAACCGGAACGTACATTGCCGGTTGGCCCATTGGCGTGATCTCATCCTGTGGTGCGGGGTCGCGTCTGCGACACCGCTTCGGGCGCCAGGCGACCGTTTGCGCCGGCCTGTTTTCTTTTTGACGTGCGCTCGGGTCGCCAGTCCCGGCATTTTCCGATTATGGAATGGGAGAGAAAGTGCGTAACGACTTCACCTCTGTTGAGACCGCCGAGATTTCCGACAGCGAGCTGGACGGCATTTCCGGCGGTGTCGCGAGCGCCCACGCCGGTGCCAACGGCTACGGTGCTGCCGTCAACGTCGGCGACGTCGTCGGTGCCGCCCAGTCCGTCGCCTCCGTCGTGCCGGTCGGCGCGGTCACCGGTGCGGTCAACGGCCTCGTCTCGGTGCAGACCACCGGCATCTGAGAGAGCGCTGCCTCAAAGCCTTGTCGGTCACGAGCATTTCTTGCCCGGTCCGCGTATGCGTGGGCGGTGACGGCGAGACCGGCCTCGGGACGTCCAGTCCCGGGAGGCGTACGGTAGAGGCAGGACCGCGATCGCTGGTTCCGGAGTCCAAAGAGGTCCCCGTGAAGACGCTCATCCTTCAGCTTGCCTTGATTGTTGTCGCCTTCCTCGCCCTTCTCGTTGTCTTGGGGGCGCAGATCGGCGCAATGGAACTCGGGATCATGATGCTTGCCGTGGTTGCCGCAGTCACGTTCACAGTGCTGAACCATCGAAAGAGGAACAGCACTGACGTGTGGTGAGCGGCCTCAGTGAAACGCTGATGCCGGATGGCGCCTCGGCCTCGAACGCTCATGCCGGCCCGCCGGTTGTTCCGGCGGGCCGGTTCCGTGCGTGGCTCGCCCGTGCGCATCAGCGGGAACGCGGGAACTCCATGTGTTGTCGGCCCCCGGCGGTCCGGGACCAGCGGTCCGGGGCCAGCAGATCCGGGACCAGCGGTCATGGACCGGGTCCCGATCGGTGCGGACCCGGCCGGCTCAGGCCCGGTCGGTGGCCTTCAACTCGCCTATGAACGCTGCCCAGGACGCGGCGGCGAAGGCGAGTGCCGGGCCGTGCGGGGCCTTGCTGTCACGTACCGGAACCACGCCGGGGAGCCCGTCGGCCACCTCGACGCAGTCGCCGCCCTCCTGATTGCTGTAGCTGCTCTTTCGCCAGGCGGCGTCGTGCGGACCGGGAAGGGAGATTCGCGCCACGGTAGTCGTCCTCCATCGCGGATCGGATCATGTCGAGCGACATGAACGGGGGCAGGGCAGCGGCCCCCAGCCGATCGTAAGTCACCGCGAGACGCTCGACCTCTGCCGGATCCTCGAAGAGCTGTCCGTGATGCGCGCCTTCCGTGTAAGCCACTTCGGAGCCGTCCGGCAGGGTCAGTACGGTCAGGGAGCCGCCCAGCATGTCGTGCGCGCCTGCGGCGAACGGCAGTACCTGCACGGTGACGTGCGGCTCGGCCGCCGCCTTCAGCAGGTGGGCGAGCTGGCGTCGCATCACGTCGTCCCCGCCGACCGGCCGCCGCAGCACCGACTCGTCGAGAATCACCAGCAGTTCGGGGCGCTCCGGCGAGGTGAGCCGCTTCTGCCGCTCGAGGCGCGCGGACAGCCGCTCCTCCAACTGCTCCTCGCTCTCGAGAGACAGGCCGACACTCAGCACGGCCCGTGCGTACTCCTCCGTCTGCAGCAGGCCGGGGACGACATGCGCGGTGTACTGGCGGATCGCGGTGGCCTGGGCCGAATACGCCATGAACGTGCGCGACCAGTCCGGGAAGGACTCCCGGTAGACGTGCGGCCACAGCTGCACCAGCAGGCCGTCCGCGCTGAGCGCGGTGTCGAGCGCCTGCGCCAGCTCCCGCGTCGGTTTGGCGCCGGACGAGCGCTCGACCTGGGTGATGCGGGTGCTGACGACGTGCGTCTTGGCTCCCAGCTGCGCCTGCGTCAGGCCGGCTGTCAGGCGCAGTCTGCGGACCTGCGAGCCGAAGAGGGCCGCCATCGACGTCTCGGGCTCAATTTCCTTGGCCATGGGCTCACTTCCGTTCCTTACGGCTTGTGGTGTAAGGCTGCTTGCCCTTCCGAGCGTAGGGGCGACGGACGACTCTTGAACACGGAACGTCACCATCCGTACACCCATGGATGGTGCCGCGGGCGAGAGGGCCGAACGGAATGGACGACGCGGTGCTGAAGACAACGACCCCATCGGGGACCACCACCCCATCGGAGGCCACGACCCTGTCGGAGGCCACGACCTCATCGGGGCCCACCACCCCGTCGGAGGCCACGACCCTGTCGGGGACCACGACCCCATCGGGCGAGGGCCCGGAGCAGGGGATCTCCCAAGAGGAAGGGGCGGCCCGGGGCGCGGAGTTCGCGGCGCTGTTCGGCTCGACACCCCGGGGTGCCCGGCTCGCCCGGCGGGTCGCCGTGCGGCACCTGGCGGAGTGGGGCCACCCCGCCGACTCGGACCTGTCCCGCACCGTCGCGCTCCTGGTGGCGGAGCTGGCCGCCAACGCCGTACGGCACGGGCGGGTGCCGGGCCGGGACTTCCGGCTGCGGCTGGTTCTGGACGCGCGGCGGGTGCGGGTCGAGGTCGCGGACGCGTCCTCGGTGCGGCCCCCGACCACCGTGCACGCCCCCGCCGCCGACGAGGTGTCGGGGCGAGGGCTGGTCCTCGTGGACGTTCTGGCGGGCCGCTGGGGGGTGGAGCCGCGCCGTGGTGCCGGGAAGACAGTCTGGGCGGAAGTGCTGGTGGAGCCCCCGTCGTCCTGATCGCCGACTATCATTCCGGTAACGGAAGGCGCCGGCGCCCCAGGGGCGGGCGGGCTCTTGTGGGAATCTACGAAGGGCCGACGGGCGCCTTCAGGTCTTCCACTCCTAGCTGGCTCTGCTCGACCGGCTGTGTACTCCTCACACGTTGCGACGAAACAAGCCACGCTGCGAGGAGTGACCGTGACCCTGTACACCCGAGAAGTCGGCACCCACGAGTTCGAGAGTGCCTGGATGGATCAGGCGATCAAACTGGCCACCGACAGCGTGACGAACGGCGGCGGTCCGTTCGGTGCCCTGGTCACCAAGGACGGCGAGATCGTCGCGAGCGGGAACAACCAGGTCACCGCGACCCTGGACCCGACCGCGCACGCCGAGGTGAGCGTGATGCGTGCCGCATGCAAGAAGCTGGACACCTTCACGCTCGACGGGTGCGTACTGGTCACCTCGTGCGAGCCGTGTCCGATGTGCCTCTCCTCCGCGCTGTGGGCACGAGTCGACCGGATCGTCTACGCCGCCGACCGGCACGATGCCGCGGTGGCCGGTTTCGACGACCGCAAGTTCTACGACCTGTTCGAGAAGAGGCCCGCGTCGGTGTGGCCGATGCCGGTCGAGCGGCTGGACCTGCCGAACCGTACGGCGCCGTTCGACGCGTGGCTGGCCAAGTCCGACCGCATCGACTACTGAGCGGGGGTCCTCGGGGCGCCTCGTGGCGCCTCGTGACCGCTCGTCCCGCGTGCCCGGTGGGCCCGCGAGGCACGAGCCGGTCGGGCACGAGTCGGTCGGGCACGAGTCGGTCGGCCGGGGCCAGGCTCTGGGCCGGGCCGCGGAGCGCGCGGACGCGCGCCGCGGCCCGAGGACGCCCGTGGAGATCAGCGGCCTCTCCTGTCGCATGGAGCGTCGTATGAAGCGTCGCGTGAAGCACTTCCGCCGATCATCTGCCGGGCTCAGCGCGACGGCGTGCCGTGCAGGGTGATGAACCGGGCGCGGTGCTCCGTGCCGTCCGGAAGGTGCCAGGCGGCGGTCACGTGACCCCGCGCGCCGGTGTCGGACGGGTTCCCGTCCGCAGGGCGCAGGACGCGCGTCACCCGGAGGGTCAGGGGCTCGGAGACCAGTGGGACCGTCGTGCCGTCAGGTCCGTCGGCCACGGGTCCGGGCGCGATGTCCGCCGGGAGCCCGGGTCCGGCGAAGTGGCCGGTGACGGACGGGTCCGGGGTGTTCGACACGCTCTGGGCCTGTGCCTCGGCCCGGCCCTGCGCGAAGGCCAGCAACCGGGCGACGACCACCGGGTCGTGGGCGCCGTCGTACACCCAGCGCTTGCCGAGTACGCCGTGCTCGCTCGTCCCGACGAGTGCGGTCTCTTCCGCTCCGTCGAGCGGCGCCCCGCGGTAGGAGAGCGGTACGTGGTACGCGACGGGCTCGTCGCCGGACGTGTCCGTGACCACCATGAACTCGATGCCCACCTCGCCCTGCGGGTCGTCGAGCCGGAAGCCGCCGGCCTTCGCCAGTTCGGGCTCGCGCCCCGCGCCGAGGTACCAGGGCCGCGCGGGAAGCCAGGCCGCGAGCAGCTCCAGCTTGCCGGGCTCCATTGTCGTCTTGTGAATGACAGCCATACTCGCTGAACTCCCCCTGCCCGCGATCGATTCCCGTGATCGATTCCCGTGTCCACGCACGGTGGCCGTTCTCCCGCCGACGGCCGGAAGTCGATTGCCGTCTTCTCCCGGAGGCGGCTAGGGTCGGCCGGGTGACTGCCGGGTCGGCCATGGGCCACGCACGAGTGAGGCGCCCGGCCTCGGTGTGAGCGCGAGGCGGGCCAGGGCCCCGCCGTTCCCTCTTCAGCAACCAGCTCCGACCTGTCCCGCGAGGGACCCCGAGGAACCGTCACGACCACCTGGAGAGTCAGCTCACCATGCCGCACGAGCAGTCCGTCACCACCGTCCAGCTCAACCACACCGTCGTGTACGCCGAAGACCGGCAACTGTCGGCCGAGTTCATCGCCACGATCCTCGGTCTCGACGTCGGAGCGCCGTTCGGGCCGTTCCTGCCCGTCGATCTCGGCAACGGCGTGACGCTCGACTACTACGAGAAGACCGACGAGCCGATCCAGTCGCAGCACTACGCGTTCCAGGTGCCCGACGACCGGTTCGATGCCATGATCGCCCGGCTGGAGGCGGTGGGTGTCACGTACTTCGCCGATCCGGGCCACATCGAACCGGGGGCGGTCAACCACCTCTTCGGCGGCCGGGGCGCGTATTTCGAGGACCCGTCGGGCCACAACATGGAGATCATGACCCGGCCCTACGCCCGGCCGTAGGGCGTGCCGCGCAGGGGGGCGCCGCCCCCCTGCGCGGCCCCTGCGTCAGGTGTCGGTGGCCCCGGCCTGAGCCGATGGCGTCCGGTGCCGACGGCGTCCGGTGCTGATGCCGATGGTCCGGTGCCGTTGGCCCGGTGCCCGTTGGCCGGCCTCAGTCGACGGCGTCCAACACGTCGTCCAGGTCGACGAACTTGAAGCCCGTGGCGTCGCGTTCGCCGTCCTCGGGTGTGTCGTGGCCGTCCTGGACGACGAGCAGCCCGTTCGGGTACCTGCTGCCGAGCGGGGCGTTCAGCACGGCCGCGCCGTCGCACTCCTCGGAGCCGTCCAGCGTCGCCGAGGCGGCGGTGACGCGGAAGCCGCCCTCGTACTCGTTGTCGTCGTCCAGCTCACGGTCGTAGAGGGCGAAGGAGTCGTCGCCCTGGCCGGAGGCCAGCACATAGCCGTCGCCGTCGTCCTCGGTGAGGAGCGTGAGGCCCTCGACGTCTGCGGACAGGTGCCTGCCGCCGTAGCCGGGGTCGGCGCCCGGCGCGCACTCCTCGGTCTCCTCGTCGTACGTGCCGGGGACCCCGTACTCGCGGACCTTGTCGATGAGGACGGGCCTGCCCCGCAGGTCGGCGCGGAGGCGCCAGATGCCGACGTCCTCCTGGCCCGCGTAGAGCACGCCGTTCGCCGGGTCGACGACCATGCCCTCCACCTGGGGGAGTTCGCCCGGTTCGCCGCAGGGCGTCCAGGAAGTGCCGTCCGGGAGGCCGAAGGCCGACGGCAGGTCGATGGTGCGGACCTTGCGGTAGCCGACCGTGCCGCCCGGTCCGGGCGTGATCTCCAGCAGGGCGACGGTCGTCCGGTTGCGCCGGCTGGCGAGCGCGTAGGAGCGGCCCGTCCGACGGTCGGTCCAGGTCGCGAGGCCGTAGGCGGTGTTCTGGTCGTTGATCTCGTCCTGGCCCGAGGAGAAGACGGGTACGGCCCCCGGGTCGGTGACGTCGGCGAGCGGGCCGCCGGGCCGGTCGCGGTCGATACGGTAGAAACGGAGCCGGTCGTTGCCTCGGTCGCTGACCACGGCGAGGTCGGCCCGCCCGGTGGACAGCCGTACATCGCGGAGCAGATCGACGTTGTTGAAACGGCCGGGGGCGTCGTCCTGTGCGGCGGGAGCCGGGGCGGGGATCGACTGGACCTGGCGGGCGTCGAGGTCGTAGACGCGCAGGCCGCCTTCCTTGGCCGTCGCGACGACCAGACTGCGCCCGGGGTCGGCGGCGTTGCGCCAGATCGCGGGGTCGTCGGCATCGGCGTTGCCGCCCGCCTCGTCGTCGTACAGCGTGGCCGTCTCGGCCCGCGGCTGGACGCCGGGAAGGCCGGCCCGTTCCTTCGTGTCCGCCTGGGCGGGCACGGCCGCGACGATCGCGGCGAGGGCGGTGCCCATGACGAGGGCGGTGGGACGCAGGGGACGGCGCGTGGTCACATGTGCTCCTCGATGTCGCGTGCATGACGCTTCGCTCACCGGAACACTCGCCACCCATGGTGGGCAACGGATGATGACGGCATGTTGACACGGTGAATTCGGCGGAGCGGTACCGGGACATCCGCATAACCGGCGGCCCCCGAGAACCCTCTTTGAGCTGTCGGTCTCCCGTGCGAAGATCTCCTGCACTCGACACAGCCCTGGGGGGACCGCCATGTCCGGACCTGCACGAACTCCGCGTATTCCACGTACGCATCGAAGACCCGCACCGACGGCGCTCGTGACGCTGGTGCTCGCGACGCTCGTGTCGCTGCTGCTGCCCGTCACCTCGGCTCAGGCCGCCCCGGCCGCGGAACCGGAGCCGGCGGCCTGTGCGGCCCTTGCCCTCGCGCCGTTCGGCGACCCGGGCGACGCCGTGGCGAGCGGGACGCTCGCCGCCGGCACCCAACAGTGCTTCACGGTGCGGGCCGAGGCCGGCGAGCACCTGTTCATGCTCCGCGACACCAGAAACCTGATCACCGGCAAGATCGAAGGCCCGGACGGCCCGCTCGACTGCTTCGCGAGCGTCTCCGACGTCGGCTTCTGCGACGTCCCCGCCGCGGGCACCTACACCGTCCGCGTCCGCAACGACCAGGTGGACACCAGCGACTTCCGCCTGTTCGTCGTGCCGCTCGCCGAGGCGGAGCCCTGCGAACCGGCCATGGGCACCGCCTGGGACCAGCCGGTGCCGGTCCGCACCACCGCCAACCACTTCCAGGTCAACTGCCAGCGGATCGCAGCCCAGCCCGGAGAGCGGCTCGTCACTTACGCCGACTCGGTCGCCTATGGCGACGCGACCGCGTGGATCACCGACGAGACGGGCAGGAACGCCTGCGAGAGGGAGCTGGGCAAGCCGGGGTGTGTGCTGACCGGTGACGGCCCCTACCGTGTGCTGTCGTACGCCTCGTCAGGCGAAGAGAATCCGGTCACCTACCAGCTCCAGGTCGCCCGCCTGAGCGATCCTCAGGGCTGCCCGGCCGTCGAGGTCGGACGCTACGGCGCCGAGCCCGCTCTTCCGTCCGCCACGGTCCGCTGCCGCATCCTGAAGGTGCCGGCCGCCGGGCGTTACCTTGTGACGCCGGTCGACGAACGGAACAGCATCTGGTGGACGTTCGTCTACGACGGCGAGTCCACCGAGGTCTGCCGTGGCGGCTGGTGCACGTTCCCCGCAGCTGGTTCCTACACCCTGGTGGTGGGCGACCCGCATCGGGCGTTCGACGGGAGCTACGCGACCGCGTTCCTCGACCGGACCGGTACGCAGGGTTGCGTACCGGTCGAGGAAGGGCTGCACGAGGGCCTGCTCGGCGCCGCCGGCCAGTACGACTGCCTCGAACTGCCCATGCCCCAGGGTGCCCGGATCTCCGGACAGGCCCGCATCGGCACCGGACCGGCCATCGACACCGAGGTGCTCGACGCCGCCGGAGCGCTGCAGTGCGACGAGACCGCGCTCCGCGAAAGCAACTGTCAGCTGTCCGGCGTCGCGCCGTACCGGGCGATCGTCCACGCCGACGCGGGCGAGGAGCCGGGGCCGTACGCGATCAACTTCCTGCGCACCGACACCCCGCTGCCGCCCGGCACCTGCGCCAGGATGCCGCGCAGCACCTTCAGCGACCTGAGCAACGCGACCAAGCTCACCACCGGCGACGGGGTCTTCACCCACTGCCTGGAGATCCCGGCCACCGACCATTCGGCCTCGGAGCTGTTCGAGCTGCGGACCGTGTCGGGGACCGCGTCCGCCGACTTCGCCGTCACCGACGAGTCCGGAGAGCTGAAGTGCGAGCGCACCGCGGTGAAGAACGGGTGGTCGGTCTGCCCGCTCACGCCGGGTAAGGCCCACAGGGTCGTCTTCACCGGCCAGGACACCGCCGCCTCGTACACCCTGAGCCGCCGCGACGTCACCTCGACGGCCTGGGGATGCACGGGGAGCGCGGCGACCGCGGTCGGCGGACCGTCGCAGCCGGGCTCCTACGGTAGGTTCGCCGGGCAGCTGCGCTGCCACAAGGTCACCACCACGGCGGCCACGGACCGCGTCCGCATCGATGTCCGCGACTCGCGGGGCACGCTCAACATCATGGTCCTGGGCGCCGACGGGAAGGTCGCGGACTGCTCCTTCCGCAACCGGTCCTGTGTGGTCACCGGGTCCACCACCTACCAGGTGGTGATGCAGGTGCCGCTCGGTCTCGAGGTGCCCGACACCTACCACCGCCTGGACATCTGGCGGATCGCCACCGCCGACGGCCCGGCCGCCGAATGCCCGCGTGCCACCTCCGCCGCCTACGGTCACGCTCCGCTGACCGGGACGCTCACCGAGGAGCGCACGGCGGTCTGCGCCGTCCTGCCCACCGTCGGCAACGACATGCTGAAGGTGACGGTCTCGAACCCCTCCGGGGGGACGGACCGGGCCGCCGTCTCGGTGTACGACGGCAGCTGGACCAGCGGTTGCACGCAGTCCGGTGACGAGTACACGTGCAGTGTGCGGTCCACCGGGACGGGCGAGGCGGCCCCGGCCGTCCTGCTCGTGTCGCTGCCGGAGAAGGCGTCGCAGGTGTCGTACCGGGTGGAGACCGCGTGCTACTCGGGCGTGTGCGGCGGTGAGCGGTTCGACGTCGACGAGGTGACTCCGGGCTCCGCGCCCGCCGGGACCACGGCAGAGCTCACGGTCAAGGGCGAGGCCCTGCACCAGAGCGACCGGGTCGACCTCCTCGTCAACGGCACCCGCCGCGCGGCACGGGTCACCGGCGTCTCCGCGGACTGGCGGACGCTGAAGGCGTCACTCGACCTGACGGGTGTCCCCGCGGGCACCTGGACGGTGAGCGTCATCTCGCATCGCGGGTACGAACAGCACCCGGCGAGCCTGACGGTGACACCGCCGCCGCCGAAGCTCACCGGTACGTTCCAGCCGGTGCAGCCGACGCGGTTGATGGACACGCGTACCGGTCTGGGTGTGCCGAAGGCGAAGGTGGGTGCAGGGAAGACGGTGGCGCTCCAGGTGGCGGGCAAGGGCGGTGTCCCGGCGACGGGTGTCACGGCGGTCGTGATGAACGTGACCGCCACGAGCCCGACGGCCCGGACGTACATCGCCGTGTACCCGAACGGGACGAAGCGCACCAGCGCGTCGAACCTGAACGTGGTCGCCGGGCAGACCAGGCCCAACCTGGTCGTGGTGCCGGTGGTCAACGGGAAGGTCGACTTCTACAACTACGCCGGGTCGGTGGACCTGGTCGCCGACGTGTCGGGCTACTTCACGGACGGGGACAGCGGGTCCGCCTACCAGCCGGTGCAGCCGACGCGGTTGATGGACACGCGTATCGGTCTGGGTGTGCCGAAGGCGAAGGTGGGTGCAGGGAAGACGGTGGCGCTCCAGGTGGCGGGCAAGGGCGGTGTCCCGGCGACGGGTGTCACGGCGGTCGTGATGAACGTGACCGCGACCAACCCGACGGCCCGGACGTACATCGCCGTGTACCCGAACGGGACGAAGCGCACCAGCGCTTCCAACGTGAACGTGGTCGCCAAGGAGACCGCACCCAACCTGGTCGTGGTGCCGGTGGTCAACGGGAAGGTCGACTTCTACAACTACGCCGGGTCGGTGGACCTGGTCGCCGACGTGTCGGGCTACTTCACGGACGCGGATACCGGCTCGACGTACCGGCCCCTCACCCCGACCCGCTTCATGGACACGCGTACCGGTCTGGGCGCGGCGAAGGCGAAGGTCGGTGCCGGAAAGACGGTGACACTCCAGGTGACGGGCAGGAACGGTGTCCCGGCGACCGGGGTCACGGCCGTCGTCATGAACGTCACGGGGACCAGCCCGACGGCCCGGACGTACATCGCCGTCTACCCGAACGGGACGAAGCGCAGCAGCGCGTCGAACCTGAACCTGGTGGCCGGCCAGACGGCGCCGAACCTGGTGATCGTGCCCGTCGTCAACGGCAAGGTGAGCTTCTACAACCACGCCGGGTCGGTGAACCTGATCGCCGACGTCGCCGGCTACTTCACGAAGTAGCGGCCACCCCGTGAGGCCCCGCCGCCCGTCGATCACTGGAACTCGAAGGTGATCCCGACGTGCGGCGGGGCCTTCGCATGTGCTTCGTCGGGCGGGGACGGCTACGCCGGGAAGCGCCGCCCCACCACCCGCCACGACAGCTCCAGCAGAACCGCGCCCGTCGCCGCGATGGCGACGGCGGTCCACGGCATCGTCGTGCCCACCAGCTTCAGCGCGAAGAAGTCCTGGAGCCACGGCACCGTCAGCACCACCAGGAAGCCCAGGCCCATCGCCGCCACGAGCCCGATCCGCCACCACGTGTACGGGCGGGCGATGATCGCGAGGACCCAGATCGCGACCAGGAAGAGAGTCAGCGTCGCCACGCTCGTCTCCGCGGCCAGCGAGCCGGGGCCGCTGTAGTACGAGCGGGCCAGCAGATACGCGCAGAACGTCGCCGTCGCCGCGATCGCGCCCGCGGGGATCGCGTACCGCATCACCCGCCGCACGAAGTGGGGCTTGGCGCGCTCCTTGTTCGGGGCGAGCGCCAGGAAGAAGGCCGGGACGCCGATGGTGAGGGTGGACAGCAGGGTCAGATGGCGGGGGAGGAAGGGGTACTCGATCTGGCTGCAGACCACCAGGATCGCCAGCAGCACCGAGTAGACCGTCTTCGTCAGGAACAGGGTCGCGACGCGGGTGATGTTGCCGATGACCCGGCGGCCCTCCGCGACCACCGACGGCAGCGTCGCGAAGCTGTTGTTGAGCAGGACGATCTGCGCCACGGCCTTGGTCGCCTCGGAGCCCGACCCCATGGCCACCCCGATGTCCGCGTCCTTGAGCGCCAGGACGTCGTTGACGCCGTCGCCGGTCATCGCCACCGTGTGGCCGCGGGACTGGAGCGCGCCGACCATGTCCCGCTTCTGCTGCGGACTGACGCGGCCGAAGACCGCGGCGCCGTCCAGCTCCGCGCCCATCGCCTCGCGCTCGGCCGGCAGCTTGCGCGCGTCGAGCGTCGAATCGGCGCCCGGCAGGCCGAGCTTGGCCGCGACCGCGCCGACGGCGACCGCGTTGTCGCCCGAGATGACCTTCGCCGCTACGTCCTGGTCGGCGAAGTAGCGCAAGGTGTCGGCGGCGTCGGGGCGCAGCCGCTGTTCCAGGACGACGAGGGCGGCCGCCGTCTTCTCGGCGGGCGCGTCCAGGGAGCCCTCCGCTCGTGCGAGCAGCAGCACCCGCAACCCCTGCCGGTTGAGGTCGTCGACCTCCGCCAGGGAGGGGTGCCTCGCGGACAGCAGCACATCGGGTGCGCCGAGCAGCCACGTCGAAACGGCCCCGTCACCGCCGGCGTCGCCTTCCGAGAGAGTCGCGCCGCTGTACTTGCGGGCGGAGGAGAAGGGCAGGGCGGCGGTGCAGCGGTGACCCCCGCCGTCCGGGTAGGCCGTGATGACGGCCTGGAGCGAGGCGTTCGGTCGCGGGTCGGACGCGCCGAGCGCGCCCAGGACCGTGCGTACGTGCTGCTCGTCCGCCCCGTTCAGCAGACGCAGCTCGGTGACGTCCATGCCGCCCTCGGTGAGGGTGCCGGTCTTGTCGAGGCAGACGACGTCCACCCGGGCGAGCCCCTCGATGGCGGGCAGCTCCTGCACCAGGCACTGTTTGCGGCCGAGGCGGATCACACCGATCGCGAAGGCGACCGAGGTGAGCAGGACCAGCCCCTCGGGGATCATCGGCACGATCCCGCCGACGGTCCGCGCGACCGAGTCCTTGAAGTTGTTGTCCTTGGCGACCAGCTGGCTGATGATCAGGCCGATGGCGGTCGGGACCATCATCCATGTCACGTACTTGAGGATCGTGGAGATCCCGGAGCGCAGCTCGGAGTGGACGAGCGTGAAACGGGACGCCTCCTCCGCGAGCTGCGCCGCGTACGCCTCGCGTCCGACCTTCGTGGCGGTGAAGGCGCCGCCGCCCGCGACCACGAAGCTGCCGGACATCACCGGGTCGCCCGGCCGCTTGAGGACGGGGTCGGCCTCGCCGGTCAGCAGTGACTCGTCGACCTCGAGGCTGTCGGCCTCCACGGTCTCGCCGTCGACGGCGACCTTGTCGCCGGGGCCGAGTTCGACGAGGTCGCCGAGGACGATCTCGGAGGTGCCGACCGAGGTGGTGACGCCGTCCCGTCGCACTCTCGGCTTCGCCTCGCCGATGACCGCGAGGGAGTCGAGCGTCTTCTTGGCGCGCAGCTCCTGGATGATCCCGATGCCGGTGTTGGCGACGATCACGAAGCCGAACAGGCTGTCCTGGATCGGTGCGACGAAGAACATGATCACCCACAGCACGCCGATGATGGCGTTGAAGCGGGTGAGGACGTTGGCGCGGACGATGTCGACGGCGGAGCGGGAGCTGCGTACGGGTACGTCGTTGACCTCACCGCGCGCCACCCGTTCCGCGACCTCGCCGGACGTCAGGCCCGGAGACCGCCGGTCGGCGCCGTTGCCCACGAGGGGGCCCCGCTCCGGCCCGTCGGCTGCTATGTCCGCCCGCTGAGTCATGGTTCGACGTTACGGCGGCGCATGCCGGACCACCGCCCGAAGCGGCGGAAGATCAGACCGGGGGAGGACGCGAATGGTCCCTGGGCACTACGGCGGCGGGAGCGGACGGCGGGGAGAGGAAGGGGACGAGGCGCGGGCGGCAGGGCCCCGAGGCGCGGGCGGCAGGGCCCCGAGGCGCGGGCGGCAGGGATTTGACGCGTGTGTGGCGGCTCAGGCGGCGTGCGCCCGGCTGCGGCTCAGGCGGGTGCGCCCGGCTCCTGGGCCTCGGCGCCGCCGGACGCTTCCGTGCTCCGGGCGCGCTTGATCGCCGCGTCGCGGCCGCGTACGTACCAGATGCCGATGAGCCCGAGACCCGCGCCGGCCAGGCAGGTCCACACCCACCACGTCAGGTCGCGGTCGGCGAACCAGCCGTAGAAGGGGACCTGGACGAGGAACAGTACGAACCAGAGGATCGTGCCGCCGATGACGGTGCCGACGATCGGCCCCTCAAGGGGTTCGGGTGCCTCGTGCCGGGGGGTCCACTTCGCCATGCGCACAGTGTAGGTCCAGGTTTGGGCGGGGTTTCAGGACCGGCGTGGACGGGCCGCCCCTTGAGTCTACGCGCGGAGATACCGATCTTCCATTTATATGTTCATACTGAACGAGTTTGCGTCCGACCGGTTTCGCTCGTACGAACCTCCAGGGAACCGGCCAATCCACACCCCCTCACGAGGTCAACCGCATGTCCCCCACGGCCACCGCCAAGGTCGACGCCCCCGGCCTGCCGCCCACGCCCCCGCAGGCCACCGGCGGCCTTGACCGCTTCTTCAAGATCTCGGAGCGCGGCTCCACGGCCGCCCGCGAGGTCAGGGGCGGATTCGCCACCTTCTTCGCGATGGCGTACATCCTCGTGCTGAACCCGATCATCCTCGGTAGCGCCAAGGACATGTACGGACACCAGCTCGACGGGGGCCAGCTGGTCACCGCCACCGTGGTGACGGCCGCGTTCTCGACGCTGCTGATGGGTGTCATCGGCAACGTCCCCATCGCGCTCGCGGCCGGCCTCGGCGTGAACACGGTCGTCGCGCTCCAGCTCGCGCCCCAGATGGCCTGGGCGGACGCCATGGGCATGGTGGTCCTCGCCGGCTTCGTGGTGGTGCTGCTGGTGGCCACCGGACTGCGCGAGCGTGTGATGAACGCCGTGCCGCTCGGCCTGCGCAAGGCCATCGCGATCGGTATCGGCCTGTTCATCATGCTCATCGGCCTGGTGGACTCCGGCTTCGTCACCCGTATCCCCGACGCAGCCCACACCACCGTCCCGCTCCAGCTGGGCACCGGCGGCCATCTGCTCGGCTGGCCGGTCCTGGTCTTCGCCCTCGGGACGCTGCTCACCCTCGCGCTGATCATCCGCAAGGTGCCGGGCGCGATCCTCATCTCGATCGTCGTGATGACGGTCGGCGCGATGGTCGTCCACGCCGTCGCCGACGTCGAGTCCTGGGGCCTGACCACGCCCGAGTGGCCCGGCAACCCGGTCTCCTCGCCCGACTTCGGGCTGCTCTTCGAGGTCAGCCTCTTCGGCGGCTTCGAGAAGGTCGGCCTGCTGACCGGTGTGCTGTTCGTCTTCACCGTGCTGCTGTCCTGCTTCTTCGACGCGATGGGAACGATCCTCGCCGTCGGTGACGAGGCGAAGCTCATGGACAAGGAAGGCAACTACCCGGGCATCAACAAGGTGCTCGTCGTGGACGGCATCGCCGTCGCCGCGGGCGGCGCCGCCTCGTGCTCCGCCAACACCTGCTTCGTGGAGTCCACTGCCGGTGTCGGCGAGGGCGCCCGTACGGGTCTGTCGTCGGTGGTCACGGGTGTGCTGTTCTCGCTGGCGCTGTTCCTCACACCGCTCGCCACGATGGTCCCCTCGCAGGCGGCGACTCCCGCCCTGGTGGCGGTCGGGTTCCTGATCCTGGCCGGTTCGATCAAGGACATCGACTGGAGCGACTACACGATCGCCGCGCCCGCGTTCCTGGCGCTGGTGATGATGCCGTTCACCTACTCGATCACGCACGGCATCGGCATCGGCTTCATCACCTTCAGCGTGCTGCGGCTCGCGGCGGGGCGCGGACGCGAGGTGCCCGCCGCCATGTACGCCGTCTCGGCGGTGTTCGTCTTCTCCTACGCGATGCCGGCGCTGGGGCTCACGTAGGCCCGTAGGCCCCGTAGGCGGCGGTGTCGGTCTCGGGCGCTCCCGCGGTCCGGTGCGCGACGCCGGTGCTCGGGCGCTCCCGCGGTCCGGTGCGCGACGCCGACAGGGGCTCGCCCGGTCCCGCGTCTTGCACGTCCCCGGCGTCGTCAGGGGACGCCGTAGAACTTCTCCGTCTCGTCGACGGCCGCCTTGAAGCGCTCGTCGAAGTCGTCGCGAATGAGCGTCCGGACCACATAGTCCTGGACGCTCATCTGCCGTTTCGCCGCGTGCTGCCGGATGCGGTCGAGCAACTCACCGTCCATCCGCAGGCTGAGCACTGTCGATCCCATGCGCCTCAGGGTCGTCGTACGACGGCCGCCCCGGCGTCACTTTCGGGATGCGTCTCACCCATATGGATGACGTGTGCGGCGTCCCCGTAACCCGCTTTCTTTAGGCTGGGTAATGAGTTACGCTAATAAACATGCCTGACCTGTCCCACGGTCCTGACGCCGCAGATGTCGCCGCCGTGAACTCCCTGCGCTCGGCCGTCATGCGGCTGGGCCGCCGTCTGAAGCACCAGCGCGTCGACGAGACGCTGAGCCCCACCGAGATGTCGGTGCTCGGCACCCTCGCCCGCTGCGGCTCCGCCACCCCCGGCGAGCTGGCCCGCAAGGAGCATGTGCAGCCGCCGTCGATGACCCGGATCGTCGCGTTGCTCGAGGCCAAGGGACTGGTCCGGCTCGAGCCGCACCCGGACGACCGCCGGCAGAAGGTGGTCACCCAGACCGAACGGGCCGAGGCCATGCTCGAGGACTCCCGCCGCAAGCGGAACGCCTGGCTGGCCACGCTCGCCGAGGGTCTGGACGATGAGGAGTGGGCGAAGCTGCGCGCGGCCGCCCCCGTCCTGGAGAAGCTCGCACATCTGCAATGACCGCCGACGCCGAGGAGGCGAACTCTTTTGAGTACGGGATCCGGAGCAGACTCCGCCCCCGCACCGACCGACCCCGACACCCTGTCCGCCCGACCTGCCCGTAAGCAGAGCATGTTCAGCTCGCTGAGGATCCGGAACTACCGGCTCTTCGCAACAGGACAGGTCGTCTCCAACACCGGCACCTGGATGCAGCGCATCGCCCAGGACTGGCTGGTGCTCAGCCTGACCGGATCAGCGTCCGCCGTCGGCATCACCATCGCGCTGCAGTTCCTCCCCATGCTCTTCTTCGGCCTGTACGGCGGGGTGCTCGCGGACCGGCTGCCCAAGCGGCAGCTGCTGCTCGCCACCCAGTCCGCGATGGGCCTCACCGGCCTGGCGCTCGCCGTGCTCACGCTCAGCGGACACGTCCAGGTCTGGCACGTCTACCTGACGGCCTTCCTGCTCGGGCTCGTCACCGTCGTCGACAACCCGGCGCGGCAGTCGTTCGTCGCCGAGATGGTCGGCCCCGAGCAGCTGCGCAACGCCGTCTCGCTGAACTCCGCGAACTTCCAGTCCGCGCGGCTCGTCGGACCGGCGGTCGCCGGTGTCCTGATCACCGCGGTCGGCAGCGGATACGCGTTCCTGCTCAACGGACTGTCGTTCCTCGCGCCCATCGCGGGGCTGCTGATGATGCGCGCCGGTGAACTGCACAAGGTCGAGCGCGCCCCGCGGGGCAAGGGCCAGCTGCGGGAGGGCCTGAAGTACGTCGCGGGCCGGCCAGAACTGATCTGGCCGATCGTCCTCGTCGGCTTCATCGGCACCTTCGGCTTCAACTTCCCGATCTGGCTCTCCGCGTTCGTCGACGACGTCTTCCACGGCGACGCGGGCACGTACGGCCTGCTCAATACGCTGATGGCCGCCGGATCCCTGGCCGGTGCCCTGCTCGCCGCCCGGCGCGGCACGTCGCGGCTGCGACTGCTCGTCGGCGCGGCGGTGCTCTTCGGAGTGCTGGAGATCGTGACGGCCTTCGCGCCCACCTTCTGGATCTTCGCGGTGATGATGGTCCCGATCGGCATGTTCGGCCTGACGGTCAACGTCACGGCCAACTCCAGCATCCAGATGGCGACGGACCCGCTGATGCGGGGCCGGGTCATGAGCCTGTTCATGATGGTCTTCACCGGTGGCACGCCGGTGGGCGCCCCGCTCGTCGGCTGGGTCACGGACACCTATGGCGCACGCATCGGCTTCGCGGCGGGCGGCGCGGTGGCCGCGGTCGCGGCGACCGGCGTCGGCCTGATGCTGGCGCGCGTCGGCGGCCTGCGGTTGTCGGTGGGCTGGAACGGGGGGCACCCGCGGGTGCGGTTCGTGGAACGCGAGCGGTTGGTGACTGCGGCGTAGCAGCGCGGCTCGGGCGGGTGGGGGGCTCCGGGCGGCGCGGGTGGTGCCCGCGGCGGGCTGTTCTCCTGCCCTCCCCCTGCGGCCCGGCGGCCCGGCGGCCACCGGGGGAACCTCCACCTTCCCGAACCGGGCTCCGCCCGGACCCGGACCCTTGCCGCGCTAGGTAGGGCGGCTCGGCCGTGGTGGCGAAGCTGACGCCCGGCCGCTGGAACGGCGTCAGCCTTGCTCGCCGGCCTCGACGCGGTCGAACACGCCCGCGCGCAGGTCGGCGCCAGGGATGGTGAAGTGCAACTCACCCATGTCGCCCCACTGCCAGCCTGCGAAGCCCGCGTCCGTGCGAATGCCGTCCGAGTCGAGTTGCAGCAGCAGCCGCCAGTCCTCGGGCACCACGATGTCCGGAGTCCGCCTGGCGAACTGCTTGCGGGCGTCTGCGGTCGGGGACGAGTGCAACACCCACGGCCAGCCGAACGCCTGGTGTTTCCCGCCCCTGACGGGCCAGCGCAGCCGGTGGTCCTCTTCGGTCAAATCCCTCGTCTCGGTGGAGTACCGGACCCACACGTCGTAGTCGAAGCGGTCCGAGCCGGGCCCTTGAATGAGATCCTGCATCTCCACTTCCTCGCAGTCCGGCAGCGTCACAACGGGGACCGGCCGCACCGGGGTAGGAAGAAAGCGCACAGCCGGCTTCGGGGCGCTGACTTCGACGGCTTCGGTCACGGCAGCCGGGACGACGCGCCACAGCGCGGGATCATCCCAGGAACCACGCCAGTCCGCGGCGTTCAGGGTGCCGTGGAAGAAGTTCAGCAACAAGCCGTCCGCGTCCGGCGGCAGTTCGTCGGTTAGCAGCGGCGTGAACTCGGCGAGGTCGAGCACCGCCAGCAGACTCAGTGGCATCCCGTCGGCCCCGGGCCATGGCGTGCCCGGTTCCAGCAGCGCGCCTCCGCCGAAGCGGGTATGGCCCCGGGTCGGCTCACCCTCGGCGATGAGGTCGAGGCGGTATCCGGGACGGGCCAGATCGGCGACCCGGTTCCCCAGTCCCTCGCCGAGGTGGCGGACGGCCAGTGTGCGGGATGCGACGGTGTCGAGAAGCATACGACCACACGCTACTCTCCCCGACCGGGGCACCGGCGGCCACGGGAACCATCCGGAACGATCATGTGAAGCCGCGTCCGGCTGGCACCCCAGATGCGGTTGCAGTACTAGGCGCGGGGGCCCGGGGGCGGAGCCGGTTCGGCAACGGGCGGGTAGAGGAAACGGCCCCGCGCAGCGGGCGGGCACGCGGCACACTGGGGGCCATGAGACTCTTCGCCGCCGTACTTCCCCCACCCGCGGCCGTCGGCGAACTCGCCACCGAAGTCGCGGCCCTGAAGCGGCTCCCCGACGCCGACAGCCTGCGGTGGACCGGTCACGACGGGTGGCACTTCACACTCGCGTTCATGGGGGAGGTCGGCGACGAGGTCGTTCCCGATCTCGTCGCGCGGCTGGCGCGGGCCGCGCACCGGACGGCGCCGTTTCCGCTGCGGCTGCACCGGGGCGGGCGGTTCGGGCACCGCGCGCTGTGGGTCGGGGCTGCGGGCGGGATCGAGCAGATGCGGCTGCTGGCCGAGCGCGCGGACGCCGCCGCCCGCCGCGCCGGCGTCGGTATGGAGGAGCACCGTCGCTACCAGGCGCACCTCACCGTCGCCCGCACCCGCGATCCCGCCACCGACCTCCGCCCGTACGTCCACGCGCTGGACGCGTTCGAGGGCGCGCCCTGGGAGGTGGGGGAGCTGGCTCTGGTCCGCAGCAACCTGCCCGTCAGCGGGGTCCCGGGCGAGCGGCCGCGGTACGAAGTGGCCGGTTCCTGGCCGCTCGGGGACGCGGGTTAATCTCGTCGGGTGAAAACCAAGACCAGAAATCAGATCATGGCCGGTGCGCTGGTGCTCATGTTCGTGATCGTCGCGGTGGCGGCCGCGCTGGGCCGGTAGGACCCGCGGCGGCCACCGCCACCGCCACCGCGGCCGCCATCGCCTACGTCACCAGGCGAACGCCTCCGGCGAGGGGCCCGGCCCCGGGAAGATCTCGTCCAGGCCCGTGAGCACCTCTTCGGACAGCTCCAGCTCGACCGCCCGCAGTGCGGACGCGAGCTGGTCCGCCGTACGCGGGCCGACGATCGGGCCGGTGACGCCCGGCCGTGTCAGCAGCCACGCCAGCGCCGCTTCGCCCGGCTCGAGACCGTGCTTGTCGAGCAAGTCCTCGTACGCCTGCACCTGCTCGCGGACGGAGCTGTTGGCGAGCGCGTCCGCGGAGCGGCCGGACGCCCGGCGCCTGCCCTCGTTCTCCTTCCGGATCACGCCGCCGAGCAGGCCGCCGTGCAGCGGCGACCACGGGATGACCCCGAGGCCGTAGTCCTGCGCGGCGGGGATGACCTCCATCTCCGCGCGGCGCTCGGCCAGGTTGTAGAGGCACTGCTCGCTGACCAGTCCGTACGAGCCGAGGCGGCGCGCCGTCTCGTTGGCCTTGGCGATGCCCCAGCCGGGGAAGTTGGAGGAACCCGCGTAGAGGATCTTGCCCTGCTGGACGAGGACGTCCATCGCCTGCCAGATCTCCTCGAAGGGAGTGCGGCGGTCGATGTGGTGGAACTGGTACAGATCGATGTAGTCCGTCTGCAGCCGCTTCAGCGAAGCGTCCACCGCACGGCGGATGTTGAGGGCGGAGAGCCGGTCGTGGTTGGGCCAGGGGTCCCCGTCGCCGGCCATGTTGCCGTAGACCTTGGTCGCGAGGACGACCTTGTCCCGGCGGGTCGGGTCACCGGCGAACCAGGAGCCGATGATCTCCTCCGTGCGGCCCTTGTTCTCGCCCCAGCCGTAGACGTTGGCGGTGTCTACGAAGTTCAGACCTGCGTCGAGCGCGGCATCCAGGATGCCGTGACTTGTCGGTTCGTCTGTCTGCGGGCCGAAGTTCATCGTGCCGAGTACGAGTCGGCTGACCTTGAGTCCCGTGCGTCCGAGCTGCGTGTACTTCATGAGGCACAAGCCAACTGCTTCGAGCCCACTCCAAGCAAGAGCCGACCACTCAGCCCCCCATTTAGCCGACCACTCAGCCCCCCATTTATGCGACAACGCGCATGAGTCACGTCCGTGCATGGATGGCCGCGAGCGGCCCCCGTACGGTCGTCCCAGGCGGCCCGACCGGGCCGACAAGTCAAGGGGGTTCTGCTCGACGGCCCCGAGCCGACGGGTGCCGTGGCCGGGCTGCTGACCGGCGAGAACTGGCGGCTGGTCGAGATGGACACCGGCCACTGGCCGATGTTCTCCCGGCCCGGTGACCTCGCGGAAACCCTCCTCGACACAGCCCGGAGCCAGCGGCGCGCAGCCGGGAGGCCGCGCCACCGCGCCGTCGCACAAGGGGGCGGTGGCGCGGTGGCGCGTCGGAAGCCGCTCGGCGCCGACCCGCCTGCCGTGACCGTGACGGAAGGGGCGGGCGCTATGCCTCCGCGTACACGCGGGTCGCGAACTCGGCGATCTGCCGGTCGCTCAGGTTCTTGGCGATGTTCGCCTCCGTGATGATGCCCACCAGGCGGTGGCCACCGGCCACGTCGATCACCGGCAGGCGCTTGATGTGGTTGTTCTCCATGGCTTGCAGGACCTCGGAGGCGTCCGCCTCCGCGTCGATCCAGTGCAGCTCACCGCCCAGGGAACCCGCCTGCACGTCCGCCGGGTTGATGCCCTCGGCACAGCAGGTGATGACGATGTCCCGGTCGGTGACCAGGCCCGTGAGCCTGTTGTTGTCGCCGCAGATGGGCAGGGCACCCACCTCCAGGTCCCGCATCATGACGGCCGCCTCGTGGAGCGACTGATGCGCGCCCACGCACTTGGCACCGCTGGTCATGATGTCCTTGGCTCGCAGCTCTCCGGCCATGAGTCCTCCCCTCGGGGGAATGTGCATGTTTCCGACGCCCCCACGAGTGCCCCGCCGGCGCCGTCCGAAAAGCCGGATCCGGGACTGCATCCGATGACTGCATCCGGTGACTGGTCCCGGCAGCCGCGTCCGGCGGCCATTCCCGGCAGCCGCATCCGGCGGCCGGTCCCCGGGCGGGCGGGAATAGCCTGACGGCACCGTGAGGTTGCCGCGGGCATGACCTTCTTCTCCGATGTGACCGTGCGCGGCTACGAACTCGACACTCAGGGCCACCTGAACCAGGCCGTTTATCTCCAGTACGCCGAGCACGCGCGCTGGGAACTGCTGCGGGCCGCCGGTCTGCCGCAGGAGAAGCTGCTGGCCAGTGGTGTCGGCCCGGTCGCACTCGAGGTGACGGTCAGGTTCCTGCGCGAGCTTCGTGGCGGCGACGAGGTGCGGGTGACCTGCCGGTTCGTCTATGGGGAGGGCAAGACCTTCAAGGTCGAGCAGCAGATCGTCAAGGACGACGGCACGGTCGCCGCGGAGGTCTCCGGCGTGGCGGGGATGCTCGACCTGTCGACCCGCAGACTGATCGCCGACCCGCGTGCGCATCTTGCCGCCCTGGCCGACAACCCGGACCTGCTCACCGGCTGACACCGGGCCGCGAGAACGTCGGCGCCGATCCGGAACCGTTCACCCCGCAGATTCGTTGGCGCAAGCGCCGGGCGTTGGATCTGGAGGGGAATTCGTGGACGACGCGGTTGCGGAGGCCGTCGGGGCATTGGCCCCCGGCGGAGCGTTACGCGGTGAGCTGGACCGCTACGGGCGGACGTTGCGCTGGGTCGAAGCGGGCAAGGGCGGGCCGACCGTCGTGTTGGACGCGGCGAGCGGTACGCCGTGCCTCACGTGGGCCCCGGTGCTGTCACCGATCGCCCGCTGCACCAGGGTGATCGCGTACGACCGGGCGGGGCTCGGCGGGAGCGACCCGGTTCACCGACTCACACTCGACGCGGCCGTCGAGGACCTGACCGCGCTGCTGGCCCGGGTCGGCGACGGGCCGTGCGTGCTCGTGGGCAACGGCTGGGGCGGCCTGCTGGCCCAGCTGGTGGCGTGGGCCGAACCGGACCTGGTGGCGGGCATGGTGCTGCTCGACCCCGCGCACGAGGACTTCCAGCCGTGGCTCGGCCGGGTCACCGAGGGGATGCAGGCCCGTCAGCTCGCGGCCCGCACGGCTCTTCGCCTCACCGGCCGGTCCAGGCACCGGCATGCGGCGCGCGAGGCAGCCCGCACGACCGACGACCCGAGTGTCCGGGAGCTGGTGGCCGAGGCGTGGCTCGCCTCCTCGGGTGCCCGGCAGCAGGTGCGTGCCGCCGCCGCGGAGGCCCGCATGTTCACCGAGGCGGCCCCCGAGATCCGTCGCCGCCGCGCCGCGTCGAGTCTGCCGGACGTCCCCGTGACGGTCCTGAGCGCGAGCCGGGGCATGCCGGAGGGGAAGCGGCGCCGGTGGACGGACCTCCAGAAGTCCGTCGCCGCCTCGGTGCCCGGCGGCGACCACACCGTGGTCCCGGCCGCGGGCCACCACATCCACAGCAGCAGACCGGACGCGGTCACCCAGGCCGTGCTCGGGGTTTTGGGGCGGGCCGGGTAGCCCTGGACTTCCGAGCCGGGAGTCGTCTTCACGCGCAGGGTTTCGTCTCGTGGCACGGAGGGGATCGCATGGGCTGTTCGAAGGGCGCCGCGCGAAGGGCGATGAACACGGCGATCTGCGACGGCATCCACGGCCGGATGAGCCCGGTGGAGCGGGCCGGCCTGCTGCGGCTGCTGGAGGAACGGGACGCGGACGGCGCGACGCACACGAACGGCATCATCCCGCACCCGGCGAGCCGAGCCGGGCAGTGAGCGGGCCCCGGGTGCCGGGCATGGATCCGGGGCCCGCCCGCATGGGTGCCGCGGGGACGCGCACGTGTCGTCCAGCTCAACGCGCCCGCTCCCGCGAGGTCACGCACGCACCCGCCGGCGACCGCAGGCGGCTACCGGCCTGCGTTATCGGATGGGGCGGCGGCCGGAGCGCCGGGACCAGCGCACCGCGATGAAGGCCACAGCGGCCACGAGGACCACGATGCCGATGATCAGCAGGTAGCCCAGCCCCTTTACCACCACGCCGACGATTCCCAGCACGACGGCGACCAGAACAAGAAACAGGAACAGAGCCATGACACGAACACCTCCTTCGGGGTGAGCGCGGGCGGTCAGCGGCGCGCGAGTTGCCTCTCGCCGCCAGCGCCCGGCTGGTAGGTCAGGTCGTAGTGATGGAAGATCGCTTCCTCTGCCTCGGCGGGCAGGATATCGTCCATGCCGACCGCGGGCGCCTTCTTCACCAGCGCCTTGTCGTAGGAGACCCTGACGTAGTCCGGTCCCAGGATCGCCTCGGCGAGGGGCACGAAAGCCAGCCGGTGACGGGTGGGAAGTCCGATACGGACCGTGGCCATGGCAGGTTCGTCGGTGGTGGTGTCCACGTAGACGGCTTCGAGCACGCCGATCTTGCGACCCTTGGGGTCGACGACGTTGTGGTTGCGCCACTCACGGATATCGGCTGCATGGATCATGGTCTGTCCGTCTCACTCTCTTCTGTGGTCTGGTTCGGTCAGGGACCAGCACTGGCGTAGCCGCCCTGCTTGGTGACCCCGTCAACACCGCGCGATACCTCACCCGCCAAAGGGGCGGCGGAAAAGGCTCAGTTATGTCGGATCCGTAGCAGCCACCGGGTGTTTGGTGAATCGGCGCCACCAGCGGCGGCGCCGGGGATGCACTGCACGGCCCAACCGGAGGCCGATCAGCAGGTAACCCAGAAGAGCACCTGTGGTGTTGAGCAGGACGTCATCGATGTCGAAGGTACGCCCGATGATCAGGGCGCCTTGGACGAGTTCCACGAGGAGCATCACGAGAGCGGTGACCACCGCCACCCGGACCAGCCCTCGCGTTCGGGGCACGAGCACCGGCAGCAGCACACCGAACGGCACACCCATCACGATATTGCCGCCGAGCTGCTTGACCGTGTCAAGGGACGCGGGCTGGGCGAGATAGGCACGGATGGAGTCACCAGGGCGCAGATTACTGTGCGTCAACGGCACGGAGGCCGCCGACGGTTCCAGCGTCAGCCGGGCCAGCACCACCGCGAATCCCACCATCGCCGCGAAGGCCAGCAGCATGGCCAGTACCCGGCCGAGCACAGACATGGGAGGTTTTCCGGAGACCCGGTCCCCGGGTTCCGTCACGGTCTTGTCACGCAGGATCATCCGCGCCATCAAAGCTCCTAGCCACATTGGTTTGCTTGGACGTTCCGATAGCCGCGACGTGAAGCGGCAGACGCTACGCGGGGGTCCGTCCCGGTGTCCGAAAATGTCGGCGTGCACGCAGGCAGAGCGGCGTAGCAGCGCGTCGTCAGTCTCCTCAATGACCAGGGCGGGCACCGTCACCGACGGACCAGCTGAGTGTGTCACGCTCTCGGCCTTTCCAACCTCACAAGTGCCGGCGCGGGTCTTCTGTGGCACGCGGCGTGCCGCGACGGCAGCGGTTGTCCGCGGCACTGGCTACGGCTCCTGGCGTACGGGTCGCCGCTCTGCCTGTAGGGGTGCATGGGTGCGGGGGAATGGAGTGGCTGGCCGACCGGGACGAGGGCTGGGTGGCTTATGCCCTGTTGGTCACCGACGGCGGAGTTTGGCCAGTTCGGCGTTGAACTGGGCGCCGGTGAGGAGGGCCAGGTTGGACAGCCACAGCCACACCAGGAAGACGATGATCCCGGCGAGCGATCCGTACAGCCGGTTGTACGTGCCGACGTGCGAGACGTAGAGGGCGAAGCTGGCGGAGGCGACGAGCCACAGGGCCACGGCCAGAGCGTCTCCCACAAGCCCCTGCCGCACCCCACGTGTCCCGGCCGGGCCCGAGCGGAACAGCACCAGCACCAAGATGGCGACCAGGCACAGCAGGAACGGCCATTTCAGCGCGTTCCAGGCGGTGCCGGCCATGCTGCCCATGCCCACGAGCCGGCCGACGGTGTGGGCCGCTTCGCCGGTCAGGATGAGTACCAGGGCACTGGAAACCAGAAGCATCAGCAGTACCAGGGCGGTTATCACCAGCCGTGGTGCCGTCCTCCACGCCGGGCGCAGGTCCTCGATGCCGTACATGACGTGCAGGGCTCGGCGGAATACCCCCAGATAGCTGGAGGCGGACCACAGGGCGCCGATCGTGCCGAAGACGGCCAGCGTCCAGGCAGCTGCGTGCTGCTCCGCCATGCCCTGCAACGTGCTCTGCATGACGGGGCGGGACTCGGTCGGCACGACAGCGATCACGTTACTGATCAGGTTGTCGGTGGTCGAGGCGCCGACGATTCCCAGCAGTGAGACCGTGACAAGAAGCGTCGGGAAGAGCGCGAGCACCGCGTAATAGGTGAGGGCAGCAGCGAAGTCGGTCACGTTGTCGTTCCACACCGAGGCGGGGGTCCGGCGCAGCGCGGTACCGATGTGCTGCCAGCCCGGCAGGTCGCGCGCGTACGTCGGGGGCGGCAAGGGCGGTGTGGTTGCCTGGCGTGTCTGCAAGTGGTGTTCAGGGGGCTCTGTTGTGGAGCGGGGCAGCGGCGCGCGGTCGGCACCGCCCGGCTCGAGCGCAGGCGTTGGCGAACTGCTCATCAGGCGAGCGCCTCCCCATCGTGCCATGTGCCGTCGTCCGGCTCCTGTTGGCAAGGTTCCCCGACGAACCGTTCGTACGTCGCCCGGGCCTGCACGCCCCTCTCACCGACGCGCGATCTGCCGGAGATACCGGCGTACCCGCATCTGTTCGTGCCGCAGAACTTATCCGCTACTCCGCCGGCCGGCCAACTCCCCCACCTTTCAGGGCTTCAAGATCAACAACTGGCGGCTTTGGCGCTCATCTCGATTCCCTGGTACGGACGCCCCACGTCGGGCCGGTGCAGTCCGCGGCCCTCGACTCCGCGCTCTGGCGGCGGGGCCGCGTCACGTGACCGACAGCCCTGCTCCTCCTCGGGGCCAGGGCCTCGTGCTGCCCGTGCGCGATGATCAGCCGCTTGAACCGCGGATACGCGGTCCGTTCGGAAGCAACAGCCCGCAATGGACGAGAGAAGGGGGAGGGCGGTACAGGGCGGGCACGGCGGAACGGCGCGCGGGAGGGCGGCACGGCGGAACGGCGCGCGGGAGGGCGGCACGGCGGAACGGCGTGCGGGAGGGCGGCGCAGGGCGGCCCGGCCCGTCAGACGGCGGCGTACGCCCCGCCCAGCCCCCACGCCTGGTGCATCGCCGTCGCGAACGCCCCGGCCAGCTTGGTCTCGCCCGTCGGTCCCGGGTGGGTGCCGTCGTAGGTGTCGGTGTGGATGTCGTACGGCGCCGGGTGCGAGGCGAGCAGGATCGGGGACGCCGGTGTGTCCAGGTCGGCGGCCGCCTTGGCGAGGAGCACGTTGAAGCGGGCGCACTCGGCGGCGAAGGGGGCGTCGGACTCGGCGCGGATGTTCGGGATGACCGGAAGCAGGACCATCCGCACGTACGGGTTGGCGAGGCGGGCCTCTGTGATGAAGGCGCGGGCGTTCGCCGCGGTCTGGTCGCTGTTCGTGTAGAAGCCGAGGTCTATCAGTCCGAGCGAGACCAGGAGGACGTCGGCCCGCTCCGCGGCGACCGTCTCGCGGATCACGGGTGCCATGTGCAGCCAGCCCTCGCCCCACCCGGCCAGGTGCCGGCGGGCGTCCGCCGGGAAGTCCGGGTCGGCGTAGGCGTGGGACACGGGGGCGTTCGCGGCGATGTCGTACAGCTCGCGGCGCGGGCCCACGATCTCGAAGGGCACGCCGGTGGAGACCAGGTGCTGCCACATGCGGTAGCGCCAGCTGTGTTCGCCGGCGCTCCCGATGGTCATGGAATCGCCGACGAACAGAAAGCGCATGGGCGCAATCATGGCCGAACCCGCCAGTAACCCGTCAGCTGTCGGCGGTGTGAGGCTGGACACTGCTCCGAGGCCGGTCAGGTGCTTCGGTCGCTGCCCTCCGATGCCCGTCAGCGCCGGGGCCAGCCGCCCGGTTCACCCGCGCGGATCCGGGTCGGCTCACCGCCGAGCGCCCGTAGGGGCGGGCCGCCCGGGCGAGCGCCCGTGGGGGCCGGCCGCCGAGCGAGAGTCCGTAGGGGCCGGCTGCCGGAGGTGGCAGGCTTGGGGCATGCGTTCGCTTCCGTACGTCACCGGCCTCGCGGCCGTCCTCGTGCTGGCCGCCGCCGTGCCCGCGGCCGCCGACGAGCACTCCGGGTTCACGATCAAGGACCCGCGGATCACCGAGTCCAGCGGGCTCGCCGCGAGCCGGGCGCACCCGGGGATCTACTGGACGCACAACGACCAGGACCAGCCACGGGTCTTCGCCGTCGACTCGAAGACCGGCGAGACGGTGGCGACGATCACCTTGCGGGGCGTCGGCCGGCCCAGGGACATGGAGGCGATCTCCGTGGGGCCCGACGGCAACGTCTACGTCGGCGACATCGGCGACAACCTCGACGGCAGCTGGGACCACGTCTGGATCTACCGCTTCCCGGAGCCGGAGCGACTGCGCGACCAGACCGTGGACGCCACGCAGTTCGACGTGAAGTACGCCGACGGGGCGCGCAACGCCGAGGCGCTGATGGTGCATCCGAAGACCGGCCGCGTCTACATCGCCTCGAAGAACGAGGACGGCGGCGGCCTCTACGAAGGTCCGGCCACGCTGAGGACGGGGCAGACCAACGTGTTCCGGCGGATCGGTGAGGTGCCGTGGGTGACCGACGGCGCCTTCTCACCGGACGGGAAGGAGCTGGTGCTCCGCTCGTACTTCAGCGCCCGCGGGTACGCGTGGAAGGACGGCCGCCTCGGCGCCGACCACCGGGTGCGCGGGCCGATCCAGGGGCAGTCGGAGTCGGTGACGTACACGCCGGACGGCACGACGCTGCTGTTCGGCACGGAGGGCGAGCGCAGCCCCGTCGAGGCGGTGGCGGTCGAGAGCGGCGGCGGCGACGGCGGCGGTTCCGGCGGGGCCGAGGACGGGGCGAAGCCCGGCGGTCCCGGTGGCGGCACGGCCGCCGGGGACGACCCGAAGGGCGGCGCCGCCACGTGGGGGCTGCTCGTCCTCGGCGGCGCGGGGCTGCTGGTGCTGGCGCTGAGGCGGCGTCGCGCATAGGCCCGGCCGTCCCCGGGCGGGCGTGCCACCGGGTGGTGGGGTGTCGTCACCCGGCCACCCGGTGGCACGAGTCGCGGCGGGGCCTCAGGACGCCGGGCCGCTCGGTCGGGTCAGGTGGCGCAGGTGCGGTAGTTGTATCCCGCCTGGCGCCAGTCGCCTGCCTTGTCCTTGAAGACGTACTTGCCCTGCGTGTTGCGCACGATCGAGAAGTTGTGTGCGGCCCCCAGGTAGGTGAGGTACAACTTCTTGCCCTTGGCGGTGCTGCCGCTCGAAATGGAGAGCTTCACATCCGCCCGCCCGAAGGTGGCGGGCCCCACTACGCCGTCCGCGCCGAGGTTGAACCGGTACTGCAGGTTCTTCGTGGCGACCTTGGTGTCATACGTGAACTTGCCGTTCACGTCCGAGAGGGCGAACCTCTTCCCGCCGCTCTTGTGCACACCTTCCGCCCACAGGATTTTCTGCCAGAGACAGACGGCATTGGACACGCGGGAGCGGTCGTGGAGCACGCCTTCGTCGGACCAGTCGTCGGTGACGGCGCCGTACCCCCGTACCCAGCCGTCGGACGCCTTCGCGGAGGCCGGTGAGGTGCCCAGCGCGACCGTGCCCGCCAGCGCGACGCCGAAGGCCACCGCGGCCCGTACGCGCTTCCCGTGGATGTTCATCCGTTCCCTTCCTGTTTCCCTCTGCTGTCGGTGCCAATGTCAGCCGTACATCGTTCGCTGCCAGTTGGCGGCCCGCGCGTCCGCCAGGTCGAAGCCTTCACGTTCCGTTCCGGATGAGTGCGGGGGCTTGGTCAGGACCGTACGGCCCAGTCGCCGTCCCACGGCCGTGCAGGGGATTTCCCGGGATGCCCAGCGCCTTTGAGCTGCGCAACCGCAATCGGTATGGGGGTCGGCGGGGGACGTGGGATGCAACGGGACGAGCCCACAGGGGGGCGAACGCCGACCGCCTCGGTATCCCCGCGGGGACACGCCTCGGCCGACCCTGGAACGCCGTCCGCTCCGACTAAGGGGCTTTCGCGGCCCGTTCGCGTACCAGCTTCTCGAAGCCGTCGATCAGACGGTCGAGACCGAAGGCGAAGTGGTCGAAGTCCGGGCCGAACGCGTCCTCGGAGAGGTTCGCGAGCCGCGGGTAGTCGCCGGTCGCCATCGCCCGTTCCAGGAAGGGCTCCTGACTCCGCCAGAACTCAGCGTCGCTCTGCCCGGTCTGCTTCGCGGCCTCCGCGGCCTCCATCTCCATCCGGGCGATTCCAGAGACGAAGCTCTGCACGGCGATGATCACCGAGATCAGTTCGGGGTCACGCAGGCCCATGCCGTGCAGGGCGGTCAGGGACAGCTCCAGGCCGCGTACGGCGCCGGGGCCGAGGACGGTGCGGGACTGGTTGACCTTCAGCAGCCACGGGTGCGCGCGGTGCAGTGCGAGGTGCGCACCGGCCATCTCCCGGACCGCGTCGCGCCAGTCGGCGTCCTCGGGCGCGGGCCGGCGACTGCCGAGCAGTTCGCCGGTGATGCGGTCGAGCATCAGGTCGAGCAGTTCGCCCTTGCCGGGGACGTAGCGGTAGAGGGACATGGTGCCGGTGCCGAGCTCGGTCGAGAGCCGGCGCATCGAGACCGCCGCCAGGCCCTCCGCGTCGGCGATCTCCACGGCGGTGGTGACGATCCGGTCGAGGGTCAGTCCCGGCCGGGGGCCGCGTGAGGGCCGCTCGCCGGTGCCCCAGAGCAGCTCGAGGCTGCGCCGGATGTCGCCGCTGCCACTCGTCTCCGTCGTCGTCATGGCCTCACCTTAATCCCGCGCAGGGAAACTGAGTACGGTGTACTCTCATTTGGGTACGCTGTACTCGGTTAGTCGTGCGGTCTGTTCGGTCGGCTCGGCCTGTGCGGCCTGTGCGGCCTGTGCGGCCTGTGCGGCCTGTGCGGCCTGTTCGGTTGGTTCGGTTGGTTCGGTTGGTTCGGTGTGGAGGGGTGGACGTGGACGAATACGCAGTGATGGCCGAAGGAGTCGAGAAGCGGTACGGGGACAAGTTGGCCCTCGACGGCTTCGACCTCGCCGTGCAGAGAGGCACCGTGCACGGCCTGCTCGGGCCGAACGGCGCAGGGAAGACCACCGCCGTACGGGTCCTCGCGACCCTGCTGCGGTTCGACGGCGGCCGGGCGCGGGTGGCCGGGACCGACGTCCGGCGCGCCCCGCAGCAGGTGCGCCGCCGGATCGGACTCACCGGCCAGTACGCCGCGGTCGACGAGGTGCTCACCGGCCGGCAGAACCTGGAGATGTTCGGCCGCCTCTTCCACCTCGGCGGCAGGCGCGCGGCACAGCGGGCCACCGAACTGCTGGAACAGTTCGACCTGGTGGAGGCGGGCGACAAGGGTGCCGGCAAGTACAGCGGCGGCATGCGCCGCCGGCTCGACCTCGCCGCGTCGATGATTCTCGCGCCCGAGGTGCTGTTCCTGGACGAGCCGACGACCGGCCTCGACCCGCGCTCGCGCGGCGAGGTGTGGGAGGCGGTGCGCCGGCTCGTCGCGGGCGGCACGACCGTGCTGCTCACCACCCAGTACCTGGAGGAAGCCGACCGGCTCGCCTCCCGCATCACCGTCATCGACCAGGGCCGCGCCATCGCCGACGACACCCCCGACGGGCTGAAGAACCGGGTCGGCGGCGACCGTATCGAGGTCGTCGCCCGCGAGACGGCCGACCTGCCGGCCATCGCCAAGACCGTGGCCCGGGTCGCCGACACCGACCCGACGACCGACGCCGTCGAACGCCGGGTCCACGCGCCGGTGACCGACCGGGTGGCGGCGCTCACCGAAGTGGCGCGCAATCTCCAGGACGAACGGATCCCGGTGGAGGACATCGGACTGCGCAGGCCGAGTCTGGACGACGTGTTCCTGCACCTGACCGGACACGGCACACAGACGACGGAGGAAGCGGCATGAGCACGACCGACACGGCGGACGTGAAGGGCGCGTCGGTGGAGACGACAGCGACGACGACGCCCAGCGCGACGACGACCGCCTCGACCGCGACGGACCTGAGCGTGGAAGACCGGCACGGCCGCGTCTACTGGGCGGTGGCCGACTGCTGGAACGTGGTCCGGCGCGGCCTGACCCACTACCAGCGCCAGCCGGTCCTGATCGCCTGGCAGCTCGGCTTCCCCATCCTCTCCGTGCTGCTCTACGGATACGTCTTCGGCGGCGCGATGAAGTCACCCGACGGGGGGAGCGTCCGCGACTTCCTGATGCCGGGCATGTTCGCGATGACGATGGCCTTCGGCTTCATGAACACGGCGATCGCCGTGGTCACCGACGCCTCCAAGGGCGTCATCGACCGCTTCCGCTCGATGCCGATGGCACCGTCGGCCGTCGTCACCGGCCGCGGGGTCAACGACCTGGTCGTCGCCTGCGCAGAGCTGACGATCCTGGCGGCGACCGCCGTCGCGATGGGCTGGCGCACGGACACCGGCGTCGTCGCGTCGGTGGCCGCGTTCGGGCTGCTGCTGCTTCTGCGGTTCTGCCTGATCTGGGTCGGCATCCTGCTCGGGCTGTTCGTCCCGAACACGGAGGCGGCCGGCAGCCTCTACGCGGTGGCCTTCCCGCTCACCATGATCTCCAGCGTGTTCGTGCCCCCGTCGACGATGCCGGACTGGCTCGGCACGATCGCCGCATGGAACCCGATCTCGTCGACGGCCGCGGCGGCCCGTGAGCTCTTCGGCAACCCGGTGGCGAGCGACGGCAGCTGGATCCAGGAGCACTCGCTGCTGATGGCGGTCGTGTGGCCGGTCGTCATCACAGCGGTCTTCGCACCGCTGGCGGTCCGGCGCTTCCAGCGGCTCAGCCGCTGACGGTCTCCGTGCGGCAGCCCCCGGCCTCGAGCAGCCGGGCCGCGTCACACCATCGAGCGATCACACGCGTGGGGGCGCTGACCGGCCGGTCAGCGCCCCCACGTCCGCGTACGAGCCCGCGGTTACAGCTTCTCGATCACGTAGTCGACGCACGTCGTCAGCGCCTCGACGTCTGCCGGGTCGATCGCCGGGAACATCGCCACGCGGAGCTGGTTGCGGCCCAGCTTGCGGTACGGCTCGGTGTCGACGATGCCGTTGGCGCGCAGCGCCTTGGCGACCGCCGCGGCGTCGATCTCGTCGGCGAAGTCGATCGTGCCGATGACCTGCGAGCGCTTCGCCGGGTCGACGACGAACGGGGTGGCGTACTTGGACGCCTCCGCCCAGCCGTAGAGGGCGCGCGAGGAGGCGGCGGTGCGGCCCGTGGACCAGTCGAGGCCGCCCTGGCCGTTGATCCACTTCAGCTGTTCGTTCAGCAGGAAGAGGGTCGCGAGCGCCGGGGTGTTGTACGTCTGGTTCTTCAGCGAGTTGTCGATCGCCGTCGGGAGCGAGAAGAACTCCGGGACGTGGCGGCCCGAGCCGTGGACGCGCGCGGCGCGCTCCAGGGCGGCGGGGGAGAAGACGCCGATCCACAGGCCGCCGTCGGAGGCGAAGGACTTCTGCGGGGCGAAGTAGTAGACGTCCGTCTGCGCGATGTCGACCGGCAGGCCGCCCGCACCGGAGGTGGCGTCCACCAGGACCAGCGCGCCGTCGTCCGCGCCGTCGACCCGCCGGATCGGGGCGGCGACACCGGTGGAGGTCTCGTTGTGGGTGAAGGCGTAGACGTCGACGCCCGCCTCCGCCCGCGGGTCAGGGTGGGTGCCCGGGTCCGAGGAGATGACCGTCGGCTCGGCCAGCCACGGCGCCAGCTTGGCGGCCTTGGCGAACTTGGAGGAGAACTCGCCGAACGACAGGTGCTGGGACTTGTTCTCGATCAGGCCGTGCGTCGCCACGTCCCAGAAGGCGGTGGAGCCGCCGTTGCCCAGGATCACCTCGTAGCCCTCGGGGAGGGAGAACAGCTCACGCACGCCGTCGCGGACCTCGCCGACCAGGTTCTTGACCGGGGCCTGGCGGTGGGACGTGCCGAGGAGAGAGGTGCCGGTGGCGGCCAGGGCGTCCAGCGCCTCCGTACGCACCTTGGAGGGGCCCGCGCCGAAACGGCCGTCGGCGGGCTTGATGTCAGCGGGAATCTGGATATCAGCCACGTTCCGGAGCGTATACCGCCCCGGCCGCCGGACGGGGGCTCGGTCCGGCGGATGAGACGGTGCCGCGGTCCGGTCGGTGGGACGGCCACGGCGCCCGGAGGTACGACGCACCGCGCCCTGCGGTGGGACGCGGGATGCCTGCCTGTGCCTCGCGCGGCGCCCGGCCCGGCGGTACGACGCACCGCACCCTGCGGTGGGACGCGGGATGCCTCGCGCGACGCCCGGCCGGGACGGTGGGCGGTCGGCCCACCGGTACGACGCACCGCGCCCACCGGTACGACGCGCCGCGCCCACCGGTACGACGCACCGCGCCCGGCGGCGTCTCGCGCGCCGCGCACCGGCGCGCCGACACCCTGAACGGCCACCGGCCGCCGGCCGGGACCGTGCCCGGCTGCCCGCCCGCCGGTCAGGGGCCGTCACCGAGGCCGAGCGCGCGCAGATGGTCCATCAGGGCGATCAGGACGAACTTGCTGGACGAGTGGTCCCTGGCGTCGAACTCGACCAGCGGTACTCCCGGTGCCAGGGCGAGCGTGTCGCGTAGCTCGTCCGCGGAGCGGAACGGGCCGCCGAAGTCGTTGACGGCGACGATGAACGGCGTGCCGCACCGGTGGAGCCGGTCGGTCGCGTACCAGGCGTCGGCGACGGCGCGGGTGTCGACGAGGACGACCGCGCCGGTGGTGCCGGCGAGGAGGCGGTCCCAGAGGAAGCGGAAACGTTCCTGTCCCGGTGTCCCGAAGAGATACAGCACCCGGTGCTCGTCGATCGTGATGCGGCCGAAGTCGAGGGCGACCGTGGTCGCCGTCTTGGCGGGGACCCGCGCACGGGCGTCGTCCACCAGGGTGTGCGTGCTCATGACCTCCTCCGTGTGCAGCGGACGGATCTCGCTGACGGAGCGAACCATCGTGGACCGGCCGGCGCCGAAACCGCCGACGACGGCGATCTTCAGTGCGCCGGCAACGGCCGCGGGGGAGCGGGTCGCGCCGTTTCCGGGGGTCGCCCGGGGGGTGGCGCGAGTCATCGTTTCTTGGCGGTGCCGGTCATCGAGTGGTGCCTTCCGGGGTGACGGGGGGCGCAACTGGAGCCGCCGTTCTTCGGCGAAGTCGTCGACACTATAGGAGGGCTGACGATCAGTTGGGGATGGTCGTGGCGCTTCTCTCGCGACATCGGGGGCGCGGCCCGGCACACAACGAGTGCAAGTGGCACGTTTCCTGCCGGTGCGGTGACCCGTGCAGCCGTCATCCTGGAACGCATGGTTGAACACACCAGGGATACGAGCGAACTGGCCCACGCGCTCAAGGCCGCAGTCGGCGGTGACGTCGACTTCTCGGCCGCCGCCCGGGCCCTGACGACCATGGACGCCTCCAACTACCGGCGCGTCCCGGTCGGCGTCGTCGCTCCCCGCGACGCCGACGACGTCGCCGCGGCCCTCGCGGTGTGCCGGCGGCACGGCGTCCCGGTCGTGCCGCGCGGCGGCGGCACCTCCATCGCCGGGCAGGCCACCGGCACCGGTGTCGTCCTGGACTTCACCCGCCACATGAACCGGGTCCTCCGCGTCGACCCGGACGCCCGCACCGCACACGTGCAGCCGGGTGTCGTACTGGACCGGCTCCAGCGGGCCGTACGGGCGCACGGCCTGGTCTTCGGGCCCGACCCCTCGACGCACAGCCGCTGCACGCTCGGCGGAATGATCGGGAACAACGCGTGCGGCTCCCACTCGGTCGCCTGGGGGACGACGGCCGACAACGTCCACGACGTGTCGGTCGTCACCTACGCCGGCGCCCGTCACCGGCTCGCCCGGGGCCTGGAGCCCGGCGGCGCCCCGCCCGGCCTGGGCGACCTCGTCGAACGCCACCTCGCCCTGCTGCGCACCGGCTACCCCGACGGCCTGCCGCGCCGCATCTCGGGATACGCGCTCGACGCCCTGCTGCCGGAGAAGGGCACCGACCTCGCCCGCGCGTTCTGCGGCAGCGAAGGCACCCTCGCCGTGCTGACGGAGGCGACCGTACGGCTCGTGGACGCGCCCGGCGCCCGTGCGCTCGCCGTCCTCGGATACGCCGACGAGAGCGCCGCCGCCGAAGCCGCCGCCGGACTTCTGCCCCTCGGCCCGCTGACCGTCGAGGGCATGGCGGAGGACCTGGTGCCCGCAGGACAGGGGCTGCCGCGCGGCGGGGCGTGGCTGTTCGTCGAGACCGGCGGCGCCACCGCCGCGGAGGCCGCGGACCGGGCGCAGCGGATCGTACGGGCGGCCGACGCCCTGGACGGCACGGTCGTCGGCGACCCGGCCGCCGTGCGGGCCCTGTGGCGGCTGCGGGAGGACGCCTCCGGCACCGCGACCCGCACGCCCGACGGCGGCGAGGCGTGGCCCGGCTGGGAGGACTGCGCCGTGCCGCCCGCCCGCCTCGGTGCCTATCTGCGCGACTTCCGTGCCCTGCTCGCCGAGCACGGGCTGCGGGGCACCCCGTACGGGCACTTCGGGGACGGGTGCATCCATGTCCGGATCGACTTCGACCTGCTGACTCCGGGCGGCGTCCGCCGTTTCCGTGCGTTCTCCGAGGAGGTCGCCTCGCTCGTCGTCGCGCACGGCGGCTCGCTGTCCGGTGAGCACGGTGACGGGAAGGCCCGCGCCGAACTGCTGCCGAGAATGTACGGGGACGAACTGGTGACCCTCTTCGGCCGCTTCAAGGACCTGTGGGACCCGGCGGGCGGCATGAACCCGGGCATGCTGGTGCGCCCGGAACCGCTCGACGTCGGCCTCCGTTTCTCCGTACTGCCCGCCGAACCCGTCGACGTCGCCTTCGGCTATCCGCAGGACGGCGGCGACTTCGCCGGTGCCGTGCGCCGCTGCGTGGGCGTCGCCAAGTGCCGTACGGACAGCGCGGCGGCGGGCGGCGGCGTGATGTGCCCCTCGTACCGGGCGACCGGCGAGGAACGGCACTCCACCCGCGGCCGGGCGCGGCTGCTGCACGAGATGCTCGCCGGTGAGGTCCTCACCGACGGCTGGCGCTCGACCGAGGTACGCGACGCGCTCGACCTGTGCCTGGCCTGCAAGGGGTGCCGCAGCGACTGCCCCGTCGGCGTCGACATGGCCACGTACAAGGCCGAGTTCCTGCACCACCACTACGCAGGCCGGCGCCGCCCGGCCGCCCACTACGCCATGGGGCGCCTCCCGCAGTGGCTGCGCGCCGCGGCGCCGTGGGCGCCCGCCGTCAACGCGCTCACCCGGGTGCGGCCGCTGGCCGCGCTCGCCAAGCGGCTCGGCGGCATCGCGCCGCAGCGGGACCTGCCACGCCTCGCCCCCGAGACGTTCCGCCGCTGGCTGCGCGGGCACCTGGGCGCGCGGGCGCGGGTGCTGGAGACGGGCCGCAGCGCCGTGCTGTGGCCCGACACGTTCACCGACCACCTCACGCCGTCCGTCGGCCGGGCGGCCGTACGGGTCATGGAGGCGGCGGGCATCGGGATCGCGGTGCCGCCGGGGCGGGTGTGCTGCGGGCTCACGTACGTCTCGACGGGCCAGCTCGACCGGGCGCGCCGGGTCATGCTGCGCACACTGGACGTCGTCGAGCCGCTGCTCGAACTCGGCGTGCCTGTCACCGTCCTGGAACCCGGCTGCGCCGCCACCCTCAAGACCGACCTGCCCGAGTTGCTGGGCGACGACCCGAGAGCGCACCGGCTCGCGGCGTCCGTGCGGACCTTCGCGCAGACTCTGGAGGAGTGCGCGCCCGACTGGCGGCCGCCGCGGATCGGCCGCCCGGTGGCCGGCCAGACCCACTGCCATCAGCACGCCGTGCTCGGCGACGTGGCCGAACGCCGGCTGCGGGAGCGGGCCGGTCTGACGGGCGGACTGAGCGGCGGCTGCTGTGGTCTCGCGGGTAACTTCGGCTTCGAACGCGGCCACTACGAGGTGTCGGTGGCCTGCGCGGAGGACGAACTGCTGCCCGCCGTACGCGCGGCCGCCGCGGGCACCGAGATCCTGGCGGACGGCTTCTCCTGCCGCACCCAGCTCGACCAGCTCGCCGGCCGCCGCGCCCGGCACCTGGCCGAGGTGCTGGCGGACGGCCTCGGGGACGGCCTCGGGGACGGCCCCCCGGACGCCCTCGCAGGCGGCCCCGGTACGAGCCTCGGAGAGGCCCCCGGGGGCGTCCTCGGGGACGGTGGAGCGGAGCGCCCGGGGGGCCTGCACGCCGAGTGAGACAAGGCGTCCGGCAGGATGGGCGGCCGACCACGAGGGAAGGGGCGGATGCCATGCGGGGGATCGTCGGGCGGGCCGACATCGTCAGTCTGCTGGCGCGGGCATGCATGGTGCTGCTCATCACCGCCCTCGTGGGGCAGTTGCTGGTGACCGCGATCGCGGTGGACCCGGTGGACCCGGTGGACGGAGTGACGGCCAGGGGCCTGGGCTCGTTCGCCGTCTCACTGCTGCGGGGCGGCTCCGCCGGTGCGTTCGGCGCGTCGTTGTGCGTCGCCGCCGTGCTGGTCCTGATCGTGGCGGTACGGGGTCTCCGCCTCGCCTGGCGGCGCCTGGTGTCACGCCGCCGGCGGACGCTCTGAGGCGCGGGGGGCGCATCCCACCCGGCGGCCCGCCGGCGCCAGTGGCTCGGCTGACGCAGTCACGTCTTCCAGGCCGGGTGGCTTGCCGGCCATGGGTAGCCGACCTCGAGCTCTGACCTGGCTCCTCGGGAGGTGCGACAACGCGCTCCTCTGTACGTGTGGCTGCGGCCCGAGGTCGATCAGGAAGGCAGGGCCGCGTCGAGGTAGTCCTGCACCGGCTCGAACAGCCCGTACGGCACATACTCCGGGATCTCGCCATGGGCGACCCAGGCGAGTTCGGCCAGCTCCTCGGTGTCCGCGACGTGGGCCGTACCACCCAGCACCTCGCAGGCCGTGTACGACATCAGACGGCCTGTCTTCGGGTGGACCCGCTCGCCGAGCAGCTTCACAGCCCCCACGGTCAGCCCGGTCTCCTCCTGGGCCTCCCGCACGGCGGCGTTTTCGCGGGCCTCGCCAGGCTCGATTTCTCCGGCCGGGAGCTCCCAGGAGAGCTGTCCCTCGTTGACCCGGCGGCGCACCATGAGCACACGCCCCTCGTGCACGACGATGGCGGCGGCGATGCCCGGGCGCTCGTCTGTGTTCCGGTTCGTCACGCCTGCTCCTCCAGGACGGCCTGGATGGGTGGGAAGATCGTATCGACGGGGATGAAGCGGGGCACCGCGTTTCTGGGGACCTACATGACGGCGATGTTCTCGGCCGCGTCGTGGAGCCGGTTCCCCGGGTTCTGCCGGACCGCGCAGTGGACACCCGTCTCGTCCGAGGTCTCCCACACGGTGGTGGTCTCCGCCTTGCCTCCCGGCTTGATGACCCCGGCTGGGAACTGCCACGTGATTCCAGCAGCGTCGTCGTCCCGCCGACACACCAGTAGGACGTCGCTGTCGCGGACGACCACCGCGACGGCCACCCGCAGCGCCTGCGCGCCTGGCCGCGTCGAGTCTGCTGGGGCCCGTTCCTTCGCTGCCCAATGCCCTACTCCTGCGTTGGCCCTCCCACCCGGGCATGCCCTTCCCGAACTGCGTAAGAACGCGCGGCAGCTGGGCCTACTACCAGAAGCCGTCAGCCAGTTGGAGCCCGTCGCACCTGTGCGATCACGTGCTGAGCCTCTGCCCCGAACACAGCCGACTCCTTCAGTGACCTCCACACCCGCTGATACGTCGCGATGGTGTCGGCATCGTCGAGCCACAGTTCCGCGTGCCAGTCCTCGGTGATGGCGAGGCGGCCGTCGAAGACCCAGAAACCATCGGCGGCAGGGACCCTGAGCGATGCGTCGAGGGGCACGATGCCGAGCTGGACGGTGTCCATGCCGATGACCCCGGAGAGACGGTCGAGCTGTGCGGCCAGAACCGAGGGTGGACAGATCAGGCTGCGCAGGGCCGCCTCCCACAGCAGGACGTGAAGCTTCTTACCTGGCCGGTACAGCCACTCCTGTCGCTTCATGCGGGAGCGCACGGCCTCCTCGGTGTCGCGCGGGGAGTTCTGAAGCTCGGCGTACCGGGTGAAGACATGGCGGGCGTAGTCGGCGGTCTGAAGCATGCCGGACACCATTGCAGGCTCCCACTCATGGATCACCGAGGCGTCGGAGACCAGTTCGTTCCAGGTGTCCTGCACGGGGCGGTGGCCGGACGCGAGCTGCCGCCGCCATGAGCGGATGTGGGACTCGAAGCCCCTGAGCCGGGCGTGCAGCTCCTCGAAGGTCTGGGGCTGGCCCGTCGCAGCCGCCCAGGCTCGGAGGTCGTCGGCGGTGGCGGTCTGGCGGCCATTCTCCAGCTTGCTGACCTTGGACTGCGTCCAGCCGAGGCGTTCAGCGAGCTGGGTGCCGGTGAGCCGGCCCTCCGGGCAGGCAGCGCGCAGTTCCCTGAGGCGTACGCCCAGGGCAGTGCGTGCCTGCTGGTAGTCCGTGCTCACCGGTCCGACGGAGGTCCCTCAGACGATTCCGGCGGCGAACGTCTCGTGTGGCACAGCGTGATGCCATGCCGCGTCGCGGATCAGGGAGCGCGCGACGACCTCGGCGGGCTCGGTGATGAGTTCCACGTCCACGAGCTGGTCGTCGTTTGTGAAGTTCAGCCTGGCGACCATCCGGGAGTCGAAGATCCAGAAGTCCTCGGCAGGGAGTCGCAACCTCTCGGCGTCGGCCCTCGACAGGTTCCTGATGTCCTCGCCGAGGGCGCTGTTGCGCTTGGCGTTGTCCAGAAGGTAGAGCTGCCCGGTCGTCGGCGGCGCGTCGACGATGCGGACCCGCTCCACTCGCTTCCCCTGGCCAGTCTGCGAGCGGATCATCGTGCAATACGCGTCATCGAGGTCCCACTGTGCCGCGCCGGTCTCGACGAACTGGCGGTAGGTCGCGGTGGCCTCGTCGTTGGCGTACCCGCGTCGGGTCTCCAGCCGCCAGGCCGTGTGCTGGAAGGTCCGGAACAGGTTCTCGAACTCGCCCAGGTCGATGATCCTCGCCGCGCGAGTCGCGTCCTTCGGCGCGTAGTCGACCAGCAGCTCACGCGGCACCACGACGGCCACCTCGCCTTCGGAGAGATGCTGGAGCTGCGCCACGTCCTCCGGGTCCTTCAGCGGCGGCCCGTGGACGATGACCTCCCGGCTGTCGATGTCCTCGTGGATGGACGGACATCCGGTGCCCCCGCTGCCCGTGCCGTTGAAGTGCAACCTGCGTGCCATCTGGCCATGCCCCTCACTCGTCGAAGCCCGTCGTCTCACAGGGTCTCGGCCGCCGCGAGGGAATGTCGAGGCATAGCGAACCGGACCGTGAGAATAATCGAGAATATCGCCCGTCCTGACCAACTAGGGCTCCGTAGCGTCCCGTTCATGACCGATCCCACGCGGTATCAGACCGCCCCCGTCGAGTTGCCCATCGACGACTGGCTCTTCGAGGCTCACCCGGCGAACGGCTGCGGTGTGTGCTCCGCACTGGACGGAGAGCTGAGCCAGGCCCGTAAGCGAGGCGACGACAGGAAGGCGTTCCTGGTCGCGGCCGAGATCCGAAACCACCCCCGGGACCACCGATGACGGCCCTGCGTGCGGCGTACCGCTACGTGCTGCACCGCATCACCGAGCACCCGGACACCGACGTCACCTACGAGGCCGAGTGCCTGTGGTGCGAGTGGAAGGCCGCGCCCTCAGAGGATTCGGCCGCCGTCGATGTCGAGTGCATGAGCCACACAGGGCGCAGCGGGCACAGGTCGTTCCGGCGACTCCGTACGTCGTTCGCTCTGGTCGTACGGGCGGAGTAGGAGAGGTCGCTCGCCAACTGCGCGCGATGTGAGGGCGGTTGTCAGTGGCGGGCGCGACAATCCCATCCATGAGTGATGAGGAGCCGCTCTCGCCCGAGCCGGCCGACGTGTTCGATAAGCCGAACCCATCTCTGCGGTTGACGAGTGGCTTCTCGGCACCTCTGCGGTCCTCTTGCGTCAGCAGGGGGATACCGCTGTCGCGGAGATGGTCGCAGACGTCAGCGCGATGAAAACGATCGTCTGGGATGAGGAGTACGGCTACGGTTCGCGGAAAGTGTGCACAGGGCCTGTGACGCGCCCCGTGCCTCACCGCTGCGCAGCGGCCACCGACCGTGCCAGCGCCACCAGGTGACGGACCGCCGGGTGCGGGGACGAGCTGCGCCAGGCGAGGTGGACGGGGGCGCGCGGGGCGTCGGACAGCGGCCGGTAGGTGACACCGCGGTGCGCGTACATCTGGGTGGTCGAGGCGACCGACGCGCCCACGCCGCGGCCGGCGGCGATCGCCGTGAGCCAGTCGTCCGTGTTGGCCACCGTGACCGTGGCCGTGGGCCGGATCTCCGGAGGCCACAGGTCAAGCGTGGTCAGGCCGGAGACCGTGTTCAGGATGAGCGGGCCTGCCGCGAGGTCCGCCAGTGTCAGTGAGGCGCGGGTCGCCCGCGGGTCGTCCGACGGCACGGCCGCGACCCGGGGCTCGGTGAACAGCAGCGCGGTGGTCACACCGGGCGTGTCCACCGGGCCGCGCAACACGGCGGCGTCGACCTCGCCGCGGGCGAGCCCCGCCGTACGGTCGTCGATCCTCAGCAGCTCGAGCGCCGTGTCCGGGTGCTCGGTACGCCAGCGGCGCAGCAGCGGAATCGTGTACGGGCCGAGGGCCGACCAGGCGTGACCGAGCCGCAGCGGCCGGTGCGGCAGCCGTCCCGCGTCGAGTGCCTCGTCGAAGGCGGCGACTGCGACGGCTGCCCTGTCGCGGAAGACCCGGCCCTCCGCGGTGAGTTCGAGATGGTGCGTCGAGCGGTCGACCAGCCGGACGGCGAGGTGCTTTTCGAGGGCGGCGAGCGCGCGGGAGACGCTGGGCTGGGTGAGGTTCAGCCGGGCCGCGGCCCTGGTCACGTTCGACTCCTCCGCGACGGCCAGGAAACAGCGGAGATGGCGCAGCTCGATGCTCATACGTCTGGAGCATAACCGCAGCGAGATTCGCATTTCACACGCCTCGTCCCGGTCCGTAGCGTGGGGAGGACCGGGCCGCGGTCGGGGCGCGTGCGGGTGGCGGTCGTGGCGACGTGCCGGTGGCCTGCGGGAAGACGTACCGGTGGCGGTCGTGGCGACGTGCCGGTGGCCTGCGGGAAGACGTACCGGTGGCTGACCGGTGAGGCCGGGACGGCCGGCCGGGTGGTGGTCGGGATGAAGATCGATTCAGGAGGCTGTGGTGAAGGAGGCGCTGTCCGTGGGTGCCAGCATCGGCGGGGGCGGCGGCGAATCGGCCGGCGCCGCGGCGGTCGTGCTGCCGGAGGCCGCGGGCGCGGCGACCCGCGCGCCCGGGGACGGGGCCGGACCGCCCTCCGCTGGCCGGCGCTCGCTCGGGCCTGTCGCCCTCGTCGTCGCGGGCGGACTGTCCGTGCAGTTCGGGGCGGCCGTCGCCGTGCTGCTGATGCCGCGTGCCGGAGCGCTCGGTGTCGTCACTCTGCGGCTGGTTCTGGCGGCTCTCGTGCTGTTCGTGATCTGCCGTCCGCGACTGCGTGGCCACTCCCGTGCCGACTGGGCCACCGTGATCACGTTCGGTGCCGTGCTGAGCGGCATGAACATGCTCTTCTACCAGGCGGTGGACCGCATCCCGCTCGGTGCGGCCGTCACCCTGGAAGTGCTCGGCCCCCTCGCCCTCTCGGTGATCGTCTCCCGGCGGCTGGTGAACCTGCTGTGGGCGGGGCTCGCGCTCGGCGGGGTCGTCCTGCTCAGCGGCGGCGGCTTCGACCGGCTCGACCCGGTCGGCGCCGGGTACGCCCTGGCCGCGGGCGGTATGTGGGCGGCGTACATCATCTTCAGCGCCCGGACCGGGCGGCGGTTTCCGCAGGCGGACGGGCTGGCGCTGGCGATGGGCTTCGGCGCGCTGCTGAGTCTGCCCTTCGGGCTGGTGGAGGCCGGGTCGCGGCTGTTCGTGCCGTCGACGCTCGGGCTCGGGCTCGCGGTGGCGCTGATGTCGTCGGTGCTGCCGTACACGCTGGAGCTGCTGGCGCTGCGCAGGCTGCCCGCCGCGACGTTCGCGGTGCTGATGAGCCTGGAGCCGGCGATCGCCGCGACCGCCGGGTTCCTCGTGCTCCATCAGGCGCTCTCGCCGTCCGAGGGGCTGGCCATCGTGCTGGTCGTCGTGGCGAGCATGGGGGCGGTGCGGACACAGGCGGCGGCCAAGCGGCCGGCGCTGCCCGGGTGACGGGCGGACAGGGGCGGCCGGTGCGACCCGGCCGGGCGGGTGCACCGGCGCCCATCCGGTCCGACGCGCGGCCGCCTGCGGCGTGACGGGTGGGCAGCGGGCGGAGGAGGGCCGCCGCGCCCGCCCTGTGCGGGGGCGAGCAGCCCGCCGTTTCCGCGGCGGCCTGCTCCCCTGCGGACGTCGGCCGTTTCAGTGCTGGGTCTTCGTGTGCCAGACGGGTGTGCCGCTCTTGTCGTAGATCACCACGTTGCCGTCGGACTGGACCGAGAGTGTGGAGCCCGGGTTGTTGTGGGTCCCCGAGGCCCACACCGCCTGGTTGTCCGGCGTGTAGACGACGAGGTTGCCGTCCTCCTGGAAGACGGCGCGGGCACCGGGCGTGGGCGGGTTGTTCGAGGCCCAGCGCGGGTCCTCGTCCTCGTCGAAGACCGCCAGCCTGCCGTCGTCCTGGAGGACGAGCTTCGCCTTGCCCGCGTCGACCTCGTCACCGAGGTCGAAGGTGGAGACGGCGGAGATGTCGTGGTTGCCGGTCTCCGTGACCCGGACCTTGATCTTCTGGGTGTCGTCCGCGAGTTTGCCGTCGGCCAGCCGGTCCAGCGTCGACATCGACGGCGTGAACGCGTACACCGCGCCCTCGGTCCGTACGAACTGCTCGAACCGGACCTGCTGGTTTCTGAAAGAGACGTCGGTCGTCACACCGATCATCGGGTCCGCGCCGACCGACGGCTTGCGCAACGGGAAGTCGACGGTGTTGACCCAGTCCTTCTGGATGAACTCGAACTGCCTGACCAGGTCGGCCTGGTAACTGACGAAGACCAGGCCGCGGGCGGCGTCCGGGCCGTGGCCGCCCGACCCGGCCGGGTCGAAGGGAAGCCCGTACGGGATGCCCCGGCGCATGATGCGCCGGCCGTCCAGCTCGCCCTTCTCCGGGACGGGCTGCTGACCCTCCTTGAAGACCAGGCCGTCCCGGGGGTTGGTCTTGCGGAGATGGGAGAACAGCGGAGTGATCTCACCCTGCGGATCGTCCGCGAAGCTGATCTCGTTGTCGTTCGCGGCCGCCGGGTCGGAGGGCATGTCGGCGTACGGGCACTTGGCCACGGGCGTGCCCGATCGCCAGCGGCCGACCATCCGGGCGGCCAGCCACTCGGTGGTGGCCTCCGGCGGTACCGCCTTCTTGGCCTTCAGTTCCTTCAGGCGGGCGCCGATCTGGGCCCACCAGCCGGGGACGTCCTGGCCGAGTCGCCGCACCACGTGGAAGGAGCCGTTCTTCGCCCACTGCGGCAGATCGGACGGCGTGCCGCCGGCGGTCCGCTCACCGACGACGAACTCACCGGCAGGGATGATCCGGGTGCCCGGACTGCCCTTCTTCCACTCGGGCCGTTTCGGGTCGGGCTCGTCGAAACCCTCCACGGCCGGTTCGCTGACGCCGTCCTTGAAGCCGAAGTGCTCCTTGCCGGCCCGGTCTCCGGGCAGGGTTCCGCCGGCCTGCTCAAAGATGATCACCACCTTGTGGGTGGCGGCTTCCTGCCGCTCCTCGGCGAGGGCCGTCCGCAGATCCTCCACCTTGTCGGCGGCGATGGTCAGCACCGCGTGGACGGGCTGCGCCAGGCTGTCGCCGAAAAGCCAGTTCTCCGGGGAGTTGTCCCCCGTGTCACCGAGCTTTCCCGCCCGCTGGGCCGACCCTTCCTTGAACGCGTGCTGCGTGGTGCCCTCCTTGGTGTCGGGGAACGGGTCCTTGCCCGTCAGCGTCCGCAGCCCGCCGTGGGTGAAACTGACGGTGCGCCACAGTGCGTTGAGAGCACGGGGGTCGTCGCCGCCCGAGTTGCGGCGTGCCGCGCTGAAGGCGGCGTTGAACGCCGCGACCTGCTTGGTCGTGGCGATGCGCGGCTTCAACCGCCGCAGCCAGGTCCGGGCACGCGTCGCGTCGTCGAACTTGAGGAACAGCAGCTGTACATGGTCCTTCTTGAAACCGGCGAGCACATCGCCCTGGATCTCGGTGCTCTGCCTCAGTGCCAGGTCCGTCATCCGGTCCTCGGCCTCCGTTCTTGTCAATCGGGTTCGTCGGCCTGTCGGTTCGTCGGCCCGGCGGTCCGGCGGCCTGTCGGTTCGTCGGCCTGTGGGTTCGTCGGCCCCGGCGGCCCGGCGATCCGGCGGCCTGTCGGCCTGTCGGACCGCCGGTCTCTCAATCCGCCGGTCTCCCGGTCCGTCGGTCTCCCGGTTTCTCGTGCCGGGTGGGTCTCAGCGGCCGTTCGGCGGGCCGAAGGACACGAACTTGGCGATGCTGGGCACGCCCTCCTCGTTGAGGAGGAAGAGCATGTAGTAGCCGGGGGGCGCGGCCTCCGCCGACGGCGGCGCCTGAAGCTCGAGGGAGCCTTCTCCGCGGCTCTTGATCCGCACCTCGAGATGCCGCTGGCTGAAGTTCACCGCGTGGGTGGCCGTGGTGGGCGCGAGCAGGACGGCCCGCTCGACGTCCTCCGGGGTGGAGGTGAGGACCCTGAACCGGCTGTCGTAGTCGACGGTGCGGCGGGGTGTGGAGGTGAGGTCGGGCCGCTCGCCGTTGTGCAGGTAGGACGGCTCGTAGATCTCGATCGAGCCGTCCATGTCGTCGCTGATGTCGGGGTCGTTGGCGATCTGCTGCGCCTCGTCGCCGGTGACCATGATCCGGCCGTCGGGCAGTACGACGGCGTTGGAGTGGTAGCCGCGCGGCAGCCGCTGGGCCGGGCCCAGCTTCCAGTTGCCGTCGGTGTCGCGCATCTCGGTCTGCCGGTACTTCAGATCGGCGTTCGGGTTGTACAGCCCGTTGCCGTAGTCGCGGATGTCGAAGGAGCCGTTGACGGTGAACAGGGTGCCGTCCGGCAGGATCAGCGTGTCGTCCTGCGTCCGCCCGAAGGCCCGGGGCTCCTTCGTCTTCCACTGGCCGCCGACGAGCTGGTAGGTGTTCGGGTCGTCGCGGTTGCCGCCGAGGACCAGGACCGAGTCGGGACCGCGGAAACCGGCGGGCAGCGGCACCGCGGAGCCGTAGTTCCGCATGAAGGCGTCCGGCCTGTTGGGCAGGCTGGTGCGGGTCTCGGTCTCGGGGTCGAAGAGCCACTGCTGGTCGTGGTCGCGGCCGAGCCCGTAGATCTTGCCGTCGCGCAGCGAGAACAGGTGGGGGTAGTCGTGCCGGTACGGGGCCTCTGCGCCGAAGGTGTCCACCGGGACGTTCTTCGGGACGTCGTCCTTGCGGGTCGGGACGGCGTGGCTCAGTGCGGGGAAGCGCTCCACGACCGGTGTGGGCGTGCCCCAGCCGAGCTCGGACTGGCCGGACATGATGAGGATCCGCCCGTCGGCGCCGGTGACGGCGCTCGGGTACCAGCGCCCGACCGACATCTCCTCGTTGAGCGACCAGCTCTCCGTCCAGGGGTCGAAGACGAGGGAGAGCTTGGCGCCCGCGCCGTGGTTGCCGCCGAGGTTGCCGCCGAAGACTCCGAGCATGCCGTTCGGCAGGAAGGCGTGGCCGGCGCAGAAGAACGGTGCGGGACGGGGCTCGTTCCTGCCGTCCGGCATGTTCACGGTGGGCGGGGTGACCTTCGTGAACGCGCCTGGACCGGAGCCCTCGGACGGGTCCCAGAGGTAGGCGCGGCCCGCGTTCTCCTCGCCGATGATCTGGGTGGGCGCGGTCTCCTTCGTCGGATTGGTCTCGACCCGCTCGAAGGAGAACATCAGGACCTTGCCGGTGGGCAACTGGGCCACGTGCACGGCGAAGTCGGGAGAGGGAAAGTACTCCTTGAAGGCGCCGAACTCCCGCGCCTTGAACTTCGCGTTCTGCTTCGCCTGTGACCGCGTGAGCGACTCCAGGCGGGCGGTGCGCATCTCCTGCGAGTACTCCCCGAGGTCCTCGGCCCGCATGCGGGCCCTGGCGTGTTCCTCCGCGTGCTCCTGGCCGAGCACGGCGGCCTCGGCCTCGTCGACCTCGACCTTGTCGGAGGCGTCGGGCTCCGCGCCCCGGTCGACGGAGTGCGGCCCCGGCCCGGTGTCGTGGGCGGCGGCGGGGACGGTGGCGGCCAGGGGGGCGGTCAGCGCGGAGATGACGGCGCAGGCGGAGACCAGGGTGGACAGGCGGGGCCGGGACGGTCGGGACGGTCGGGACATGGGGCTCCTCGTGGCCGTACGGCCTTTCGCGCACAGCGCGGCCCGTCCGCACCAGTGGTGCATATGCGGACGGAATAGGCCATTGATAGCTGACGGCGGCATACGATCACAGTGGGTAACCGCATCGCAACGCGGTCGTTCAGCGTGTTGACCGGGCGGACGTGAGCCGTCCGCCCAGGGGGAGGGGTGGGGTGCCGTTCAACGGTGCGGCGTGGGTCCGGGGCGCCGCAATGGTCTTGCTGGGGAACCACCCTTGCGGTTCAAAGAGAATCAATTCTGCGGCGGGATGTGGTTTGACCTGCGGCGAAGCGTGATCGGCGCGACCGGTGCCGCGGTGAATCAAAGCAAGCATGCTTGCTTGTTTTGGTCGCGGCTGCCATGCTCCGGACACACACCGCCGTGCCCACAGGGGAGCGTCCCGTGTCCGACCCGGCCGTCGTACTCGACGACTTGCGCAGTGAAAGCCACGACCTCGACCGGCTGGTCGATGGGCTGAGCCCCGGGCGATGGGCGGCCGCGACACCCGCCGAGGGGTGGACCGTCGCCCACCAGATCGCCCACCTGGCCTGGACCGACTCCGTCGCGCTCGCGGCGGTCACGGACCCCGCGGCCTTCACCGCGGAGGCGGAGAAGGCGCTCGCCGCTCCGTACTCCTTCGTCGACGACGGCGCGGCCGAGGGCGCCGCGCTGCCGCCCGCCGACCTGCTGGCCCGCTGGCGCGAGGGCCGCGAACGGCTCCTGCGAGCGCTGCGCGAGGCCCCGCCCGGCAGTCGCCACCCCTGGTTCGGGCCGCCGATGAGCACCGCGTCGATGGCGACCGCCCGGCTCATGGAGACCTGGGCGCACGGCCAGGACGTCGCCGACGCGCTCGGCGCCGTCCGCACGCCCACGGCCCGACTCGCCCAGATCGCCCGTATCGGCTTCCGCACCAGGGACTTCTCGTACGGCGTGAACGGCCTGACTCCGCCCGCCGAGCCGTTCCGCGTCGAACTCACCGCGCCGGACGGCGAAGTGTGGACCTACGGACCCGAGGACGCCGCCCAGCGCGTCACCGGGCCCGCGCTGCACTTCGCCCTGCTCGTCACCCAGCGAGCCCACCGCGCCGACCTGGCCCTGCGGGCCGAAGGCGCGGACGCCGACCGCTGGCTGGACCTCGCCCAGGCGTTCGCCGGCCCGCCCGGCAAGGGGCGTGAGCCCAAGGGGGCGGCGTAGATGCTGCGCATCGGGAACGTGTCCGGGTTCTACGGCGACCGGTTCCGCGCGATGCGCGAGATGCTGACCGGAGGGCCGGTGGACGTGGTCACCGGCGACTATCTCGCCGAACTCACCATGCTCGTCCTCGGCCGCGACCGGCTGAAGAACCCCGGCCTCGGCTACGCCAGGACGTTCCTGCGCCAACTCGAGGACACCCTCGGGCTCGCCCGCGAACGCGGCGTCCGCATCGTCGCCAACGCCGGCGGCCTCAACCCCGCCGGACTCGCCGACGCCGTACGGGAGCTGGCCGACCGCGTCGGTGTCCCCGTCCGGGTCGGGCACGTCGAGGGCGACGACCTCACCGCCCGCTACCCCGGCGCGCTGACGGCCAACGCCTACCTCGGGGGCGCCGGGATCACCGCATGCCTGGGCGCGGGCGCGGACATCGTCGTCACCGGACGCGTCACCGACGCGGCACTCGTCACCGGCGCGGCGGCCTGGCGGTTCGGCTGGGGACCCGAGGCGTACGACGAGCTCGCGGGCGCCGTCGTCGCCGGGCACGTCCTCGAATGCGGCACGCAGGCCACCGGCGGGAACTACGCGTTCTTCACCGAAGCGGGCCGGGACGTGCGCCGGCCCGGTTTCCCGCTCGCGGAGATCCACTCCGACGGCACCTCGGTCGTCACCAAGCACGACGGCACCGGCGGCTTCGTCGACATCGGCACCGTCACCGCCCAGTTGCTGTACGAGACGGGCGGCGCCCGGTACGCCGGACCCGACGTGACCGCCCGGCTCGACACCGTACGCCTCGACCCGGACGGCCCGGACCGCGTCAGGATCTCCGGGGTGCGCGGCGAGGCGCCGCCGCCCACGCTCAAGGTCGGCGTGTGCCGGCTCGGCGGCTGGCGCAACGAGGTGGTGTTCGTGCTGACCGGGCTCGACATCGAGGCCAAGGCCCGGCTCGTGCGCGACCAGCTCGAGGACGCGCTCGCCGAGCAGCCGCCCGCCGAGGTGCGCTGGGAACTCGCCCGCACGGAACACGAGGACGCCGACACCGAGGAACGGGCCTCCGCCCTGCTGCGGCTCGTCGTGCGCGACCCGGACGCCGACAAGGCCGGCAGGGCCGTCAGCGGCGCCGCGATCGAGTCGGCGCTCGGCAGTTACCCCGGCTTCCATGTCACCGCCCCGCCCGGCAAGGGCGCGCCGTACGGGGTGTTCGAGGCCGCGTACGTCGACGCCGGCGACGTCCCGCACACGGCCGTCCTGCCCGGCGGCGGGCGCGTCGCCGTCCCGCACCCCCGGCGTACCCGGGTCCTTCAGGACGCCGGGCCGGGCGCGCTGCCCGAGCCGCCGGCCCCCGGCCCGACCCGGCGCGCACCGCTCGGCCTCGTCGCGGGCGCCCGCAGCGGCGACAAGGGCGGCGACGCGAACATCGGCGTCTGGGTCCGCACCGACGCGGCCTGGCGCTGGCTCGCCCACGAACTGACCGTCGAGCGGCTGCGCGCACTGCTGCCGGAGACCGCGGAACTGACGGTCGTACGGCACGTCCTGCCGAATCTGCGCGCCCTGAACTTCACGGTCGCCAAAGTCCTCGGCGAAGGAGTCGCCGCGCAGGCCCGTTTCGACCCGCAGGGCAAGGCGCTGGGCGAGTGGCTGCGCGCCCGGCACGTCGACATTCCGGAGCGACTGCTGTGACGGGGGACTGTCGTGACGGGGGGACTGCTGTGACGGGGGACTGTCGTGACGGAGCGACTGCTGTGACGGAGGGATCGCTGTGACCGTTCTCGGCTCGGCCGTCGATGTGACGAGCCCCGAATACGCCGCCCACCGGGCCGCCATGCAGGACAAGCTGGCCGAGCTGGACGGCGAGCACGCCAAGGCGCTCGCGGGTGGCGGCGAGAAGTACGTCGCCCGGCACCGGAAGCGCGGCAAACTGCTCGCCCGGGAGCGTGTCGAGTTGCTGCTCGACCCGGACACGCCGTTCCTGGAGCTCTCTCCGCTCGCCGCCTGGGGCAGTGACTACCCCGTCGGCGCGTCCCTCGTGACCGGCATCGGCGTCGTGGAGGGTGTCGAGTGCCTGATCACCGCCAACGACCCGACCGTGCGCGGCGGCGCCTCCAACCCGTGGACCCTGAAGAAGGCGCTGCGGGCCAACGAGATCGCGTACGCCAACCGGCTGCCGGTGATCTCCCTCGTCGAGTCCGGCGGCGCGGACCTGCCCTCCCAGAAGGAGATCTTCATCCCGGGCGGGGCGCTCTTCCGCGACCTGACCCGGCTCTCCGCGGCGGGCATCCCCACGATCGCGGTCGTCTTCGGCAACTCGACGGCGGGCGGCGCGTATGTGCCCGGTATGTCCGACCACGCCATCATGATCAAGGACAGGTCGAAGGTCTTCCTCGGCGGCCCGCCGCTGGTGAAGATGGCGACCGGTGAGGAGAGCGACGACGAGTCGCTCGGCGGTGCGGAGATGCACGCCCGCACCTCCGGGCTCGCCGACCACTTCGCGCTCGACGAGCCCGACGCGCTGCGCCAGGCACGGCGGATCGTCGCCCGCCTGGGCCGGCGCAAGGCGCACCCCGATCCGATGCCGGCAGAGCCTCCGAAGTACGCGGCCGAGGAACTGCTCGGGATCGTGCCCGAGGACCTGAAGACGCCGTTCGACCCGCGCGAGGTGATCGCCCGGATCGTGGACGGTTCGGACTTCGACGAGTTCAAGCCGCTCTACGGTGCCAGCCTGACGACCGGCTGGGCGTCCCTGCACGGCTATCCGGTCGGCATCCTCGCCAACGCCCAGGGCGTGCTGTTCTCCGCCGAGTCGCAGAAGGCAGCCCAGTTCATCCAGCTGGCCAACCAGCGTGACGTACCGCTGCTGTTCCTGCACAACACCACCGGCTACATGGTCGGCAAGGAGTACGAGCAGGGCGGCATCATCAAGCACGGCGCGATGATGATCAACGCGGTGTCGAACAGCCGGGTGCCGCACCTGTCGGTGCTGATGGGCGCGTCCTACGGCGCCGGGCACTACGGCATGTGCGGCCGCGCCTACGACCCCCGCTTCCTGTTCGCCTGGCCCGGCGCCAAGTCGGCCGTCATGGGCCCGCAGCAGCTCGCGGGCGTCCTGTCGATCGTCGCGCGGGCGTCCGCCGCCGCCAAGGGGCAGCCGTACGACGATGAGGCCGACGCCGGTCTGCGCGCGATGGTCGAGGCGCAGATCGAGTCCGAGTCCCTGCCGATGTTCCTGTCCGGCCGGCTGTACGACGACGGGATCATCGACCCCCGCGACACCCGGACCGTCCTCGGTCTGTGTCTGTCCGCGATCCACACGGCACCGGTCGAGGGCGCGCGCGGCGGCTTCGGCGTCTTCCGAATGTGAGGGGCCCCGCTGTGATTTCCACCGTCCTTGTCGCGAACCGCGGCGAGATCGCGTGCCGTGTCTTCCGCACGTGCCGTGACCTGGGCATCGCCACGGTCGCCGTGCACTCCGACGCGGATGCCGACGCGCTGCACGTACGGGAGGCGGACGCGGCCGTACGGCTGCCGGGAGCGGCGCCCGCCGAGACGTACCTGCGGGGCGGACTGATCGTGCAGGCCGCCCTCGCGGCCGGCGCGGACGCCGTGCACCCCGGGTACGGGTTCCTCTCCGAGAACGCGGACTTCGCACGGGCGGTCACCGACGCGGGGCTCCGGTGGATCGGGCCGCCGCCCGAGGCCATCGAGGCCATGGCGTCCAAGACCCGCGCCAAGAAGCTCATGGGCCTGGCACCTCTGGACCCCGCGTCGGTCACGGAGGCGGACCTGCCCGTCCTGGTGAAGGCGGCGGCGGGCGGCGGCGGGCGCGGGATGCGCGTCGTCCGGTCCCTGGCGGACCTTGCCGTGGAGCTGGAGGCCGCTCGGTCGGAAGCCGCGTCGGCCTTCGGGGACGGGGAGGTCTTCGTCGAGCCGTACGTGGAGAACGGCCGCCACGTCGAGGTCCAGATCATGGCCGACGCGCACGGCACGGTGTGGGCGCTCGGCACCCGCGACTGCTCGCTGCAGCGCCGCCACCAGAAGGTGATCGAGGAGTCGCCCGCGCCGGGTCTCGCGCCGGAACTCGCAGAGACGCTGAACACGTTGGCGGTCGGCGCCGCGCGGGCCGTCGACTACCGGGGCGCCGGCACGGTCGAGTTCCTCGTCGACACCGAAGGCCGGGCCCACTTCCTGGAGATGAACACCCGCCTCCAGGTCGAACACCCCGTGACGGAAGCGGTGTTCGGGGTGGACCTGGTGGCCCTCCAACTGGCCGTCGCCGAGGGCGAGCCGCTGCCTCCAAAGCCGCCGCGGGCGGCGGGCCACGCGATCGAGGCCCGCCTGTACGCGGAGGACCCGGCGTCCGGCTGGGCCCCGCAGACGGGACGGCTGCACACGCTGAGGTTCCCCGACGCGACGGACGGAACCTCCGGTGGCCGGGCGCACGCACCGTCGGCGCGGGCCCTTGGCGGCCGGGCGCACGCTCCGTCGGTGCGGGTCGACGCCGGGTACGGGGACGGTGACGTCATCGGGGTGCACTACGACGCCATGGTCGCCAAGGTCGTCGTCTGGGCGCCGACCCGGGCACAGGCCGTGCGGAGGCTGGCGTCCACGCTGCGCGGCGCGCGCATCCACGGGCCCCGTACCAACCGGGACCTGCTCGTGGCGTCCCTGGAGCACCCCGACTTCACCGGCGGGCGGCTCGACACCGGCTTCTACGGACGCCACCTCGACGAGCTGACGCGTCCCGTCCCCGGCGAGGCGAACGCCGCCGTCGCCGCGGCCATCGCGGACGCCGTGGCGCGCCAGGGCGCAGCACGTTCCGCCGCCGGTCCCGCGTCCGGCGTCCCGCAACGGCTCGGCGCCTGGCGCAACCTCGCCTCGCAGGCGCAGCTCAAGACCTACGGCGACCACGAGATCGGCTACCGGCCCACCCGCGACGGCGGGTTCGAGCTCGTCGACCGGCCCGGTGTACGGGTGGTGTCGGCGCGGCCGGACCGGGTCGCGCTCGAGACCGACGGCGTCGTGCGGAACCACGACGTCGCCTTCCACGGCGGTACGGCCTACGTCGACTCGCCCGCCGGGGCCCACGCCCTCACCGCCCGGCCCCGCTTCACCGACCCGCGGGACCGGGCCGTCCCCGGGTCGCTGCTCGCGCCCATGCCCGGAACCGTCGTCCGCGTCGGCGAGGGAGTCGTCGAGGGTGCCCGGGTCGCACAAGGACAGCCACTCGTCTGGCTGGAGGCCATGAAGATGGAGCACCGCATCCTCTCGCCCGCCTCCGGCACGCTCACCGCGCTCCACGCCGTCCTGGGCCGCCAGGTCGAGGTCGGTGCCCTGCTCGCCGTCGTCACCGAGGAAGCACAGGAGGACACCGCGTCATGAACGCCATCGAGAGCCAGGATCACACGGACCTGCGGCAGGCCGTCGCCGCGCTGGGCCGCAGGCACGGCAAGGACTTCGACCGGGCGACCCTGTGGGCCGAGGCGGGCAAGCTGGGCTACCTCGGCGTGAACCTTCCCGTGGAGTACGGCGGCGGAGGCGGCGGCATCAGCGAACTGTCCATCGTCCTCGAGGAGTCCGGTGCCGCCGGCTGCCCGCTCCTCATGATGATCGTCTCGCCCGCCATCTGCGCCACCGTCATCGCCCGCTTCGGCACCGGTGAGCAGAAGCGGCGGTGGCTGCCGGGGCTCGCCGACGGCAGCCTCACCATGGCCTTCGGTATCACCGAGCCCGACGCCGGCTCGAACTCGCACCGGATCACCACCACCGCCCGCCGGGACGGCGAGGGCTGGGTCCTCACCGGCCGCAAGGTCTTCGTCTCCGGTGTCGACATCGCCGACGCCACCCTGATCGTCGGCCGCACCGAGGACGACCGCACCGGCAGGCTGAAGCCGTGCCTGTTCATCGTCCCCCGCGACGCGGAGGGCTTCGGGAGGTCCGCGATCGACATGGAACTCCAGGCGCAGGAGAAGCAGTTCGAGCTCTTCCTCGACGACGTACGGCTCCCCGCCGACGCGCTCGTCGGCGACGGGGACGCGGGCCTGCTCCAGCTGTTCGCCGGGCTCAACCCCGAGCGCATCATGACCGCCGCGTTCGCCATCGGTATGGGGCGCTACGCGCTCGCGCAGGCCGTCGAGTACGCGAAGACCCGCCAGGTCTGGAAGACACCGATCGGCGCCCACCAGGCCATAGCCCACCCGCTCGCCCAGGCCCACATCGAACTCGAACTCGCGAAACTGATGATGCAGAAGGCCGCCGCCCTGTACGACGCGGGCGACGACGTCGGGGCGGGTGAGGCCGCGAACATGGCCAAGTACGCGGCGGGTGAGGCGTGCGTCAAGGCCGTCGACCAGGCCGTGCACACCCTCGGTGGCAACGGGCTCACCCGCGAGTACGGACTCGCCAGGCTCATCGCGGCCGCCCGCGTCGCGCGGATCGCCCCGGTGAGCAGGGAGATGATCCTGAACTACGTGTCCCACCAGTCCCTGGGTCTCCCCAAGTCGTACTGACAGACGACATTCTGGCCGTCCAGGACTCCGGCCGTTCAGCACTCCGGCCGTTCGACCCGACGCCGAGGGAGCCACCATGGTGTTCCGCAGCAGATACGCAGATGTCCCGGCCGTCGTAGCACCCATCCACGAGACCGTGCTCGCCCGCGCCGCCGAGTACGGCGACACCGTCGCCCTCATCGACGGCGTGAACGGCACCACCGTCACGTACCACCAGCTGGACCACTTCCACCGGCGGATCGCCGCCGCGCTCGCCGCCGCCGGTGTGCGCAAGGGCGACGTGCTGGCCCTGCACAGCCCCAACACGGTCGTCTACCCGGCGGTCTTCTACGGGGCCACCCGGGCCGGCGCGACGGTCACCACCGTCCACCCGCTGGCCACGGCGGAGGAGTTCGCCAAGCAGCTGCGGGACTCCTCCGCCCGCTGGATCGTCACCGTGTCCCCGCTGCTGGAGGTGGCCCGCCGGGCGGCGGAACTCGCCGCCGGGATCGAGGAGATATTCGTCTGCGACCGGGCGGAGGGCCACATCAGTGTGCTCGACATGCTCGGCTCCACCGCGCCGGAACCGGCCGTCGGCATCGACCCCTCCGAGGACGTCGCGGCGCTGCCGTACTCGTCGGGCACCACCGGCGTCCCCAAGGGCGTGATGCTGACCCACCGCTCCATCGCCACCAACCTGGAGCAGCTCGCCCCCCTCGCCCCGGCAGGCGTCGGGCACCGCATCCTGGCCGTGCTGCCGTTTTTTCACATCTACGGACTCACGGCTCTGATGAACGCTCCGCTGCGGCAGGGCGCGACGGTCGTCGTGCTGCCGCGTTTCGAGCTGGACACCTTTCTCGGCGCGATCCAGGAGCACCGCATCAACGGGCTGTACGTCGCCCCGCCCATCGTCCTCGCCCTGGCCAAGCACCCGGCCGTCGCCGGCTACGACCTCTCCTCGCTGGAATACGTCCTCAGCGCCGCCGCCCCGCTCGACGCGAACCTCGCCGAGGCGTGCTCCCAGCGGCTCGGGCTGCCGCCGGTGCGGCAGGCGTACGGGATGACGGAGCTCTCGCCCGGCACCCATGTCGTACCGCTCGACGTCGAGAAGCCCCCACCCGGCGCGGTGGGGCTGCTGCTGCCCGGCACCGAGATGCGCATCCTCGACCTCGACGGCTCCGGCCGGGAACTCGGCACCGGCGAGGACGGCGAGATCGCCATCCGCGGCCCGCAGGTGATGAAGGGCTACCTGGGCAGGCCCGACGCCACCGCCGCGATGATCGACGCGGACGGCTGGGTCCACACCGGTGACGTGGGACGCGTGGACGACGACGGCTGGCTCTACGTCGTCGACCGGGTCAAGGAGCTCATCAAGTACAAGGGCTACCAGGTCGCCCCCGCCGAACTGGAGGCACTGCTGCTCACCCACGAGTCGATCGCGGACGCGGCCGTGATCGGCGTGCGGGACGACGACGGGAACGAGATACCGAAGGCGTTCGTCGTGCGCCGGCCGGGCACCGACCCCCTCATGGAGGACGACGTGCTCGCCTTCGTCGCCGAGCGGGTCGCCCCGTACAAGAAGGTCCGCCGGGTCGAGTTCGTCGACGGTGTGCCGCGCGCCGCCTCTGGGAAGATCCTCCGGCGTGAGCTGCGGGACCGCGAGACCGGTGTGCGGGAGTAGCCCGTGACCGGTCCGGAGGAACAACGCACGCCCGGGACGAGGGAGTAGCGCATGACCGTCGCCACCGCCCACGAGCAGGGCGTCACCACCCTCACCCTCGACGCACCGGCGAACCGCAACGCCCTCTCCTCGACGCTCGTCGGGGATCTCGCGGACGCTCTCACCAAGTGCGCCGACGACCCGTCCGTACGGGCGGTGGTGCTCACCCACACCGGTTCGACGTTCAGCGCCGGCGCGGACCTGAAGGCACCGCCCAGCCCGTACGCGTTCGTCGCGCTGCTGCGGCAGATCGTGACGCTGCCCAAACCGGTGGTGGCGAGGGTCGCCGGGCATGTGCGGGCCGGCGGGCTCGGCCTGGTCGGAGCGTGCGACATCGCGGTGGCGACGACCGGCTCCGACTTCGCGTTCACCGAGGTCCGTCTCGGGGTCGCGCCCGCCGTCATCTCCCTGCCGCTGCTGCCCCGCATGGAGCCGCGGGCGGCCGAGCGCTACTACCTCACGGGGGAGTGCTTCGGCGCCGCGGAGGCGGCGCGCAGCGGCCTGCTCACCCTCGCCGCCGACGACGTCGACGACGCCCTCACCCCTGTCCTCGACGGGCTGCGCAGAGCCTCGCCGCAAGGGCTGGCGGCATCGAAGCGACTGGTCACCGCTAGGGTGCTGGAGACCTTCGACCGGGACGCGGAAGACCTGGTCCAGCGCTCGGCATCGCTGTTCGCATCGCCCGAGGCGCGTGAAGGGATGACGGCCTTCCTCGAACGACGGGACCCCGCATGGGTGTTGTGACGCCACCGACCGCCAAGGCCCCCAAGCAGGACCGCAGCCGGGCGACCCGGCAGCGGCTGCTGGAGGCGGCGGTGGCGTGCCTGGCCGAGGTCGGCTGGGCCGGCTCCACGGTCTCGGTGGTCGCCGAACGCGCCGGCGTCTCCCGCGGGGCGGCCCAGCACCACTTCCCGACGCGGGAGGACCTGTTCACGGCCGCGGTCGAGTACGTCGCGGAGGAGCGCTCCCAGGCGCTGCGCGAGCTCCCCTCACAGGACCGCACGGCCGTTGTCGCCGCGCTCGTCGACCTCTACACCGGGCCGCTCTTCCGTGCCGCGCTGCATCTGTGGGTGGCCGCGTCCAACGAGGACCAGCTGCGCCCCCGGGTGACCGAGCTGGAGGCGAAGGTCGGCCGCGAGACCCACCGCATCGCCGTCCGCCTGCTGCACGCGGACGAGTCCCGCCCCGGCGTCCGCGAGACCGTCCAGGGCCTCCTGGACATGGCACGCGGCCTCGGCCTCGCGAACCTCCTCACGGACGACGCGGCCCGCCGCGAGCGGGTGGTGGCGCAGTGGGCGGCGCTGGTGGAGGAGGGGCTGGCGTGACGCTTCCGCGTACTGCGAGCATGCGGATTGGTTGTTCGCCGGCCGTATGGCCGAGACGACCCGCATCACGGTGACCTGCCAGCCGAACACGGCCCTGCACGGCCTGCCCACCGAACAGGTCCTGCCCACCGAACAGGTCCTGCCCACCGAACAGGTCCTGCCCACCGAACAGGGCCTACGCGGCCTGCGAGGCCACGAGTACGCCGTCGACGCCACCGTCGCCGAGATGGCGCTGCGCCGCCCGGGCCGGTCGTGATGCTCACCTCGGACATCGACGACATGGCTCGCCTCTGCGGCGAACGGGTCCGTCTCATCGGCCTGTGAGCGGGGCGGGGGCGTGCACCACGCCCCCGCCCGCCTCGGCTCCCAGTCGCTCAGCCGACGATGTTCTCGTAGCCCGAGATCTCGCGCGGGCTGCGCGAACCCGGCCCGACGTAACGCGCCGACGGGCGCACCAGGCGGCCGGTGCGCTTCTGCTCCAGGATGTGGGCCGACCAGCCGGCCGTACGGGCACAGGTGAACATCGACGTGAACATGTGCGCCGGGACCTCCGCGAAGTCCAGCATGATCGCGGCCCAGAACTCGACGTTCGTCGCCAGCACCCGGTCCGGGCGGCGGTTGTGCAGTTCCTCCAGCGCGGCCTTCTCCAGCGCCTCCGCCACCTCGAAGCGCGGCGCCGCCAGTTCCTTCGCGGTGCGGCGCAGCACGCGGGCCCGCGGGTCCTCGGCGCGGTAGACGCGGTGGCCGAAGCCCATCAGACGCTCGCCCTTGTCCAGGGCGCGCTTCACGTACGCTGTCGCGTCGCCGGTGCGCTCGATCTCCTCGATCATGCCGAGGACCCGGGACGGCGCACCGCCGTGCAGCGGGCCGGACATCGCGCCCACCGCGCCCGACAGGGCGGCGGCCACGTCGGCGCCCGTGGAGGCGATGACGCGGGCCGTGAACGTGGACGCGTTCATGCCGTGCTCGGCGGCCGAGGTCCAGTACGCGTCGACGGCCTTCACATGGCGCGGGTCGGGCTCGCCGCGCCAGCGGACCATGAAGCGCTCGACGATGGACTCCGCCTTGTCGATCTCGCTCTGCGGCACCATCGGCAGACCCTGGCCGCGGGCACTCTGTGCCACGTACGACAGAGCCATCACGGCCGCCCGCGCAAGGTCGTCCCTGGCCTGCGCGGCGTCGATGTCGAGGAGCGGTTTGAGGCCCCAGACGGGGGCGAGCATCGCCAGCGCCGACTGCACGTCGACCCGGATGTCACCGGAGTGCACCGGGATCGGGAACGGCTCGGCGGGCGGCAGACCGGGGTCGAACGCACCGTCGACGAGCAGGCCCCACACGTTCCCGAACGAGACCTGTCCGACCAGGTCCTCGATATCGACGCCCCGGTAGCGGAGCGAGCCGCCCTCCTTGTCCGGTTCGGCGATCTCCGTCTCGAACGCGACGACTCCCTCGAGTCCAGGTACGAAGTCGGACATCAGGCGGCTCCTCAAGACGTGTGCGACCAGACGTGTGCGGCATGCGGCGGCCGACGGTCGTGGGTCGGTCACCCCGGTGGTGATGCCCCGTCCGGCTCCGGATGTCACCGGGCCGCCGGGAGGCAGGCACGATCTCCCTGCTGGAGGGAGGCCACAGTGGCCCCACCCTGGATTTTGGCCGGTCCCACCGGTGCGGGGAAGCGTGACAACCGGCACAGTGCCCCATTTCACTACATGAGGATTGGCGGCACTCCGTGCCGGGCAGACTGGGCCCCTGCGGCAGGATGTGCTGCGTGACCGACTATGCCGCCGCTCCCGAACCCGGCCCTTCGGACGTGACCGTCGCGGGCCTGCCCGCACCCGACCCGGCAGAGACGGAACTCGTCGTCCCCGACCCCGCCGTCATGCGCGAGCAGTACCGCTCCACCCCGCTCGACGAGAGCGCCCTCGCCGCGGGCCCCATGGAACAGTTCGCCCGGTGGTTCGCCGAGGCCGCGGCGGCGGCCCTGCTGGAACCCAACGCGATGATCGTCTCGACGGCCACGCCCGACGGCCGGCCCTCCTCGCGCACCGTGCTGCTGAAACACTACGACGAGCGCGGCTTCGTCTTCTTCACCAACTACGAGTCCCGCAAGGGCCGCGAGATCGACGCAAACCCCTACGTCTCGCTGCTCTTCCCGTGGCATCCGCTGGAGCGGCAGATCATCGTGGACGGCACGGCGTCCCGTATCGGCCGCGACGAGACCGCCGCGTACTTCCGCACCCGCCCGTACGGCTCCCGGCTCGGCGCGTGGGCCAGCGACCAGTCCACGGTGATCGCCTCACGCGAGCAGCTGCTGCGGCGCTACGAGGAGCTGAACGCCCGGTATCCGGAGAGCGGACAGGTCCCCGCCCCCGCGCACTGGGGCGGCATCCGCGTCGTCCCCGACACCGTCGAGTTCTGGCAGGGCCACGAGAACCGCCTCCACGACCGCCTGCGCTACGTCCGCACGGACACCGGCTGGCGCGTCGAGCGCCTCGCGCCGTAGCGCCCGGCGCCCGGACCGCCGGTGCCCCCGCGGTCCCCGGGCGACGCCGGGGCCCTCCGGACGGCCCCCGGATGTCGCCGGGACCGCGCATGCCGCACCGTGCGCTCCCGGTCGAGGGCCAGGGCGGCGCGCTCGGGACGCGGCGCCCGCCCCGGAAGGCCGGCGGCCGCGGTGCCGCGGAATGCCACGCGTCCGTCTCCGGCGGCAGCGGGAACGGGATGCCCTCCCCCGGCCCTCGCCGCCCCGGACGCGCCGAGCGCCCTGCCCGCGGCCCCGGCGGCGGTCGTCCCGCGAGCGGGCGAGGCCCGGTCGCAACGCAGGGCGAGCGGGGTCCGGCCTGACGCCGGGTGGTCACGGTGACGCGGAAGTCCTGTACGTGACGTGCGGAAAACGCAGACGACCCGTGGGCCTTGGTCCCTCCGTCCGGACGGAGGGAGCCGGCCGGACTTACCGGCGGCCCACGGGTCGGGTGACTGCTTGGGTTTCGGCAGACGGCCTGCCGAGGTGCACAGAGTGCGACGGCAGGCGTCAGCCCGCAGTCACCTCACGAGTCCGAAAAGAAACCATGTTTTCGGATCACCTCCTTTCGCGTGTGCCCACACCCTAAGAAGCGGCGCGGCACGGTTTCAAGCGATTTGGAGCACCTCCTTCTCAGGAGCATCGGGGCCGGTTCTCGGGAACGTCAGGCCGGCGGATTTCGGTCACGGGGGACTTTTCGGGAACCGAGTGTGCCGTGGGTCACGTTGAAGTTGAATGAGGCCAGGCATCGGCGGACGCGGACAGTGCTGCAGGGGGTCCCGGGATGAGTGCTTCCAGGAGTGAGACGACCGACGCACCGGGCGCCGGCGGGCCCGAGCCGGAGCCCGGCGGCGCGGAACTGCTCGCGGCGCTTCTCGACGGGATGGACGCGGCGCTGTGTGCCTTCGACGCCGGCGGGACCGTGACGCACTGGAACCGGGAGGCGGAGCGGATCCTCGGCTGGTCGGCGGCGGAGGCCGTCGGGCGGCGGGGCTTCGCCGGGTGGGCCGTGCGCAGCGCCGACGCCGGTGAGGTGCAGAGGCGGCTGATGGCCGCGATGGACGCGTCGGGGCGGCAGGTGCACGAGTTCGCGCTGCTGCGGAAGGACGGCGGGCGGGTGCTCGTCCGGACCCAGTCGGCGCGGGTGCTCGGTGCGGACGGCAGACCCGCCGGGGTCTACTGCGCGTTCAGCGAGGTGCACGCCCAGATCGACCTGGAGAGGTCCATCGCGCTGAGCGAGGCGCTGTTCGACGAGGCGTCGTGGGGAGTCGTGATCGTCGACGTGGACCTGCGCCCCGCCGTCGTCAACGGCGAGGCAGCCCGTGCGCTGGGGGCGGCCGGTTCCTCCGTGCTGGGGCGTCCGCTGGGCGAGCTGCTGGCGCAGGGGGTCGAGGAGTTGCAGGGCGCGCTGCACCATGTGCTGGCGGAAGGCGCGCCGCGCGGGCCGGTGGACCTGTGGGTGGTCGTCGCCGGGGCGGGCGGGCGGGAGCAGCGGCGCTGCTGGCGCAGCGGGTTCCTGCGGCTGGCCTCCCCGCTCGCGGAGGAGCCGGTTCCGCTGGGTGTCGGGTGGCTGTTCCACGACGTGACGGACGCCAAGCTGGCGGAGCAGGAGGCGAACCGGCTGCGGTTCCGGGCCGGACAGCTGCACCGGGCGGGGCGGGCGGCCGCCGAGTGCGAGGACCCGCTGGAGGCGGCGACCGCATACCTCGACTTCGCGCTGGCCGGCTTCGCCGACCATGTACTGCTCGACGTGGCGGAAGACGACGGCGAGCGCCTGTTGCGGGCCGCGGCGTCACCGGTCGGCGCGCCGGGCCCCTGCGCCGGTGCGGCGGGCGGCGGGCTGCCGGTGCGGTACGCGCCCGGGCATCCGGCGTTCCAGGCGGTGGAGCGGGTCGGCTCCGTGCGGACGAGCGGCACGCCCGGGGAGTGGGCGGAGCGCAGTCAGTGGCCCCGGGACGCGGCGCACGCGCTGTGCACGGTGCTGCGCAGCCGCGGCCGTACCGTGGGCGTCCTCACCTTCCTCCGGGGTGCGGCCCGCCCCGCGTTCGAGCGGCCGGACGCGGTGTACGCGGAGAGCGTGGCGGCGCTGGTGGGGGCGGCGCTGGATCTGGGGCAGGTGGTGGGGGAGGGTTGACGGCGGCTCCGCCGACGGTGTGCGGGCGCGGGTACGGGTGCGCCTGCGGCGGGCCCTTCCCCTACCGCCCCTTCCGGACCACTCAGTGGCGGAAGAAGATCCGGTCGCCGTACTCGTCCATCACATGGCCGTTCCATTCGTGGCCGCCGTCCACGTTCCCCGAGCGCAGCAGCGGCGGCTCGATGCCGCGCTCGGCGAGCTGTTCGGCCGCGGCCGCCATCGTCGCCTGCATCAGCGCGCTGGTCACGACCGTCGAGGCCGGGGCGAACGGTGCCTCGACGGCCGGGTGGGTCAGTTCGGCGTCGCCGACCGCGATGTGGGAGTCGAGGACGATGTCGCAGTGGTCCTTGAGGAAGGTGCCCGAGACATGCCGGGACCTGGTCTCCTGCGCGTACGCGACCGACGTCACGCCGATCACCGTGAGGCCGAGGGCGCGGGCGTTCATCGCCATCTCGACGGGCAGTGCGTTGCGGCCGGAGAGGGAGATGATCACGAGCAGGTCGCCGGCTCGTGCCGGGCTCGCGTCCAGCACCGCGCTCGCGAGACCGTCGACGCGTTCCAGCGCGGATCCGAGCGTGGCCGGCATGACGTCGACACCCACGGCGCCCGGGACGGCGAGCAGGTTCATCAGGGCGAGGCCGCCGGCCCGGTAGACGACGTCCTGAGCGGGGAGCGAGGAGTGCCCGGCACCGAAGGCGAAGAGCCGTCCACCCGCGGCCACGGTGTCGGCGACGGCGGTCCCGGCGGCCGCGACGTTCGCGGACTCCTCGTCCCGTACGCGCTGCAGCAGACCGATCGCGGCGTCGAAGAACCGACCGGCCAGCTTGCTCTCGCTCATCGCCGAGCCCTTTCCGCAGGGGTGAGTCGGTACCGGGTGGCACCCGTGTCGCGGATCACGTTGCGGTCTGGACCATTGAGCTGTCAATACGGTCCGGACCGTGCGCGCACGGTTGTCGGCGGGATGCGCAAGAATTGGGGACGGGGCCAGCGGACGACTGATTTCAAGTCACAGCATCGAGGGGCACGTATGTCCGGACTGATCGACACGACGGAGATGTATCTCCGCACCATCCTCGAGCTCGAGGAGGAGGGTGTGGTTCCCATGCGGGCCCGAATCGCGGAGCGGCTCGACCAGAGCGGCCCGACGGTCAGCCAGACCGTGGCGCGGATGGAGCGCGACGGCCTGGTGACGGTGGCGGGTGACCGGCACCTGGAGCTGACCGGCGAAGGACGCCAGCTGGCCACACGCGTGATGCGCAAGCACCGGCTCGCCGAGTGTCTGCTCGTCGACGTCATCGGGCTGGAGTGGGAGCAGGTCCACGCAGAGGCGTGCCGCTGGGAGCACGTGATGAGCGAGGCGGTGGAGCGCCGGGTGCTGGAGCTGTTGCGCCATCCGACGGAGTCGCCGTACGGGAACCCGATCCCCGGTCTCGAAGAGCTGGGCGAGAAGGCCGAGGCCGACCCGTTCCTGGACGACAGCATGGTCTCCCTGGCCGAGCTGGACCCGGGCGCGGACGGCAAGACGGTGGTCGTGCGGCGGATCGGTGAGCCGATCCAGACCGACGCGCAGCTGATGTACACGCTGCGGCGGGCGGGCGTGCAGCCCGGTTCCGTGGTGAGCGTGACGGAGTCCGCGGGCGGAGTGCTCGTGGGCAGCAGCGGCGAGGCGGCGGAGCTGGGGACCGAGGTGGCGTCGCACGTCTTCGTGGCGAAGCGCTGACGCCGGCGCCGGCTCAAGGGCCGCGTCTTCCGGCCGCACCGGCCCCGCCCCTCCCCGAGGGTGCGGGGCCGGTGCCGTTCCCGCTCCCCGTCCCGGTTCCGTGCCCGTTCCTGTTGACGGTCCTTGTGCCGAGTCCGTTCCGGCTGCCGTTGCGGTCCCTTTCGGGTCGGTGCCGACCTGTTCCGTCGCCGTTCCGGTCCTGTTCGGCGCGCGTTCCCGGTGCGGCGCGTTCCGGACCGTGTTCGGTGCCGCGTTACGGGCATGCGGAACCGCTTTCCGTCCGGAATGGCAGCGGCCGGGCGAATCGCGTGCCACTCTGTGGCTGAGGCATATGGCCACGGCCCGGGGGTGGGGACCCCACCGAGGGCAGGGGAGGGAATCACGGTGATGCGCCCGTCGTACGCCCCGCGTGTGAACCGGCGCCCGGGCCGGTCCGGCAGCTCCTGCGAGAGCGCGTGGGAACGCCGGTACGGAAGCGGACACGGGCGCCGACACGGTCCTCTCTGTCCCGCGTCCTGTCCCGCGTCGCTCCGGTTGGTAGGTATGGCCCCCCGGACGCGAAGGAGTCCCGGCGCCCGAAGGCGCCGGGACCTGTCCTCCCCTGTGCTGACCCGGAGCCCCGAGCTCCCAGGGTCGATCCCCACGGGCCTGTTTCCCCGAGCGGCCCGCCTCCCGCAGAAGATCTCCCCTCGGTGGCGCCGGTCAACCCCTGTCAGGGGTCACTCGAACGAGGGGTGTTGCGTGGCAGAACCGCGTTCTCGAATACAAGTTCGATAGTCTGGCAGGGTTCGACACGGGGCTCGCGACGAGCCAGTCCGACTCGGGGGAGAAGTGGGGGTGCCAGGACCGATGGTGCGACGCATCGACGTGACCGGAACAGGTGGCGTACGCCTGGCTGCCTGGGAGTTCGCGGACCCGCCCAAGGGCCGCGGCGAGGGCGAGCACGCCCCGGGGGTCTTATTGCTCCACGGCCTGATGGGCCGTGCCTCCCACTGGGCGTCCACCGCCCGGTGGCTCAGTGAGCGCCATCGCGCGGTGGCGCTCGACCAGCGGGGCCACGGCCGGAGCGACAAGCCGGCGGACGGGCCGTACACCCGCGAGGCGTACGTGGCGGACGCCGAGGCGGCGGTCGAGCAACTCGGCCTCGCGCCGGTGACGCTGATCGGCCACGCGATGGGCGCCCTCACCGCGTGGCAACTGGCCGCGAAGCGACCCGACCTGGTCCAGGCGCTGATCATCTGCGACATGCGGGCCTCGGCGCTCGGTGCCGCGACGCAGCGGGAGTGGGAGGCATGGTTCCGCTCCTGGCCCGTACCCTTCGCCACCCTGGCGGACGTCCGCAAGTGGTTCGGCGAGGACGACCCCCGGGTCGAGCGGCCGAACCCGGCCCGCGGCGAGTTCTTCGCCGAGATCATGGCGGAGCGGGCGGACGGCTGGCGCCCGGTGTTCTCCCGCCGCCAGATGCTCGTGTCGCGTGAGACCTGGGTCCACGACGCCCACTGGGAGGAGCTCGCCCAGGTCCGCTGCCCCACCCTGGTCGTCCGCGGCCTCGACGGCGAACTGGGCCGGGCCGAGGCCCAGGAGATGGTCCGTGTGCTGCCCCGCGGCCAGTACGGCGAGGTGTCCGACGCCGGCCACCTGGTTCACTACGACTGCCCGTCCGGCTGGCGCACGGCGATCGAGCCTTTCCTGGAGGGGGTGTTGACACCATGACGTCGCCCGCCCGCCGGCGTCTGCGAGCGTATTCCGCGGGCAGGGCCTCCCGGCAGCGGGCCCGCGGGGGCCTCAGCCGAGCGGCTCGCGGGTCTCCTCGCGCACCTTCGCCGTGGTCTCCGCCGCGGCCGCCAGGTCGATCTTCTCCGGGGACTGCGTCGCGCCGGCGGCCGTGATCACGCTCACCGACGCGTTCGTGTTGTCGTCGGCCCAGGCGCAGATGGGGAGCGGGGTGGTGCCGCCGCCGTCCTGGGCCATGGTCACGACCTGACAGGTGATCGTGACCTCGGAGCCTGCCGGGGTGAAGTCCTTCGCCGGTACGGAGAGCGTGGCGCCCTCGGCCGTGGCGGCGCCGTCGAGGATCTTCTCGCGGGCCGTGGCAGGGTCCTTGATCCGCCCGTGCATACCGGAGATGACGAGGACGCCGCCCTCTGACACGGACGTGTACTGGGCCACCGTGGCCTGCGGGTCCCGGATGGTGGACTCGTCGACGGGGGAGGACTCGAGTTGCTCCTGCCGCCGGGCGGACTGGTCGTCGGCGAGCTCGTACGTACCGTCGAGCAGCGTCTTCGGCGCCGTCAGTCCGTACTCGGCCGCCGGGAAGCCGCTGCCGCCGCCCGCCCGGTCCGAGCGCAGATCGACGTTGTTGCCGAACCAGGCGAAGAGCAGGATCAACGGCACCGCCCCGAGCGACAGGCCGATGATCAGCCCCGTGCGGCTCTTCTTCGGCGGCACGGGAGGCGGACCGTACGGCGACGGCCCGCCCCATCCGTTTGCCGCCGGGTGCGGTTGCTGCCCGTAAGCGGGCTGCGGATGACCGGCCTGCGGGTGACCGGCCTGCTGCGGATACTGCGCGTACCCCGGTTGCTGCGGGTACTGCGCGTACCCAGGTTGCTGCGGATACGGCTGCTGCTGCGGGTACTGCGTCCGGCCGTAGGGATTCGGCTGCTGCCCGTACGGATTCTGCGGTGTCGACATGGGCATGACGCTACTTCAGCGCCGGTGCACCTCCCCGCCTGCCCCGTCACCCCTTGCTGACCGCCGTCAGGATCTCCGGCAGGCGCCTCGCCGTCTGCGGTGCCGCGAACCGGACGCCCGCCCATGCGAGCAGCGCGCCGTAGGCCGTGCCTACGGGGAGCAGCAGCCACCGGGTTCCGGTGTCCGGCCCGGCGGAGGCGCTCAGCAGGATCGTGAGGATGATCACCGGGGCGCACAGCAGAGCCGCCGCGACCATGCCGCCGAGGATCGACAGCCATGCGAGACCGGCCTGCCCCGGTGCCACGTTCTTGTACGCGCTGTCCTGCGGGATCGAGTAGGGGAAGCGGGCCGACGACAGCGCGCCCGTCGCCAGCATCGCGCCGAGCAGGGCGAACGACAGGCCCAGCACCTCCGGAAGATCGTGCCACCGGCCGAGCGTCGCGGCGGTGAGCACCGACACCAGCGCCATGTACGGGACGGTGATGACGAGCATGGCCATGGCGCGCGCCCGTAGTTCCTCGTACGCGTCGCGCGTGGAGGAGATCGTCAGGGACACCATCCAGAAGGCCGAGGTGTCCTGGCCGAACTGGTTGTACATCAGGAAGCCGAGCATTCCGGCGGCGAAGCACGCGAAATAGATCGAGCCGGTGCCCTGCAGCGCGTTGAAGATCGGCACGATCAGGCCGATCGCCAGGGACGACACCCAGGCGCCCTTCGTCTTGGGGTCGCGCCAGATGTAGAGGAAGTAGCGCTGCATCACCGTCCCCGTGCGGCCCGCAGGCAGCATCCCGTGCAGCCGGCCCGAGGCCGAGGGCTTGCGGGTCGGCTCCGACGCCGCGGCGAGCGTCGAACCGTCCGGGGCCGTCATCAGCTTCGTCAGGCTCTGCCGCCACCACCGCAGCAGCAGTGCCAGCGCCAGGCCCGACAGGGCGAGTTGGGCCAGTGCCGTGCCGTACGCGCCGTCGCTCGCGGAGTCCACGGCGCCGATCGCGGACGCCGGCGGGATCCACCGTACGACCGCCGCCGCCGGGTCCAGCGCGGCGAGGCCGCCCGCGTCACCGAGGCGCTGCACGCCGAAGTTCACGAACTGGATGCCCACCGCGATCAGCAGGCCGCTGAGCACCGCCAGGTCGCGGCCCCTGCGGGAGGTGAGCAGCCTGATGTTGGCGGCCGCGACGGTGCGGGCCAGCGCCAGGCAGACCAGCAGCGTGAGCGGCACGGCGGCGACGGACACGAGCAGGGCGGCGACGCCGTGCGAGAGCGCGACGGCGGAACCCACGACCACGCAGAGGGTGAACAGCGGGCCGATGCCGACCAGCGACGCGACGAGCAGCGCGGTCACCAGCGGCGCCGGGCGCAGCGGCAGCATGACCAGGCGCGTCGGGTCCAGTGTCTCGTCGCCGCTCGGGAAGAACAGGGGCAGCACCGCCCAGCCGAGCGCCAGCAGGCCCGTGAGAAGCACGACGAGCGACATCGCGTGCTCGTTGCCGCGCAGCACCACCAGACCCAGCAGCAGGAACGCGGAGACCAGCAGCACCAGCACCAAGGAGGTCACGAACACGGCGGTACGGGTCGACGACTGCCGCAGCCCGTTGCGCAGCATCGACAGCTTCAGCCGTACGAAGACGGAGGTCAGGGACGCCGTGTTCACCGGGCACCGCCACCGAGCCAGTCCAGCGACTCCCCGGTGTCCCGGCCCTGCGCGCCGACCAGTTCCAGGAACGCGGCCTGGAGCGACGGCGCGTCGCCGCGGACCTCGGCCAGCGGGCCCTGCGCGCGGATCGTGCCCGCGGCCATCACCGCGACCCAGTCGCACAGCGACTCCACCAGCTCCATCACATGGCTGGAGAAGACGACGGTCGCCCCGGAGGAGGTGTACCGCTCGAGCACCCCGCGAATCGTCTGCGCGGACACCGGGTCCACGCCCTCGAACGGCTCGTCCAGGAAGAGCACTTCCGGGTTGTGCAGCAGCGCGGCGGCCAGACCGATCTTCTTGCGCATACCGGTCGAGTAGTCGACGACCAGTTTGTGCTGCGCCCCCGCGAGGTCCAGTACGTCCAGCAGCTGTCCGGCCCGCTTGTCGACCTCGTCGCCCGGCAGGCCGCGCAACCGGCCGTTGTAGGAGAGCAGTTCACGCCCCGACAGCCGTTCGAAGAGCCGCAGCCCCTCCGGCAGCACACCGATCCGCGACTTGACCTCCACGGGGTCGCGCCATACGTCGTGCCCGGCGACCAGCACCCGGCCCTGGTCGGGTCGGAGCAGGCCGGTCACCATCGACAGGGTGGTCGTCTTGCCCGCGCCGTTCGGCCCGACGAGGCCGATGAAGCTGCCCGCGGGCAGTGCCAGATCGATCCCGGCGACGGCGATCTGCTCGCCGAACCGCTTCCACAGCCCCTCGACGTGTACGGCGGGCGGCGCCGTACGCGCTCCGCCCGCCTGGTCGACCGTCCCGTTCGGCATGTGTCCTCGCGCCTTTCGAAGTCCCCGTGGGTGCCGTGCGGCACCGATGTCCGGGTCCACCCTACGGACGCGTTCGAATTGTGGCGCCGGCGAATACGGCACCGCCCCCAGGCGTGGGCCTGCCCGCCGGTGATCACGCGGCTCCTGCCCGCCGGTGCTTGGGCTCCGGTGCCTGCTCGCCGGGGCTCCGTGCTAACCCTCGCGCACCCGCGCAGCAGCCGCTTCCCTGGCACACGCGTACGCGAGCGGGCTGATCAACTCGTCGGCGTCCGGGAGCCAGCGGTTGGCGGGGGTGGGGCGGCGGGCCCATTGCACGGCGCCGTGGCCGCCGATCCTCGTCGGCGGGGCGGCGACGTAGTGGCCCTCGCCGCGTGCGATCAGATCGAGGGAACTCGGGGCCCAGCCCAGCTTCCTGATCAGGTCGGGGGCCTTGAGGGCGGCGCCCGGCAGCACGAAGAAGAGCATCCGGCGGTCCGGGGTGCAGGTCACCGGACCGAGCGGGAGGTCCATCCGTTCCATACGGGCCAGGGCCAGGAAACCGGCCGACTCCGAGACCTCGATGGCGTCGAAGGTGCGGCCGGTCGGCAACAGGATCGAGGCCGTCGGCTGCTTCGACCACAGCCGCCGTGCGGCATTCGCGCTGCCGGTCGCCTGGTTCGCCCAGTCCGGCCGGGACGCGTGGGCGCCCGGCAGGGGGCAGCCGAGGTCGCCGCACGAGCAGCGCTGCTTCCCCTCGACCGCCTCCAGCCAGGTGCCGGGGAACACGTCCCAGTGCCGCTCTTCCGCGTACCGCACGGCGTTGTCCAGTAGCTGCTCGCCTCGCTGCTGGGGGATCTGTGCGGCTTCGGTGACTCCCATGGTCTCTTCCACGACACACTCAACTACCGCCGCAACCTCGGGTTACGGGGCGTGATGCGGTGGGGGGTGGAGCATCGATCCCGCACGTGGGGCGCACGGGTGCATGCCCGGGGGCGCGCACGGGCCGCGGGCCGCGGGGGCGGGTAGGCAGTGCGGGACGCCCGCGGACGGGGAAGCGACGGGGGCACGCGGCGGCAAAAGGAATCAACCCGACCAATTCTGCATTCTCCGAATACCAGCCGGGCATTGATCAACGCATTGATCAACGCGGCACCAGGGGGTAGTTCATGGCAGCCAGGCCGCTCGCCGTCCGCCAGCCGAACGAACGACTGCAGGCACTCATCCAGGAAGCCGGATGCTCGAACGCCGGGCTGGCCCGGCGGGTCAACGTGGTCGGCACGGAGCGCGGCCTCGACCTGCGCTACGACAAGACCTCCGTGGCCCGCTGGCTGCGCGGCCAGCAGCCGCGCGGCCGGGCGCCGGGCATCATCGCGGAGGCGCTGGGCCGCAAACTCGGCCGCACCGTCACGATCGACGAGATCGGCATGGCCAACGGGAAGAACCTCGCCACCGGCGTCGGCCTGCAGTTCTCACAGACGGTCCCCGGCGCGATCGAGCAGGTCTGCGAACTGTGGCGCAGCGACGTCGGCCGCCGCGACTTCCTGTCCGGCTCCGCGGTAGCCGCCTCCGCCCTCGTCGAACCGAGCCGCGACTGGCTGATCACCGGCGCGGACGCGCAGGTGGCGCGGCACGCCGGGGCGCGGGTCGGGCCCCCGGACGTCGCGGCGGTCCGCTCGATGACCGCGGCGCTGACCGATATGGACCACCGCTTCGGGAGCGGCCATGTGCGGCCCGTCGTCGTCCACTATCTGAACAGCGTGGTCTCCGGGCTGCTGTCCGGCTCGTACCGGGAGGCCGTGGGCCGGGACCTGTTCGCCGCCGTGGCGCGGCTGACCGAGCTCGCCGGCTACATGGCGGTGGACACCGGCCAGCCGGGGCTCGCCCAGCGCTACTACATCCAGGCGCTGCGCCTCGCCCAGGCCGCAGGAGACCGGGCGTACGGCGGCTACGTGCTGGCCGCCTCCATGAGCCACCTGGCCGCCGAGTTGGGCAACCCGCGGGAGATCGCCCAACTCGCCAGGGCCGCCCAGGAAGGCGCCCGGGGGCGGGTCACCCCCCGGGCGCAGGCCATGTTCCTCGCGGCGGAGGCACGCGGCCACGCCCTGCTGGGGGACGGCCGCACCTGCGACGAGGTGGCGGCCAGGGCGCTCGCCGCACTGGAGCGGGCCGAGCCGGACACGGGGGACGACCCGGACTGGATCGCCCACTTCGACGGGGCCTACCTCGCCGACGAACTGGCCCACTGCTACCGAGACCTCGGCCGCGCGGAGACCGCTGCGCGGTACGCGGTGGACGCGCTGGAGGCCCTGCCCGAGTCCCGGGTCCGCCGCCGGGCGATCGGCCTGGTCCTGCTGGCGTCGGCGCAGGTGCAGCAGCGCGAGGTGGAGCAGGCGTGCCACACCGGCACGCGGGCGGTGGAACTGCTGGACACACTGCGCTCCAGCAGGGGCGCGGAGTACCTCGACGGCCTTCAACTGCGGCTGGAGCCGCACGCGCAGGAGCCCTCCGTCCGGGAGTTCGCGGCGCGGCTCGAACTGCGTGCGGCGGCCTGACCGCCGGCCGCGTACGCGGCCGGAGCCGTCGGGGGAGGCAGTGGCACAAGGGCTTTCCACCGGACGGCTGCGGCGAGTTGTGTCCCCGTCGTGTCACCGCTCCGGCACGTGTGTGCGGACCGCTGTGGGCACCCGGTAGCGTGAGCCGACGATCGAAGCAGGTCCACACGTAGGAGTCCCGGTGACGCACAGCGGACAGGGTGACGAGCAGCGGCCGCCGGCCGCGCGGCCCGCGCACGAAGGCGTCGTGCTGCCCGCCGACGGAAGCGACCCCCTCATACCGGGCACCCCGGGCGTGCAGCCCGCTCCTGCGGGTGGACAGCCGTGGGGCGCGCCGTGGGGTCCTCAGCCGCCGCCGCAGCCGCCGCAGCCGCCGCAGGCGGCACCCGGGTACGGCTACCCCGGCCCGCCGCCCGCGCAGGGCGGCGCCGAGGCACCACAGGGCCACGGCCACCCCGGCGCTCCGGCGCAGGCCGCCGGCTACGGATACCCGGGCGGCCCGGCGCAGGCCGGTGGCTACGGTTACCCGGGCGGCCCGGCGCAGGCCGCCGGCTACGGTTACCCGGGCGGCCCGGCGCAGGCCGGTGGCTACGGCTACCCCGCACAGCCGGACCCCTATGCCGCGCAGCAGCAGCCCGCGCCCGCCGGGTACGCCCCGCACGGCGGCCACGCCGCCCCGCAGCCCGGCGCCCAGTCGCCGCACGCGTCCCAGGACCTTGCCACGCAGGGCGGATACGGGCCGGGAGCGCCGCACGGTGCGGTCGCCCAGGGTCAGTTCGCGTCCCCCGCCCCGCCGCCGCAGGAGGGGTACCCGCAGGCCGCGCAGTACGGCGCCGCTCCGCACGGGCAGTACCCGGCGACGGGTGCGCCCACCGGCGGGCTTCCGCCCCAGGCGGTTCCCCAGGCGGTTCCCCAGGCGGCGCCACAGGCGGCGAACGCCCCGGCCGGCGCCGCGCCCATGGCCGACGCCGACGCCACGCAGTACATCGCGCCCGTCGGGCCCGGTGCGCTGCCGCCCGAGATGCCCGCGGAGTCGACGACCTTCCTCGGTACGGGGCGACTCGACGCCCGCGGGCCGCAGAGCCCGCAGAGCCCGCAGAGCGCCCCCCAGGGCACCGAAGCGGACGCCACGCAGTACATCGCGCCCGTGCCGTCCGCCCCCGCCGGGGTGCCGTTCGGTGTGCGGCCCGGGGCTCCCGGGGACCGCCGGCCGCCCGCCGAGTTCGACAGCCTCTTCCGCTCGGAGGGCCCCGGCGCCGCCGAACCGGCCGACGCCACCCAGCAGATGCCCCGCTTCGAGGAGCCGCCGCCCGCCCACCGGCAGGCGGCCCGGCCGCCGCACCAGCCGCCGGGCCGGTACGAGCCGCAGTACGACCCCGAGCCGCGCCGCCGGTCCGCCGCGCCGGTGGTCGCCGCGCTCGTCATCGGGTGTGCCGTGCTCGGACTCGGCGTCGGCGCCGTGATGTTCGGCGGCGAGGGCGACAAGGAGCCCACCCCCGACAAGATTGTCGCGGCCGAGTCCCCGACGCCCGGCGAGGCGAGCCCCTCTCCTTCGGCCGCCGATCCGGCCGAGCCGCAGGCCAAGGAGCTCGACAAGCTCCTCGCGGACAGCAACAACAGCCGCGACGCGGTCGTGCGCTCGGTGCAGAACATCAAGGTGTGCAAGAACCTGGACCAGGCCGCCGCGGATCTGAAGGGCGCCGCGCAGCAACGGCGCGAGCTGGTGACCCGGCTGAGCGGCCTGTCGGTGGACAAGCTGCCTGACAACGCCGCGCTGACCGCGTCGCTGACCAAGGCGTGGCAGGCGTCGGCGGCGGCCGACGACCACTACGCGGCGTGGGCGGGGCAGGTCAAGGGCAAGAAGGGCTGCAAGGGCGGCAAGGCGCGCGTCACCAGGCAGACGGCCATGGGCAACACGGCGAGCGGTGAGGCGACGACGGCCAAGACCGAGGCGTCGAAGCTGTGGAACTCGATCGCCCGCACGTACGGCCTCACCGAGCGCAGCAGCCGTCAGCTCTGAGACGAACGGAGCGCCCCCGGCCGGAGACTTCCGGACCGGGGGCGGCGGCAGGCCGGGGCCGTCGGGCCTCGCCGGGCTACGACGCCTCCAGCAGCGTCGGACCGACGTCCACGAACTCCTGGCGCTGCGTCACCAGGCGCCCGTCACGCACCACTTGGAACGTCACGCTGCTGTTGACCATCCGGGGGTAGCGGGCGGCGCCGAGCATGTCCTCGTAACCCCATCGCAGGTCCGGTGTCAGACCGTCGGTCGACACCTTCAGCCCCTGGTCCAGGGCGTGCGAGATCTTGCCGGGGGTGATGCTGCCGCTGTCGATCGCCCGGACGACCCGGTCCAGGACGGTGTACGCGATCCATGTCGTCTGCACGCCGGCGTCCGACGGGTCCAGATCGTTGTCGCCGAAGGCGTGGGTGCGGATGACGTCGCGCATCCGGTCCCAGCGGGCGTCGGCCGCGTCCGGGTACCAGCCCGTGACGTAGGCGCCCTCGTAGAGGCCGTTGCGGCCGCCGGTGCTGTCGATGAGGGGCTGGCCGACGCTGCCCATGACCGACGAGATCCGGATGTCCCGGCCGTCGTCCGGCAGCCGCCGGTACGAGTCGAAGAAGGTCTCCGTACGGTCGCCGAGCGCGGCCGTGACGCAGCCCGGCCGGCCGCCGTCGGTTCCGTCCTCGGTCCGGGCCGCGTCCGCCGCCCGCTCGCGTGCCCGCCGTGCCTCGTCGGAGTAGCCGGTGGCGTTGTCGGCGGCGAGGATGTCCGCAGAACCGCGTGCCTTGCTGCGGGCCAGGCCGGCGTTGAGGAGGTCGGGCAGGTCGTCGCCGGCGAGGCTGTCCGGCCGTACCAGCGCGACCTTGTCGCAGACGTCCGCCAGCTGCTCGCCGTTCCCGGCGAGCAGGGCGGCCTGGCCGCCGTTGACCGGGTAGGACAGGTAGCTGGTGAACTCCTCGTCGGAGATGCCGAATCCGCCGATGAAGGGGATGCCCGCCGCCTCCAGCGGCGCCATGAAGGCGTCGCCGTACTGGCTGTAGGAGCCGACCACCGCGACGGCGCCCTTGTCGACGGCCTGGCGGGCGCATGTCGCCGCACCCTTGGGGGTGTTCTGCTCGTTGCAGGTGATGACGCGCAGCTCGTGGCCGTCGATGCCGCCTCGGGCCGCTGCCCAGCGGGCGTATGCCTCGGCCATCGCCGGCATGCCGGGCATGTTGGTCGCTGCGGTGTTCTGCGGGGCGAAGGTCATGACGGTGACGGGTTCCCTGGAGCCCCCCGGGCCTCCAGGGAGTACGCCACATCCGGCGATGAGCGACGCCCCGGCCGCCACCGCCGCCGTACACGCCGTACGGACTGAGAAGGTCTTGAAGGGGCGAGGGGAGGAGGAGCGTCGCCTACCGGTCATGACTGTGCACGCTTCCGCCCCCAGGTAACGGCACAGTGAGCATGGTGCAACGCTGGGTGACGGCGAGATGAATTACCGGGGTGGGTCCGGTTGATCGAAAGGGGAACGTACGATCGAAGGCGTGCAGCAAGGTTCGGACAACCCTTCCCGTCGCGGCCGTCGCTCGTCCACCATGGGCGGCATGCCGCTCAACGACATGCCCTGGTGGCGCTGGCGCAGCAACGTGCGTTCGGCGCTGCACATGCTTTCCGACCCCGTGTTCCACCAGGAGTGCTGGCTGGCCGGGCGCGAGGGATACGGTGACGTCACGGATGCCGTGTACCGCCTGGTCGAGGACACCTGGCTGGACAACTGGTCCGCCGAGAAATACGTCGGGACGATCTTCCGGGACGCCGACGAGGCCGCCCTCGTGGACGTCGCCGTGCTCCGTGTGCTGCGGATCATGCACCAGATAGGCGCGGACGCCCCGGTCTCCGCGTATCTGGAGCACCCCGGCTGGCCGGAGGCCGTACGGGCGGCGCGCGACGCCCACGTCCGGATGGCCACGAGCGACGGGGAGGACCCCGACACCCCGCCGCGCTCCATCGACGTGCTGCGGACCATGACGCGGTCCGCCTGACGGACGTGTGCCGGGCCCGCCCGCGGGATGTGGCAGGCTACGAGGATGACCGACCAGTACGTCCTGACGCTCTCCTGCCCGGACAAACAGGGCATCGTGCACGCCGTGTCGAGCTACCTGTTCATCACCGGCTGCAACATCGAGGACAGCCGCCAGTTCGGTGACAGGGACACCGGTCTGTTCTTCATGCGGGTCCACTTCTCCGCGGAGGCCCCCGTCACGGTGGACAAGCTGCGGGCCAGCTTCGCCGCCGTCGGCGACTCCTTCCAGATGGACTGGCAGATCCATCACGCCGAGGAGCGGATGCGGATCATCCTGATGGTCAGCAAGTTCGGGCACTGCCTGAACGACCTGCTCTTCCGGTCACGCACCGGCGCCCTGCCCGTCGAGATCGCGGCCGTCGTGTCCAACCACACGGACTTCGCGGAACTCGTCTCCTCGTACGACATTCCGTTCCACCACATTCCGGTCACCAAGGACACCAAGGCGGCGGCCGAGGCCCGGCTGCTGGAGCTGGTGCACGACGAGAACGCGGAGCTGGTCGTCCTCGCCCGCTACATGCAGGTGCTCTCCGACGACCTCTGCAAGCAGCTCAGCGGCCGGATCATCAACATCCACCACTCCTTCCTGCCGAGCTTCAAGGGCGCCAAGCCGTACCACCAGGCGCACGCCCGCGGCGTGAAGCTGATCGGCGCGACCGCGCACTACGTGACGGCCGACCTCGACGAGGGCCCGATCATCGAGCAGGAGGTCGAGCGGGTCGGCCACGAGGTCACGCCCGAGCAACTGGTGGCGGTCGGCCGCGACGTGGAGTGCCAGGCGCTGGCGCGCGCGGTGAAGTGGCACGCGGAGCACCGCATCCTGCTCAACGGCCGCCGTACGGTCGTCTTCGCCTGACGCGCCGCCGTTCCCGGCAGGCAGGCGCCTCTACTCGGCGACCGGGTTGTCGCACAGGTCGTCCAGCACGAACGTCCTCTCCTGGATCTGCAGCAGCCGCTCCGCCTCCAGCTGCCCGAGCAGACGGTCCAGCAGCGCCTCGTCACGCGGGTCGCCCACGAACTCCAGCACCGCCCGGTGGAACGCGTCGCGCAGCGTCGGCGGCATCGCGTCCGAGGCGTCGAAGCAGATCCGGCCGGCCGTGTCGAACAGCCGCTGCACCGCCGCGGTGGCCCCCGACGCCGGTACGGCGGACACCGCGTGGCCGGGGAAGAACGGCCGCTCACCGGGGAGCGCCGCGTCCGCCCAGTTCCTGCGGGCCTCCTGGGAGGTGAGCCGGTCGAGCAGGTCCCACGCCGCGGCGCTCTCCCGGAACACCGCGGCCATGTCGCCGGACACCTCGAAGGCGTTCTCGCCGCCCTCCGCCGGCGTCCGCACCCCGTCCAGATAGCGGGCCGTCGGCGTCGGCCGCACGTCGTCGCCGTAGTGCCTGCGGATGAACGAGCCCTGGTGCTCGTGGGTGCAGTCGCCGCGGTTCAGCAGCCCGAGACGGCCGTCGTCGAGCAGCTGGAAGTCCGCCAGCTCCTGCGCGCCCGGCGTGCGGCCGCCCGCGGTGAGCATCCGCCCCCACTCCTCCCACAGCGTGCGCGTCTCCTCCCACGGCATACGCCCCGTCGCCCAGTCCTCGTACGCGGCCGCGCTCTTTCGCTGCAGGATCAGGTCCTCCAGCCAGTCGGTGCCCGGCCACCCGGAGGTCGCGCCGGATCCGAGGCCCACGCACCACACGGGCTCGGTGTCCGCCACGTCCGCCCGGCTCCACACCAGCGACTTGAGATCCACCCGGATCGGCGCCCAGTAGGCGCGGGCCCGAGCCTCGCCGTCCGCCCCCTGGACCGTGACCGTCGGCGCCCACGGCGGAACGGCCGCGCCCACCACCCGTTCCGGCAGCGGACGCAGGTCACCGGCCCGCGCGTACTCCGCGAGTTCACCGGGGCTGTTGAGGATCGCCACGTCCGGCGGCGCACCCGCCTGGAGCTGGGCGACGAGAGTCTCACGCAGCGAACGGGTGCCCCTGTAGACGTAACGGTGACCGGTCTGCCGCCCGATGGCGTCCAGCGCGTCGACGAACGCCGCCTCCTCCCCGTCCGTCCACGGACCGAGCACGACCAGCGTGCGCTCCCCGGGCCGACCGCCGCAGCCGGCCGCCGCCGACGCCACGGCGATCAGGCACCCCGCCAGCAGCACCCGCAGACCTCTGCGTCTGCCGCGTCCCCTGCGTCTCGTCACGAGTCCCTCACGCCTCCGTGTACTTCCGTCTCCGTGCGGTGCGCGCGGCCGGATACGGCCTGCCGTAGAGGTAGAGCGTCACCCCGCAGGCCAGCGCGCCGACCCCGGCGGCCGGTACGACGATCCCCGCCGTGAGCGCCCATCCGTCCGGGTCCGCCTCGCTGATCCGGTCGTACGCCGTGTCCGTCGCCTTCTCGATCGCCCGCGGCGCGGCCCGGACCGCGCCGACGTCCGCCAGGCCGGCCACAGCCGTACGCGCGCCCCGCTGCCCGCCCTGCTCCTGCGCCCCGCCGACGGCCAGCAGCACCGGCGTGAGCAGCACCGGCAGCGCGCCGACCGCCAACTGCACACTCACCAGCCGCAGCCGGTCCCGCAGGAACACCGCCGTGCCGACGGTCAGGAAACCGAACAGCGCGGTCGTCAGAGCGGCGGCCGCGGCGGCGGTGAGCGTCAACGGGCTCCAGGCCGCCAGGTCGGCCGTCTCCTGCCGCAACTGGCTCTCCAGCCCCTCGATCCGGTCCAGCACGGCGGTCGGCTCCTGCTCCCGTCCGCTCGTGCCCGTGTCCGTGTCCGAGGGGCCGTCGAGCAGGTCGGCCGCGTACGCGACACCGGCCTCGCGCAGCACGTCGCTGGCCCGGTTGCGGTCCGCCCAGGCGATCTTGTCCCCGTACGCGACGACCAGCCCGGACACCACCCGCAGCTCCTGTTCCTGCCCCCGGCTCAGGGCGCCCGTCAGGGCGACCCGGTTGAGGCTCTGCGACGCCTCCGTCAACCGGGAGCGGTACGTCTCACCCAACTCGACCTGTCCCGCCTGCGCGGCCGTCAGCAGCCGCAACTCGGCCTGCGCCTGCGCCAGTCCCAACGCCGTCCGCGCGTGCGCCAGCCCCTCGAGGGCCGGAACGCAGCGGTGGCGCAGCCGCTCGGAGCGGTCGTGCACGTCGGCGTACGCGGTGGCGCACAGGGAGAGCGCGACGAACGCGAGAGCGGGCAGCACGAGCATGCGGCGCCGCAGGAACGCGGCCGTCGGCCGCCGGCCTCGCGGGCCGCGGCCGACGGCTCGCGCCCACAGCTCGGGGCCCGCCGCGGCCACCCGCCGCCCCAGCGCCATGACCCACTCCTCGCCTCTCATCCGACCCCCTCCCCGCCGCAGGCGGTCATCGGCGGGAGGCGGGCCGCAACCGCCACGGCCACGCCGCGCCACCCGTCCGCGGCCTGGCGTGCCGCAGGCCCAACGGCCGCGTGCTGTACGCCTTGTCCAGCAGCGCCTCCGCCAGCGCCGCGCCCTCCGCGCGGTCCGTGCGCGGCACCTGCTTCGCCAGTTGACGACAACTCGTCGACAACTGCTCGCGCAGTTCCCGTTCGGACGACGGCACCGGCACCGCCGCCGGCAGCGCGGCGCGCAGCCGCCCGAGCACGTCGGGGCCCTGCGCCCGTACCAGCTCCAGCAGTTGCTCCTGCAGCTCCGCGGTGAGCCGTTCCTGTGCCTGCCGGTCCGTCAGCCCCTCGTGGCCGGCCAGCCGGTGCAGCGCCGCGTGGGCGCGGATCGCGGAGGCCACCGTGGGCGTGCCGGCGTGGATGCGGACCATCGCCGTACGCGCGGCCGTGCGGTGCCGGGAGTCCGGCGGGACGCCGTCGAGGGAGGCCAGAGCCCGGTCCGGGCTGTGCCGGGCGAGATGGATACGGGCCAGTCCGAAGGCGGCCGCACCCAGGGCATGGTTGCGCCGCCACACCGCGTCGTAGAAGAGCATGGCCTGCTCCTCGTGCGCCTCTCTCGCCGCCGGAGCCCCGGGCTCGCCGGCCCGTTCGCCGGTCCGCCACTCGTCGGCGAGCTTCTCGTGGCAGTAGCCGAGCGCCAGCTTGGGCGCGTACTCGCCGGGTATCGCCGAGTACACCGCGTCGAAGCGGTGCAGGGCCGGGTGCAGCCGGCCGTGCGCCAGCCGGGTCAGGCCCTGGTGCCAGTCGAGACGCCAGTCGTAGCCGGACCGGTCGCCGAGCAGCCGCCCGGCCCGCTCCAGTTCCACCGCGGCGGTCACCAGTTCCTTGTCGCGGCCGTGGCGGCGGGTGCCGGCGAGCTCCAGGTGGAGCCGGCAGCGCAGCAGATGCAGCTCGGGCGACGGCAGCCACTCGTCGCTGAGCTGCAGCAGACCGGCCGGGTCGTCGTGCGAGGTGCGCTGCAGCTCCTTCCAGTTGGGGTCCTGCACGTCGGCCTTGGGCACGGGCAGGGCCACGGCCGCCTCCGCCGGTTCCGGGACATGCGCGCCGAGCCGGTCGGCCGGGCCGTCCGCCCGCCAGCGCTCGAGCGGCGGGGGTCTGCCCAGCCGGCCGTCGAGCGCGATCGCGGCGGAGTCGAAGAGCGGGGACGGCGCGAACGTCTCCTCGTCCAGTCGCAGCGACCGCAGTTCGCGCAGCACACCGCGGAGCTGGACGGCCATCTCCCGCGCGGAGGCGTAGCGCTGCCGCGGGTCGGTGGCCGTGGCGCGGGCCAGTGCCCGGCGCAGCGATTCGGTACCGAGGTCGGACGGCGGCGACGGGTCCTTGGCGAGCAGCTCCCCGAGGACCGCGCCCACCGTGTACAGGTCGCCCGCGGTGGTCATGCCGCCGGTGGGCCCGCTCTCGGGCGGCCGGTGGCTGACCGGTCCCGGCGCGCCGGGCTCGCGGACGCCCGCGACGTCGATGAGCTTGATGCCGGTGCCGCAGTGGAGCACGTTGGTCAGCGACAGGTCGCCGTAGACGAGTTTCTCCTCCCGGTGCAGATGGTCGAACGCCTCGAGGACCAGCAGACCGTACGCGACGATGAACTCCCGTACCCGCGGCCCCGCGAACGGCTCGACCCCTCGCGCGATCCTGGACGCCACCCACGACAGAGGCGCCCCGTCGGCGAACTCCATCACGATGAACTCGGCCGCCGTCGGCTCGTGGCGCGCGTAGTTCACCACCCGGATGACCGAGGGGTGGTTGAGGCTGACGAGCCGCAGCCGTTCCTGGTGGGCCTGGAGGACGGCGGCCGGATCGCCCGGGTCGAGGATGCCCTTGAGGGCGACGGGCCGGTTCTCCAGGAGCAGGTCGCGGGCGAGATACACCTTGCCGTGGCCGCCCTGGCCGATGGGCCCCACCACCTCGTACTGCTGGTGCAGCCGCTCGCCGCCCGCCAGCCGGTCCCCGGCCTGCTCGGTGACCAGGGCCTCCGGGTCGCGCACGGCGACGGAGGGCAGGTCGGTCAGCCCGTCGCCCGGCGGCCCGACGACGAACTCACGGGGTCCGGAGGGACCGTGCAGCTCCTGCTCCGCGGTCTCCGCCTCCAGCAGCGCGGCCTCGATGGCGACGGCGCAGCGGAACAGGGCGTGCGGCTGGTCCTGGGAGCTGTTCAAGGGGCCGTCGGGGCCGAGCTGTTCGAGGGTTCGTCGAAGCCGTGGCGCGAGAGCGGCGGGCCGCCGGCCGGAAAGCCCGTGCAGCCGCTGCTCGGTCTCGGCGAGCCGGCTCACCCGGATGCCCAGTCGCTCGATGCGGCGGGCGGCCCAGTCGGCGCCGAGGAGCTCGGCGCGCACCCGGGCGAGGAGCGGCGAGCGCGGGTCGCTGAAGACGAGCAGCAGCCGGCTCTGGCCGCGGGCGAGGAGCGCGGCGAGGAGCCGCAGCATCTCGTCGTCGGTGGAGGCCGACCGGTCGACGGACAGGAAGGCCGCGCTCAGCGGCGGGCTCTGCGCCGCGATCCGGGCGAGCAGGTCGCGGTCGGGCCGGGCGCCGTCGTCGGGCACGCCCGTACGGGCGCCGGGCGCATGCGCAGTGCCGTCGGTGTCGTCCGAGTCGTCGGGCAGTGGGTCCAGGCCGATCCGGTCCGCCGTGTCCCCGGCCAGCTCCGCCACGGTCCGATTCGTCACGTCGACCGCGATGTCGATGGTGCCCGCCCGCGGTTCGCCCGCCCCGTCCGCCCCGTCCGCCGCGCTCGTCCCGCTCGTCCGGGACCGAGGCTCCCCGGGCGGGCTCTGCTCGCGGTCGGCGAGGGTGAGCACCGACCTGACCGTGTGCAGCAGGTCGTGCTCGCCCTCCCCGGCGAACACGGGCTCCACCGGATCGGTGTCCGGCGCGCCGTCGAGCCACCGGGTCAGCCGCCGGTGCAGTCCGGGTACGCGCCCGGAGGCGGTCCTGTCGTGGGCGACCGCGACATCGTGCGAGACGGCCGGCTTGCCCGTGACCGTCAGCCCCAGCCGCTCCAGCGGCAGATGCTTCAGCACCGTCTCGGTCGGGATCATGTACGCGTGGTCCCGCCGCACCCGCGCCTGCGGGGTGCCGAACTGGTGCGCCACGATGCCGATGACGCGCCGCGTGCGGCTGTGCACCACCGCGCATCCGCTGTACCCGCGGCGCACCACGTAGGGCGCGTTCAGCGCGTCGAGCTGCACCCACTCCGGCGTCGGGGCCGGACCGCCGCGGCCCATCAGCCGGGCGTCCAGATGCTCGCCGCCGGGCAGGTCCTCCGGATAACCGGTGAAGTGGACCATGTCGCCGCGTGCCGGGATCTGCCGGTGCAGGACGGCATGAGGGACCGCCGGTTCGTGGTCCAGTTTGAGCAGCGCCAGATCGCCGCCGTACTGGCCCGTCGGCATGACGAGGTACTCCCTCAGCAGCCGGGCGCGCAGCGGCTGCGCCGCGTCGACCGCGGGCATGCGCGGCACGTCGGCGTACACCTCCTCCAGCGGGGAGCGCACACCGGCGGAGTCGGGGCGGAGAAGGACCACATGCGCGCAGGTGAGCACCAGTCCGCCGGGGAGCAGCACACCGGCACCGAGCGGCCTGCCCGTCCGGTCCGGGCCCCGCAGCAGACGTACCCGCCAACCTTCCTCCTGGGCAGAGTAGTTGGATGCGCGAAGCGGCTCCCTCATACTGCTCACGATAACTACGCGAGACGGGGTGCGCGATGGCTGAGCGTGACGAAACCGCGGTCGTGGGACTGGCCGAGGTGATCGGGCAGGTGCGGGACGAGCTGGAGCGCGCCCAACAGGCCGGTGAGGACAGGGATCTGCGGTTCCGCGTGGAGAGCGTGCACCTCGAGTTCGCGGTGCAGGTGCGGCGGGAGGGCAGCGGACGGGCCGAGTTGCGGATCGGCGTGCTGACGGCCGGCGGCGGCGCCACCGCTGCGCGCGACACCACGCACACCATCCAGATCGAGCTGAAGCCGCACGGCCCGGACGGCAACCCGAACCTCAGCGTCGGCGGCGAGTGACGCCCGTGCCGCGCCGGCGGGCGCGGGTCAGCCGCCGACCGGCGACTCGCCCACGTGCGTACGGGCGTGGAGGACCACGCGCCCCGTACGGTGCGCGCCGACCAGGACCGGCCGCGGCACCGTCCCGTGCTGATCGCGGCCGTGCCGCGGGTGCCCGCCGGATGCCTGGGAGCGCAGATCGCGGAGGGCGCGCGGCACGTCCTGCGCAACCCCGAGCCGAGTGCCCCCGCCTTCCTGCCGGTCTTCCTCTCACCGGTCCGCCGACGCCGGGAACCGCCCTCGCAGCGCATGCCCGGGGCCGGCACCGCCTGAGCCCCTTCCCTCCGGCGACGGCCGTTACAGGCGGCTCAGGGCGGCGACCGCGAACAGCACGTCGCGGATCGCCTCCCGGTCGCCGTCCTGACCCGCGGCGGCGTCCTCCGGGGAGACGTGCCCGGCCACCAGCTTGCAGAACTCGACCCCGTCCAACGCCACTTGGGCGACCGACTTGTCCGGGCAGCCGACGGCGGCCGGCGAGTCCAGGGCGATGTACCAGCTGCCGCCGCCGGAGCCCTCGACCTCAAGATGGAGCGAGCGTCCGGGCGAGCCCGCCGCGACCAGATGGCGCGGCGGCCCCGCGAGCCCCGCGCGCCTGCGCTCCGCGAGAGCCGCCGGCAGCAGTCGGGCCGCCAGGTCGATCATGCGGTTGAGGTGGGCGCCGCTCGGCGGCGCGTACGGATAGTCCACGGCCTCGGCGATGTCGTCCGCGTGGATCCAGCACTCGAAAGCCCGGTCGAGCAGCGCGTCACGCAGCGGCATCGCGAACGCCCCGTAGGACACGGACGTGTCGGCGAGACCCCCGCCCGCGAAGGACACCGTGCGGATGAGCGTGTGGCTCTGGTCGCGCCACGGCTCACGGATCGCGCCGGTGGGAGGGAGCTCCGCGGTGTCCCAGAACAACTCGGTACGCGCCGTCGGCGGCAGCGGCGCGTGCGGGCCCAGCGGGTCGTCGAGCCCGAGCGCACCGGCGACCAGGCCGTCGACGGTCAGCAGATGCGCGATGACACCGGCCACGGTCGTACGGCGGCTCACCTGCCCTTTGCCGTCGAACCACTTGAGCCGCACCGGCGCGTGCCACTCCGCCTCGCCGATGTCCTGAAGCAGCGCGTCGAGCCTGGCGGTCTCCGCATCGTACGGATCGGCCCACGCGGGCACCGGGATACGGGCAGGCCGCCGGCCCAGGCAGTTCTCCAGCACCCGGAACCGCAGCATCGGGTCGAGGTCCAGATCGCGATCCGTGTGCAGCAGCCCGACGGCGTCCCGCAGCCGCAGGGCCTCGTCGGCGCAGGGGGCGCAGTCGCCGAGATGCTCCTCGACGGCCGCGGTCTCCTCGGCGGAGCACGCGGCAAGCGCCCAGGCGCCGAGAAGCGACTTCAGCACCTTGTGGGACGGGACGGCGGCCGCGCCGCCCGCCCCCGGCCGGGGTGTCTCGGCGTGGTGTGTCGCGGGCCGGTGTGTGCCGGCGTCGTCCGCCTCTGCCGGGCACGGTCCGTGCGGTGCCGTGCCCTCGGTGCCCTCGGTGCCCTCGGTGCCCTCGGTGCCCTCGGTGCCCTGGGTGCAGTCGTCCGGTGCGGCCTCGGGCACGGACGTCGTTCCGTTCGTCGTCTCGGGCGGCCCCGCCGTCTTCGGCGGGGCCGGCTCCTTCGGGCGGTACGCGTCCGGATGGAGGTCGTCCGCGGCCGCGCGCGGGGACGGTATGCGCGGCACACCGCGTAGCTCCTCCCCGTCGTGCTCGCGGCCGTCGTCACCGCCGCTGTCCAGGGGCCCGTTCACAGGGCGCGCCCGTAGCCGGGTGGGGACGAGCCCTCGAGGGCGCGGGTGTTCGCCGTCGACAGCAGTTGCAGCCCCAGGCGCAGCCGCCGCCTCGCCTCGTCCTCCGTGACGCCGAGGTCGGCCGCGGTCTGGCGGTAGTCCCTGCGTTGGAAGTACGCCAGCTCCAGCGCGGCCCGCAGCGGCGCCGGCATGGACGTCACGATGTAGTCGGCGCGGGCCGCGACGGCCGCCCTGCGTACCTTCTGCTCCAACTCCTCCGTCGTGCCCGCGCCGCCCTCCGCGAGTGCCGCGGACTCGCTCTGGCGCAGCCGGTGCACGGCCTGTTTGTTGGTGAGCCTCGCCACCCAGGACCGCATGGAACCCTGCTTGGGGTCGTACGCGTCCGGGTTTTCCCACAGGTACCCGAACACCTCGCGGGTGACCTGGTCGGCGGCCTCCTCGTCCTCGAGCACGCGGTGGGCCTGGCTGTGAACGAGTGCGGCGAACCTGTCGTACAGCTCACCGAGCGCCGCGGCCTCGCCACGCGCCAGCCGCTGCTGCATCCTGCGGTCCCAACGCTGTGGTGCGTCCTTAGCCATGCGGCCCCCAAGCTGCTGCTCTGCCCCTGCTGCCTCTGCCCCTGCCCTCGTCCGTGTCGCTCATTCGAATGTAGTGCGCCGGGCGGACAATGCGCGTCCCTTTGTGGCAAACCGTGCTCCCCCGGAGCTCCGGGATGATAAGGGCCAGGACGGGTGGGAACCTCCCGCGGGAGTCGCTGCAACACTCCGTGACGAATGTCGCGTTTCAGTGAAGGCCGGTCGGGAAGCGGCAGTGGAAGGGCAGCTTCCGGCCTTCTGCGGCCGGCATGAGGAGGGGTCCAGACGTGATGCTCGATGTGGCCGAGACCCGGCAGGGCTCGTGGACCGTGCTGCATGTGCGCGGAGAGCTCGACCTCGTGTCGTCGCCGGTGGTGCGCCAGCGGGTGCACGACGCGGTCGCGGCGGGTCACCACGATGTCGTGCTCGACCTCTCCGAGGTGTTCTTCTGCGACTCCAGCGGTGTCGGCGTGCTGATCGCCGCACGGCGTCTGATGCGCTCGTGCCGGGGCAGGCTGCGGCTGATCCTGCCGGCCCGCGGCGCGGAGGACGGCTCGCACGTCAACCGGGTCCTGGCCGCTCTCGGTGTGCGCCGGCTCTTCGAGGTCTACGCGGACACGGATTCGGCCACCGACGACGGAGCGCAGCCACTCACGGCGTGACGCCCCGATGCCCCGGCCACCGACCCGGACACCCGTCAACTCCACGCGCCCTCACGCCCCGTGTGCGCGCCCCCGTACGCCCCGCTGCACACCCGTCATCTGCCCTTCGCCCCGATGTCGCCACCGTGCAATCGCCCGGCCGCGTATCCACCCCGGCTCCCGGGGCCTTACGCTCCCCGCATGGACAGCGCAGAGTACGAGCGGAAGATCGCGTCCCGCTTCGCCGCTTTCGATCAGGACGGCAATGGCTACATCGACCGTGAGGACTTCAGCTCGGCCGCGGCCAGGCTGCTCGCCGAGTTCTCCGTGACCGCACGCTCCGACAAGGGGCAGGATCTGTACAGCGGTGCGGAGGCGTTCTGGCAGGGTATGGCCGGCATCGCCGACGTGGACGGCGACCAGCGGGTGAGCCGTGGGGAGTTCGTGACGAGCGCGGTCAAGAGACTGCGCGACAACCCGAAGCGGTTCGGTGAGATCGCCCGCCCCTTCGTGCACGCCGTGATGAGGCTCGCCGACGTGGACGACCAGGGCGTGACCCCGGCGGCCGTGGAGCGTGTGCTGCGCGCGCTGGGCGTCGACGAGAGTGTCGCGGTGGCGGCCGGGGCGGCGCTGGACACGGACGGCGACGGCCGGATCGGCGAGGAGGACGTCCTGGCCGCGTTCGCGTCGTATTACGTCACCCCCGAGCCGGCGTAACCGCTCCCTCCGGGCCGGCCCGGCAGGCGGGTCCGTCGTCCCCGGGGCGGGTCCGGTGGGCGGGTGCGCCGCGCCCGTGCGGGGCGTGGTCTTGTGGGGCGGGTCCGTCGTCCCGGGGGCGTGGCTGCGGTCGGGTTGGTGCGGTCGGTGGGTGCGTGGCGCCCCTGTGGGGCGTGGCTGCGGTCGGGCTGTGCCGGTGGGCGGGTGCGTGGGGCCCCTGGTGGGCGTGACCGCGGGGCTGGTCCGGTGGGCGGGTGCGTGGCGCCCCTGTGGGCGTGACCGCGGGGCTGTGCCGGTGGGTGGGTGTGCTGCGCCCGGGCCGGGGCTGTGGTGGCTGTGTTGGTGGTGGGTGGCGGGGGGCGGGGTCTCCGGAGGGGGGTGTCCGGAATGGCTTTCCTCACCGCGCTGCGCGCGAGTTGCGACGCTTTACTTCCGGACACCCCCCACCCCAAAAACCCGGCCCCCCCCCCACACCGGGGGGCCCGCCCCCGGCGGGG
>NZ_JBEZKP010000008.1:0-178424 GCF_040706335.1 Streptomyces sp. NPDC048389 | reverse complement strand
ACTGCCGTTCTCCCGGTCCAGCGCCTCGAAGAACCTCACCTTCAAGCCCTCAAAATCCACGATCCCCGCAACTCCCTGAAGATCAGGGTGTTGCGAGGATCGCTAGAACCCGCCAGTGCCTGCGGGCCCTTCGTGCGGCTGTCACCCGGCGCGGAGGCCGGGCGGCGGGCCGACTAGTCGTCGCCGCTGAAGATCGCCACCAGACGCAGCATCTCCAGGTAGATCCAGACCAGCGTCACCGTCAGACCGAAGGCCGCGAGCCAGGACTCCTGACGCGGGGCGCCGTAGGCGATGCCGTCCTCGATCTCCTTGAAGTTCAGGGTCAGGAAGAAGCAGCCGATCAGGATGGCCAGGATGCTCACGATCGCGCCCAGCGTGCCGAAGCTGCGCAGGCCGCCGTCCTCGGCGACGCCGAAGAGGACGAGGAGCAGGTTCACCGCCATCACGCCGATGAAGGCGAGGGCGATGGTCATACCGATCCGGGCGTACCGTGCGGTGACCCGGATCCAGCGCTGCTTGTACACGAACAGCATCGCGCCGGTGACGGCCATGGTGCCGACCACCGCCTGGAACGGCGCGCCGCTCCAGCGGCTGTTGAACATCTCGCTGATCACGCCGAGGAAGATGCCCTCGAAGGCCGCGTAGGTCAGGATCAGCGCGGGCGACGGCGTCCGCTTGAAGGACTGGACGATCGCGAGGACGAAGGCCACCAGGGCCGAGCCGATGGCGATCCCGTAGCTCGTCGGCGTCACCGGCAGCAGGGCCCAGGCGAGGACCGCGCCGAGCACCACGGTGCCCAGCGTCATGCCGGTGCGCGTGACGACGTCGTCCATCGTCATGACGTCCGTACGGACCGGTGCGGGGGCGCCTTGCTGCGTGCCCGCCGGGGCATAGGGGTTGGTCGCGTAAGGGGTGCCGGCGCCCTGGGCGTAGGGGTTCGTTCCTACGGCGGGGCCCCCGGCCTGCGGCTGCTGCGCGTTGAAGCCGGCGTAGCCGTTGTCACGGCTGAACCCCCGTCGCGAGAAGACCGGGTTGCTGCTCCTCATCTCACTCCTCCTTGGCCACCGTGCGCGGCCTAGGTGTCAAGAGTAATGGGCACGCAAAGAGAACGCCCTAGTGCCCTGGGAGGATCTTTCCGGGATCGTGACCCGGGAGGGCCCCCGGGGAGCGGTGGCGGTGGGGCGTCGAGTGCCCGGAGCCGGACTTGAACCCGTTCCCAACCCCCCGTTGACCTGCGGCAACGCTCTGACCAGCTTCTGAGTTCACCAGTTCGACTCAGTTCGAGCCAGTTCGAAGGATCTCGGAGGTGTTCCGTGTTCCCACGGGAACACGGGCAGGAACACCCAGGCCAGGGCACCCGTATGGCGGTTCACCGCCGCTGACGCTAACCCGCATGCTTCGTACGCCATTTGGCCTCGACCTCGGACCGCACCTCTGCCGGGAGGCGGTCACCGAGCCGGCGCAGCACGTCCACCTGCACCCGCGGAGGCAGGTCGGCCAGGATCGTGAGAATAGCCTCGCCTCGCGGGTCGATCTCCTCGACAGGCGCCGGCGCTTCCGGCTCATCGTCGACCGGAACATCCTCGAGCGACCTCGGCTCGCCGCCGTCGAGGACGTCGCCGGCACTCCCGTGCTGCCATTGCAACGCACGCTCGAGTCGCCGGTACGTGAGGGGCTTGACTGTGACGCCCTTGCGGATCTTGGACAGGGTCTCGACAGAGAAGCCGGCGCGCTGCGCCACCTCCGTGTACTCGAGACCGAGTTTCGAGATGCGGCTCTCCACTCGTCTGCCCAGCCTGATGGGCCCCGCGTCAGCCGTCATGGGCCGAGAGTACAGCGCCATTCCAACGCGCTCCAAGGTTGGTCGAGGTCTTCACTCTTCCGTCACGTGCCGAGTCCAACGTTCCGGCCCCGATGCTCCTCCGCGCCAATGTGACCCAAGGTTGGCCAAATTACTCGTCGGTACGGCTTGATAGACGCCAACATTGGAGTACGTTGGAGTCATGTTGAGCCTCAAGGTCGACGGAGCGAAAGCGCGTCGGATCCGGGAGGGCCGCGGCCTGTCGGTCGTCGCCGTCGCGGATGCCGTCGGCTGCTCCAAGTGGCAGATCTACAAGATCGAGAAGGGCAGTACCCAGCCCAGTGCCCATGTCTACGCAGGCATGAAGCGCGTCCTCGAGGCCGGCGACACGGAGCTCGCGATGGACGGAGGCGCGATATGAGCGGCGAGGACCTGAAGAACTACCCAGTGGATGAGGCCGTCGAGCTCCTCGGCTGCAAGAAGAGCTACATCCTCAACAACCTGGGCCGGTTTCAGCACCAGAAGATCGGCCGCGAGGTCGTCTTCGATGCCGAGGACCTGAGGGCTTTCAAGGAGATGCACCGCGTCCGCCCCGCCACCGAGGCGCCGGCCGCGCAGGTGCCCACCGAGCCCAAGTCGCTCGCCGACATCACGCCGATCGGCCGCCGCCGTAGCGGCTGACACAGATATGGGGCCGCCGGACGCGACCCGACGACCCCGGACCCACCCCAACTCACCGAAAGGGCAGGCCATGACGAACGAGCCTATCCGCCCGCCGGAGACTCCGGCATCCACCCCCGTCACGCACCTGGTGCTCGCCGAGGCGCTCGTCAAGCTGCTGACGACCGAACTCGGCGACATCGCAGAGCTGCACGACACCACGCTGACGACCTGGCAGCTCGGTTCCTACAAGGCCGCGCTCGTCGCCGACTGCAGCAGCCGGGTCAGGCACCCCTTCGAGGCCCTGCGGGCGTGCGCCGACCGGCTCGGCGGCCAGATCGCCCCCGACGGTGACCGGTTCTCGTCCGGCGGCGAGCTCTTCCAGTCCCACGCGCTCACCACTGAGTGGCTCGGCCACCGCGTGATGGTGCGGGTGCTGCTCGACCATGACGACGTCGAGAAGACGCTGCGCCGGCGGATCGCCGAACTCGAGGAGCAGGTTCGGGGCGGTGGACAGCGTGGCTGAGGACCTCGTACGCCGCGCGACCCGCGTGGCGATGACCGGCCTGGTCGACCACCCGGACGCCCACCACCTCCCCATCGGGACCAGCGTCCGCGTCCTGGCCGAGGCCGGCTGGGTCGTCGACCCCGAGCTGGCCCAGCAGATGATGGCGATCGCCACCCAGCGGGCGTTCCTCGAGGCCGAGTGCGTCCGCCTGCACCGCGAGCTCGCCAAGCTGCAGGAGACGCCCGCCTGCGACCGGTGCGGCTGCACCGACGAGATGGCCTGCGAGGGCGGCTGCGCCTGGGTGCCCAACTCCCGCTTCCTGGACCTCTGCAGCAGCTGCATCACCCCAGACGGTCGGTGCACGACCCCGCACTGCGGCACTTACAGCCGTGAGGACACCGCGCCGTTCGGCTGGATCCTCGTCGACGTCGCCGGTAGCACGCAGCCCGTCCGCTGGCACTGCTCCCCGTGGTGCGCCACCGCGGCGATGACCGCGATGGGCGCCGAGATCGCGGCCGCCGACATGGCTGCCGCTGCAGGAGGTGACCTGTCATGACGCTGCCCATGAGCGAGCGCCAGCTCGTCGAGGTGTGGTCCGACGGAGCGTCGCGCGGCATGTGGACCCGCGTGCTCGAGGCGGCGGCCGCCGAGGGCAACGACGGCAACATCGCCGTGGCCAAGCGCGAGCTCGAGACCCTGCCGCACCCGCTGGTGGCGCTCGAGGCGAACGCCGACCTGGTGCAGCAACTGACCGGCTGCCGCTGGCAGGTCATCTGGTCCGCCATCGAGGGCGGCTCGTCCTGGGAGGACGTGGCCGACGCCCTGCACACCACGGTCGACGAGGCCCGCGCCTCGTACACCGCGTCGCTCGAGCAGCAGGAGAAGTACGGCCTGTTGCGCGACCAGGCCCGGGCGCGCGCCGTCCTCGACGCCGGCACCACCACGGCCGCCGTTGTCACCGAGGACGGCGCCGGATCGGACCGGCCCGCGCTCACCCCCGTGACCGTGCTGCCGCTCGCCGAGAAGGACACCCTGCGGGGCGACGTCCACTCGGCCGACACCACCCCCGGAGGCGCGCCGTGATCGCATGCCTGCTGTTCCTCCTGACCGTCTGCGCCGCGACCATGGCCGCCATCTTCGGGGCCGAGCCCCTGTGGGTGGTCGGCGTCGTGGCCCTCGTCGCCGTCCTCGGCTGGGCCGTGCTCGCCCTGACCGAGGCGGCCCGCACCTACCGCAGCCGACCGCTCCCGACCATGCCGCCCGCCCCGCCGCAACTGCCGCCGACCGATACGCAGTACGGCACCGCGTGGGCGCGGCGCGTACCGCCCCACCGGCACCGCCGGCCCCGCTGACCGCCGGGCGGGCGGGACGTGGCCCGCTCCGTCCCGCTCGCCCGGCCCCAACGCCCCGCGATCAACTCACCGACAGGGAGACCTATGTCCCGCCGCCGCACCCTGCCCTGGTTCGACAGCCTGACCGAGTCCGTGTACGCGCTCGGCGAGGCCGCCCGGGAGTACCGGCACGCCTACCGCGCCGCCGTCCTCGTCAAGGAGACCGTCGACCTGGACCGCCGCCGCCTGCACGACGGCCAGATCGACACCGTCCGCACGCTGTACCCGGGCGAGCCGCACACCCACCACAGCGTGCAGTCCCCGCACGACCACGCCGTCTACCGACTCGGGGACCTGCACCTGCAGCGGGAGCTCGATCTGCACCGCCTGTACGAGCACGCGGCCCTGCTGTACGCCTCCGGCGCCGTCTGGGCGATCCGTGAGGTGCAGACCGGTGCGCAGCCGCCTCGCGTCGCCTTCGAGCGGGACAAGGACGACGTCGTCCTCCCGCGCGCCCGTCTGAACATCACCGGCCTCGAGCGGTACAGCGACGCGGGCAAGGTCGCCGCGGCCTACCGCGCGCTGGCCATGCGGCTCGACGCCGGCGAGCACGCCGAGAGCCTGGCGCAGGAGTCCTATCTCGCCGATCACGAGGCATCCGAGATGCACGACGCCCTCGACGCATCCCAGGGCATCGCAGACGCCGCGTTCCTGTACGGCCTGCAGGCCGAGCGTGCCGTGCATTACGTGCTGCTCGAGCCGAAGCGCGAGCACGCCCGCCAGGAGGCGCTGCAGCGCGCCACCGAACAGGCGGGCGAGACCGGCGCATGAGCGGGCGGTCCGTCCCGACCCCACGCCGGGGCGGGCCGTCATGAGCGGCCCGTGGCGGCCGCTCGACTACCCGGGCCTGCACATCGACCTGGGAGAGAACACCAAGCCCTGGTCGCCGCAGTGGGGCGAATGGCGACGCAAGCCGTACGCCGAGCTCCGCTGCGCGACCGGGTGCGAGCACCACGCCCACGGTGCCCACGCCGTCGCCGAGTTCCTCGAGCACCTCGGCGACCTGCAGCACAACCCATCGGAAGGACAGCAGCTGTGACCGAGATGACTGAACGTTTCACCACGCCCCGGCCGAGCCCCCGCGACCTGGCCATGCGCCCGCGGCCTGCCACGCCGACGGCCCCGCCCGCCCCCGCCCAGGTGACGGCCGCCGACGGCACGTGGGACCGGGCCGCGTTCGAAGACTCACTGCGGCACAGCGACCTCTTGGCCGTCCCCCGGCTGTGCGGCTTCCTCCTGGCCTCCTTCGCCGACCCGGCCACCGGCCGAATCCCCGCCGAGCGCACCCCGTCGGTCGGCGCCCTGGCCCGCAGCGCCGGCATCGACGACCGCAAGGCCCGCAGCAGCCTGAACTGCCTCGAGCACGGCGGCTGGATGGTCCGCGACCGGCATCCCGACAACGCCCGCCCGGCCGCTATCACGCTCACCAGCGGCCGCGACACCAAGCGCCCCGATCCGTACCGGCACTGACGCTCCACAAACCGCCGCCCTTCACCGCGATCGGAGACCCGATGGACCACTGCGAGGACTGCAGCGGTGCCAGGTGCCGCGACTGCGGCCGGCACTACTGCTGCGAGCCGTGCCCCTGCAACCGCTCCCACAACTGCCCGTGCGAGTGCGCCGAGCACGACCACCGCCTCACCTACACCGACTGAATCCGGGAGACCACGCCTCATGACCGACGCCGCGCAGACCCCGTCCGGGGAGCCCTCGGTCTGATGTCCGCCGCTCTGCTCGCTGCCGCCGAGCCCCGCCGCACCCGCGGCGGGGCCGGTGGCGCGGTCCGCTACAACCGGCCCCGCCGGCGCAGCGAGCAGAGCGTGTGGGTTCCCGAAGCCCTCTTCCGCGGCTCCCACTACAACGACGAAGCCATCGCCGTGTACGTGAAGGTCGCCGCCCTCGACGCCCGCCGCACCTGGCTGTACGCACGCCCCGACGAACCCCCCTGCACCGCCGCCGTGACCGAACTCGCCATCGCCCTCGGCATGTCCGTCTCCGCCATCGAGCGCGGCCTGTGCCTGCTGAACAAGCCCGGCCCCTGCCCCGACGACGACGAACCGTGGATAGCCACCCGGCGCCGCACCCACCGCGGCGGCACCGGCCACACCGCCGAGCGCTACGCCCGCCTCGTCCCCCACGACCAGGCCGCCATCGAGGTCCCCGTCCGCATCGCCGAGGCCCTCACCCCGCGCCGCTTCCGCGCCTGGCTCCACCTCACCCGCGCCACCCGACTCGGCCTGCCCGTCACCGGCGCCGAGCTCGCCGGTGAACTGTTCCACCACACCGGCCAAAACGCCGGACAGCCACTCAGCGCCAAGAGCGGCCTGCGACTGATGGACGACCTGGAGGCCGGCGGCTGGCTCGAACTCGACCGGCGCGCCGGACGCCAGGGCCGTCACCTCGTCACCGTCCACCACGCCCCGCTCCACCCCGTCGGCACGAGTACGGACATCCATGACGGGTCGGGTCCGGCCGATCATGACGGATCCCTCACGTCTAAGGAAGACAGGCCCTCTCCCACTGACGGGTGTTCGCGAGAGGTTGATCCTGGGATCCGCCGTAGGCGTCTACCCGTTGTAGCGCGAGGGCCTGTGGATAACCCGAGCCCGGACACCTTCCGCCCGGCGGGTGGCCAGGGCACAAGCGGCGCCTGCAGCGGAGGCCCGGCGGACGGATCCGGTCCGACGCTGTCCGCCCGAGCCTGGTCGGTCCTCAAGCCCGTACGACACCTCCTCGCCCCGCAGACCAGCGGCTGGGTCATCTCCCGCATTGAGCGGGAGATCCGCGGTCAGCTGGCCCAGGGGACCGGCATGCGCCGGATCACCGCCCGCCTCGAGCGCCGCTACGCAGCCACCAAGACCGTGCGGGACGGCGGCCGCTGGATCCTCGGCGTCGGCCTGCCCCGCAACACGGGCCTCGGCCGCTGTGCGATGGACGTCTGCGAGGACGGCGTCATCTGGCACACCGGCCAGGCATGCCAGGTGTGCCTCGACATCGCGCTGTACGTCCCGGCCGCGGCCGCCGACCCTGACGCCTCGGCCCTCGAGAAACCGCGCCCAGCCCCGAACGCCGTCGCGCCGACCGTCGAGGACCTGGTGCCGATCCCGCCGCCCGTTCCGTCCGGGCCCGAGCCGCCCGTCCTGACCCGGGCGCAGCGCCGCGCCCTGCGCGAGGCGGCCACGCCCGACAGCATCCGCGCCGCGATCGACACGTACGGGCGTGCGGCCGCCGGCCGCATCTACGGCCTGCAGCGCGTCGCCCAGCAACTGAACGCCATCGACGGCTACACCACGAACGGAGAAGCCAGTGCCCCTCAGTGACCACGGAGTCGTCCGCTGCCGGCGCTGCGGCGCCCGCATCCGCTGGACCCTCACCACCAAGAACGGGGTGAGGCAGCCCGTGGACGCCGACCCCAACCCGCAGGGCAACCTTGCCGTCACCCGCGGCGTCGACGACATCCTCTACAGCCGCGGCCTGACCACGGCCCACCCCGAACCCAAGGGCCAGGAGTGGCGCGCCATGCCGCACCACGCCACCTGCACGGGCCCGCGCCCGCCGAGGCGTGCCCCGCGCGGGGACACCCGCGAAGGCGTCCGCCCGCAGCCGTGGCGGCCGCGGTGACCGGCCCGGTGCTCGAGCTCTCCGCCGAGCAGCGCCGTCGGCTCGAGGCCGAGTGGTGGCCGGACGGCACGTACGGCGGCGCCCGACACCCCGGCGGCGTTCGAGCTCATCCCGACCCTGACGCCGCTGAGCACCTCGCCGAACTCGCCGAAGCCATCGGCTACCGACTCACCCCACGACAAGGAGCAGCATGCTGAATCCGATCGATCCGTTCGCCCGCCCCACCGACGTACACCCGGCCCGGCAGGCAGCCCAGGAGCTCGCCGCCGCCGGCGCGCACGTGCACCTCGTCTCCGGCATCGACATCGACTGCCTGGCCGACGTCCCGTGCCCGCTGCCCGCCCTCATCGGAACCACCACCCGATGAACACGCCTCGCCTCTCCGAGCGCGCCGCACAGCCAGAAGCGGTCCCGGTGGCGGACTTCACCCGCGGCTTCCGGCTGCACCTCCGCCACGGCCAGATCCTCGACGGCGCCGCCTTCCCGTCCGGCCGCTGCCTCGTCATCGACGACCCCGAATTCGGCCTGGCCTCCGCGGCCGCCAGCGAGGAGGACCTGCTGCGCGGCTACCCAGGCGCACGCATCGAGTGGCCGGGCACCGACTGCGAACGCTGCGCCGGGCAGGGCACTCGGTGACCGCCACGCCGGCACTCCCGTACGCCGCCGCCCTCCTGGTCCTTCTGATTCCCGCAGGCGTCCACATCGCCAGGACCTGGCGGCGCCACCCCACTCCAACCGGGGACGAGACGCGGTACGTCGAGGAGCAGCTGCTCACCGCCCGCCAAGAGCTGGACGCCGCATGCTGCATCTGCTTCTGGGTGAGCCGCGGCACCCGCCACGACACCGACTGCACGAAGGAGGCTCGCCCATGAGCCGTCTGCTGCTCTCCAAGAAAGTCCGGCTCATCCTGCGGCACCTGCTGGCCGTGAACCCGGCCCACCCCGCATGGGGCCTGTCCATCTGCCGCGGCACCGGCCTCGGATCCGGCAGCGTCTACGTGATCCTCGAACGACTTCGGCGGGCCGGCTGGGTCGAGTCCCGTACCGAGACCGCCACGCCAGAAGGCCGGCCGCCTCGCACCTTCTACAAGCTCACCGACCGCGGCGCCGCCCGGGCCCGCTCCGTCCTCGAGAACACCCGTGAGTAGCCAGACCTCGCTCGCGCACGCCTGCGTTCGCACGCGCACAATCGCAGGCGCGCGTGAGAACCGCCACCAGGAGCCCCGACCATGAACTGCCCTACCTGCAGGCGCTCCCTGCACCCGGACGAAACACACCGCACCGCCTGCGTACGGTGCGAGAACCGCCTCCGCGCCTGGCTTCGCGAGATCCCGCTGCAGCGCCCTCTCCTCGAGGCATCGCTGCACATCGGCGCAGCACCCGCGACCGGCCGCCTCGGCGGCACCGGCCGCGCCCACGCACCCCTCCCGCTCCGCGAGGACGTCCTGACACTCCTCGGCCCCGCAGCCCCCGGCACCGTCCACGACCCCCACCACGACCAGACCGGCCCCACACCCATCCACGCCGTCCTGTACGCCTGGGCCGACCGCCTGGCCGATCAGCTCGGCCACGCGCTCCCCGCGCTGCGCCCCGGAGACGACTACAGCTACTACGTCCTGGCCAACCTCCGGCACGTCGTCACCCGGGCCTGGGTGACCGACATGTACGCCGAGCTCCGCGACCTGATTCACCGCATCCGTGCTGTCACCCGCACCGAGCCGCAGCGCCGCGTCCAAGAGGCTCCGTGCCCCAGCTGCCGCGCCTTCGCGCTGTTCGAGGAGGACTGGCAGACCTACCTCGACTGCGAGGCATGCGGGCTGCTCCTGACCCCCGCCGAGTACCGCGCGCACCACGCCGCGGTCATGCCCACCCTGTACCGGATCGGCGTCCTCATGGCCGCCGCCACCGCCGAGGAGACACCCCCGTCATGACCAATGCGACAGTGGCCGCCCGTCGCGCGACAGTCGCCCGCATGTCGCGCGACGGTGCATCCCTGCGCGCCATCGCAGCCCACCTGGGCGTCGGCAAGGACACCGTCCGCCGAGACCTGGCCGCAGCCAAGGGAGACACCGTGCGACAGCCTGACCAGCACATAGCAACAGACGAGACGCCGTGCGACACCGGCCGTGCGACAGGTGAGGCACCCGGCGAGACACCGCGGCCGAGCAGGGCCCAGCGCGTTGCTGAGGCAGACGCCGCGATGCGACAGCTCGGCCAGGCCGTCGCCGCGGCCGTCGCCGCCCGACCGTCCCACGTCATCGTGTGCGACACCGTCGCACGCGGCTGGGCCGACGGCTTGCGCCACCACGCGGCCGCCTTGGCGCGTCTCGCCGCAGCGTTCGACGAGTACTACCCGCCGCCGGCGGAACAGAAGAGCATGGACTCGAACAACCGTTCTACTGCATGATCGATGGCCACGGCATCGACTCGCTCGCCAGCAGCTGGCGTACGCGACCTGCCAAGGAGGCCACCATGCCCGATTGGACCCTGCACCACGGAGACGCACTCACGATCCTGCCGACGCTCACCACCCCCATCGACGCGGTGATCGCCGACCCGCCCTACAACAGCGGCGGCCGCACCATGACCGAGCGCACCAGCAAGACCGCCCGGCAGAAGTACCTCACCAGCGGCGGCCGCGAACACGGCTTCGACCTCGGTGACTTCACCGGCGACAACCGCGATCAGCGCAGCTACCTCACCTGGCTCTCTCTCATCCTCGCCGACTGCTACCGCCTCACCCGCCCCGGCGGCGCCGCGCTCGTCTTCACCGACTGGCGACAGCTCCCCACCACCACGGACGCGCTGCAGGCGGCCGGCTACACCTGGCGCGGCGTCGCCGTCTGGCACAAGCCGTCCGCCCGCCCGCAGCCCGGCCGCCTTCGCCAGGACTGCGAGTTCATCGTCTGGGGCAGCAAAGGCGCGATGATCCCCGGGAACGACCCCGTCTACCTGCCCGGGCACTTCACCGGCAGTCAGCCCCGCGGCAAGAACCGGCAGCACATCACGCAGAAGCCGGAAGACGTCATGCGAGAGCTGGTCCGCATCACGCCCAAGGACGGGACCGTACTGGACCCGTTCACCGGCTCCGGCACCACCGGAGCCGCCGCGCTCCTCGAGGGCAGGAACTTCCTCGGCATCGAGAGCTCCGAGCAGTACACAGCCGTCGCCCGGCAGCGCCTGGCAACTGCCGCGTAGGCACCCGGCCGGCCCAGACGTTCGCACACCCGTACGGCAAGCCGCTGGACAAAGATCACGACTTAGCGCAACACTGATGCCAGCGGCACACCTGTGCCCACAGCTACCCAGCGCAGTAACCGCCAGGAGTCGCGCCCTGGCCCGCAGCCCCGGACCACACCAGTCCGGGGCTGCGGCATTCCCCCGGTACCCGGAGGTGACATGGCCGGCCACTACACCACCGCCGAGGCAGCCGAGCAGGCCACCCAGTGGCGACGACTCCTGTCCGCTGGCGCAGCCGAGGTCACCCCCATCACCATCCGGTCATGGGCATTCCGCGGACACCTGCAGCCCTGCGGCCTCGACGAACACGGCCACCCCCTGTACGCGCACACCGACCTCGCCCGCGCCGAACTCGCCACCCGCAGCCGCGCCCTACGCCTCGTCGGCATCCCCGAGCAGACAGGAGCGCCCCGTGCTGCAGCCCACGCCTGACCAGGTCGCCCGCGTACGCGACGCCCAGCGCATCGAGCAGGCCGCGCACGCCGTACTCGCCCAGGCCCAGTACGAGCACACCGTGGCCCAACAGGACCTGTCCCGCGCGATCGAGGCCCTGCTACTCCCGGCCGAGCACGCTAGCGTCACAGCAGCATCACAGGATCTGCATACCGGAGAGCGGGCCCGTCCGCATCCGACACCCTGACCGGATGCGACCCAGACACCTCACCCCGGCCATCACCACAGCGCTGCTCCTCGCGCTCACCGCCTGCAGCAGCGACAGCGAAGGAGCCGAGTTCGTGGGCAAGCCCGCCGCCGACGCGCCGCCGTACAAGGTCGTCAAGCAAGACACCAGCGGCAACAGCCGAGACGTCATCGTCGAAGTCGACAGCACCCAGCGGCTCGAGGACGTCTTCACCGCCGTCGCCGACAGCCTCACCGAAGAGGCCGGCTACCACATCCAGATCAACTGCAGCACCGGCGGCACCGCCAGCGTCGACAACCGGCTCGGCAACGGCAAGAAGGCCGTCGGCAACATGGGCGAGGCCACCACCGGCCTCAAGGACGGCCAGACAGAGTTCAAGGCCAACGAGGGCCGCACCTGCCCCAAGCGCTGACCCACCCCGCACCGAGCCCGGCCCGCACCACGCAGGCCGGGCTCACCTATGCCCCGCCGTCCGGCGATGGGACCGAGGAGGTCTCCTCCGCGGGCGTAACAGCGTTCCCGGAGCGCGCGCAGCGACCGGACGGCGGACCACACCAGGAGAAGCACGTGCCCGAACCCATCGACGTCCAACTGCCCGTGATCCCGGACCACGTCCCCCACGCCGCGCTGCGCACCATCTGTGACGCGCTGGGGCTGCCAGCGCAGTACGTGCGAGAGATCCGCACCAGCTACTGCGAAGTGACCGCCACGCTGTACCTGCACGCCAGCGACGGCCACAAGGTCCGCTACGGGGACGACGCAGCCACCACCACCGTCACTATCCCCATCAGGTAGCCAGGCTTTGGCAGGAGGCACCCATGGCCACTGGCCGTCTGAAGGTCACTGTCGAGTGCCCCGAGTGCCAGCGCCCCATCGAACTCGCCACACGGGCCGTTCAAGAGCCTGGACGCTTGGAGCTCAGGTTCGACACTGCGCCCGTACGCGAGCACGTCGCCGAGTACCACGCCGAGGAGTGACCATGCCGACGCGAGCACCTCGCCGATGTACCACGCCAGGCTGCGCAGGGACCCCCCTCCCCCCTGCCTCCAAGTGCCCCCGGCACGACAAGCGCCGGCCCCGCCGCTCCGCTGCGGCGCAGGGCTACGGCCGCGAGCACGAGCAGCGGTTCCGTGCCGGCGTCCTCGAGCGTGACCCGGTGTGCCGGGTGTGCGGGCAGGCGCCGAGCACTCAGGCCGACCACTGGCCGCTGTCCAAGCGCGAGCTCAAGGCCCGCGGCCTGGACGACCACGACCCCCTCCGGGGCCGCGGCCTGTGCGCACCGTGCCACTCGAGCGAGACCGCCAAGCACCAGCCCGGAGGCTGGGCGGCCGGCCCGCGCTACTGACCGTGAGGGGGAGGGGGGCCTGGATCGCTGGCCCGGGGACCCGCGGAACGCGGGGGGGAGCCCAGCTGCGCTCTGACAGGTAACGGGATCCGCCGTATCGGGGCCCCCGCCGTAACGCACCGTGACCGGAGGTGAGTCCCATGGGCAAGCGCGGACCCGCTCCCAAGCCCACCGCCCTGCGCGTCCTGCACGGCGACCGCAAGGACCGGATCAACACGGCCGAGCCTCAGCCCGCCGAGCTCGATGTCGAGCCGCCGGCCTGGCTCAGCGAGCAGGCCCTCGAGGTCTGGCACGCCCTGGCCGACGACCTGATCGCCAAGGGCGTGCTCACCGCGTGGGACACCGAGGCGTACGCCAACTGGTGCGACGCCGTCGCCCGCCGGCGAGACGCCGCTCAGCACGTCGCTGACGAGGGCGCCGTCGTCGAGCACCCCGTCTACAACAAGAACGGCGACCTGACCGGCCACCGCCTCGGCAAGAACGCGTGGCTCCTGGCGCTCGACGCGGCCGACGCCCAGGTCCAGCGGTACGGCGCGCGGTTCGGTCTGACCCCGAGTGACCGAGCCCAGCTGAAGATCGGCGGCCAGACCGACCCGGCCGGTGCGGAGCGGCTGCTGTCCTGACGTACGGAGGGCGCCATGGCAGCGCGAACAACGGCACGCCCAGTCCGTAGCAAGGCGGCCACCCGCCCGCCCGGCCGCCGCCGCGCGGTCCGGTTCGACCACGCCAAGCGGTGGCGGCCGAACTCCCGCCGCGGCGGCCGCTGCGGGTACACCCTCGACGGCAAGACCTGCGCCCGCTCCGGCGCGCACTACTGCGAGCCGCGCGCCGACCGCGTGGTCAAGTTCTTCGCCGAGCTCCTGGTGCATCCGGCCGGCGCGATGGCGAACCACGCGTTCGTCCTCGCGCCGTGGCAGGAGCATGAGATCATCCGGCCGCTGTTCGGTGAGGTGATCTGGTCCGAGCAGTGGGGCCGGTACGTCCGCCGGTACACCCGTGCGACCGTGGTCATGGCGCGCAAGAACGGCAAGTCCGCGCTGCTGTCCGGCATCGCGCTCTACATGCTGTGCGGCGACGGCGAGGACTCGGCCGAGGTCTACGGTGCGGCCGCCACCACCCGCCAGGCGGGCAAGGTGTTCGAGCCCGCGACCAAGATGGTCAAGCGGTCGCCCATCCTGGCCAAGCGGCTGACGCACATCAAGAACGTGCGGCGCCTGGTCGACGAGCAGACCGGCTCGCACTACGAGATCATCCCGTCCGACGCGGACAACGAGCTGGGCCACAACCCGCACGCGTTCATCCTGGACGAGGTCCTCTCACAGCCGGACGACTCGCTGTGGAAGGCGATGCGTACCGCGGCGGGCGCGCGGCACCAGGCGCTCATGCTGGCGATCACGACCGAGACGAGCGACCAGGTGTCGTTCGGGGCCGACTTCATCGACGAGGCCGACCGCGTCGTGGAGCAGCCGCACCGGGCGCCGCACCACTTCGCGTTCGTCCGCAAGACGCCGCGGACCCAGGACGAGCTGGACCGGCTGCATCGCCTGTTCCCGGGCCGGCCCGATCTGCCGGTGTCCATCGATCCGTGGGACGAGGCGAACTGGTACTGGGCCAACCCTGCGCTGGGATCGTTCCTCTCGGTGCAGTCGCTGCGCGAGGAGGCCGAGGAGGCCCGGACTGATCACAAGGCGGAGAACGGTTTCCGGCAGTTCCGGCTGAACCAGCGGGTCTCGCAGGTGACGCGCTGGATTCCGATGGACCTGTGGGACATGAACGCCCGGGAGATCGCGCCGAGTCCAGGGTGGATCGCCGGCCGCCTCGAGGGCCAGCGCTGCTGGGCGGGGCTGGACCTCTCGAGCAAGCTGGACCTCACTGCCTGGGCGCTGTACTTCCCGGACGGCTCGATGCTCTGGCGGTTCTGGGCGCCGGAGTCCATCGCTCCGGTCCTGGACGAGCACACCAACGGTGCGTTCTCGGAGTGGGCCGACGACGGATGGGTCACCCTCACCGACGGCGACACGATCGACTACGACACGATCTACGACGACGTCGAGACCGACCACCAGCTGTACGGGATCGTCGACATCACGTACGACAAGTGGTGCGGTGAGCCGGTCCGGCAGGAGATCGAGAAGCGGACTCGGCTCAAGACCGTCGAGTCGGACACCACGTACGGGCGGATGACGCCGCCCATGGCCGAGTTCATGCGTGGGCTGAAGTCCAAGGAGTACGCGCACTACGGCAACCCGGTGGCCCGGTGGATGGCCGACAACCTCGAGTGCAAGAGCCCTCGCGACGACCCCGACCGCATCCGGCCGGTCAAGCCTGCCCGCGACAAGACCGGGAAGCGCATCGACGGCATGCCCGCGATGTTCTTCGCCGTCGACGGCGGCATGCGCGGCCTGCCGACCCCGTCCATCTACGAGTCCCAGGGCATGGCCCTGTAACCCCCAAGGAGGTGGCGCGGGTGGACCGCTGGGATGTCCTCGCCCTGCTCGGCATCGGCCTGCTCGGCACAGGCCTCGGCCTGGTCGAGCTCTGGCTGGGCATCGCCGTCGCAGGCCTCGCCCTGCTGACCATCGGCGTCAGCGGCGCGCTCATCGAGGAGCGCACCGCGGTGCCCGAGCCCGAGACCCCGAACGGAGGCGGCTGACATGGGCTTCATTCGCTCCGCAGTACGGGCCACCTCCGGCCCGCTGTCCGGCGTGGCCACCCCCGAGAAGTGGGTGGAGGACTGGTTCACGGGGGGCAGCGCGAACAGCGCCGGCGTCCGGGTCGACCACGAGACCGCGCTCACGTACTCGCCGTTTTTCGCCGGCGTCCGCGTCATCAGCGAGGACCTGGCCGGCCTGCCGCTGCACCTGTACGAGCGGCTCGAGCCCCGCGGCAAACGGCGCGCCAAGGCCCACTCGCTGTACCGGCTGCTGCACGACCAGCCCAACCCCATGATGACCTCGGTCCAGTTCAAGGAGACGATGCAGGGCCACGTCCTGATGTGGGGCAACGCCGTCGCCCAGGCCGTCACGAACAAGCGCACCGGCGCGATCGAGGAACTGTGGCCGCTGCGCCCGGACCGCCTGCAGATCTGCGTGAAGTACCTGGGCCCCGGCCGGTTCCGGCGGTTCTACCGATACCGGGACGACGTCAACGGCATCTACGCCACCCTGCTCGACGACGAGGTCCTGCACATCGGCGGCCTCGGGTTCGACGGGGTCCGCGGCTACTCGGTCGTCGAGCACGCCGCGAACGCCATCGGGCTCGGCCTGGCGACCGAGCACTACGGGGCCAAGTTCTTCAGCAACGGCGGCGCCCCGGGCGGCGCGCTGTCGCACCCGCAGAACCTGTCGCCCGAGGCGCGTAAGCGCATGGCCGACGACTGGGAGAACATCCACAAGGGCATCGACCGTGCGCACCGCGTGGCGATCCTCGAGGAGGGCGTGACCTGGCAGCAGGTCGGCATCCCCAACGACAACGCCCAGTTCCTCGAGACCCGCAAGCTGCAGGTCACCGAGATGGCCCGCTGGCTGCGCATCCCCTCGCACAAGATCAACGACCTCGAGCGGGCCACGTTCTCCAACATCGAGCAGCAGCAGCTGGACTACATCGCGAGCGCGCTGAACATCTGGCTGGTCCGGTGGGAGCAGGCGATCCTCACGCAGCTCCTGCTACCCGAGGAGCGCGAGCAGTACTACGCCGAGCACCTGGTCGACTCGCTGCTGCGCGGCGACACCCTGACCCGCTACCAGGCCTACGCGATCGGCCGGCAGTGGGGCTGGCTGTCCGCGAACGACGTGCGGGACAAGGAGAACGAGAACCCGGTCGACGGCGGCGACGCGTACCTGGTGCCGCTGAACATGGTGCCGGCGGGCCGGAGCGCTCCGGCGCTCGAGACGAAGGCGCGCCTCGAGCTCGAGTCGCCTGCAGGCCGCCTGGCTCGGATGATGCGCGGCCGCGGTTCCGTGCTGCGGGCGACGATCGCCGAGCAGTACGAGCCGAAGATCCGGGAGGCGGTCGCCGAGACGACCGAGCTCGAGGTGCAGCGCGTCACCGAGCTGGTGGCCCAGCACCTCGAGCCGGAGCGGGGCCGGCTGCGGACGCGGTCCGTGTCCTCGTTCATCGCGGCGCTCGGCGCGCTGTACGACCCGGACGGACCGGTCGCCGAGGCGATGTCCGCCCTGTGGGTTCCGCTGTTCACGCTGTTCGCCGCGGACATCGCGGAGGAGGCTGCCGACGAGGTCGGCAGCGAGGAGGAGATCGACCTCTCCGTGTGGGCCCGCGCGTACGCCGTGAGCCACGTCGCCTACCAGATCGCGTCCTCCTTCGGCCAGCTGCGGAACGCGACCGAGAAGGGCGACGACGCGGACGCCATCGTCGCGGAGGTGATGGCCCGGCTGACCAAGTGGCAGGAGGAGAAGCCCGACAAGGTCGCCAGCTGGGAGGGCTCGCAGCTGTCCAACGCCGCCGCGCGGGAGGCGTGGAAAGAGGCCGGCGTCAAGAAGGTGCAGTGGGTCGCCCGCGGCTCCGAGAACTGCCCGTACTGCCGGCGGCTCGACGGCGCGGTGCGGGAGATCGAGGCGCCGTTCATCGCCAAGGGCGACGAGGTCGACGGCGAGGAAGAGGGCGAGAAGTTGGTGGCCAAGCGGAACACCTTCCACCCGCCCGTGCACGCCGGCTGCCTGTGCCAGGTGGTGCCGGTATGAGCCGCGTACGGGACGGCGTGACCGGCTGCCGGTGCTGCGGACTGAAGTGCGTCGAGGAGAACGGCTTCTGCGAGCTGTGCAACAACCGCGGCCATGACGCGGACCCGCGGCCGCCCGCGCCGCCCGAGAGCGATCAGCGTGGGCAGGACGCGCCGCCGCGTGACCGCCAGATACGACACCCAGGGAGGGACCGATGAAGGGCCAGCGTCACTACCTGCGCGGCTACGTCCAGCGCGCCGACGACGGCGATGACGCGGGCAAGCCGCTCACGATCGTCGCCGCCACCGAGGGCCGCAAGGGCGACGGCCTGAACCTCACGATGAAGGGCGCCGAGCTCGGCCGCTTCGACGCCAACCCGGTGGTCGGCTACGGCCACAGCTACTGGGGCCGTGACGGCCTGCCGATCGGCCGGTCCGACAAGACGTGGATCGACGGCGACAAGCTGCGGATGAACATCGTCTTCGACCAGGACGACGACTTCGCAGTGACGGTCGAGCGCAAGTACCGAGCCCGGATGATGAACGCCTTCAGCATCGGGTTCGACGTCTGGAACATCGACGACTCCGGAACGCCGGAAGGCTGGGAGCTGTTCGAGGTGTCCGCGGTACCGCTGCCCATGGACCCCAACGCGATCGTCGAATCGGGCCGCAGCGCCCTCGAGCTCATGCGCGGCCTCGACGTGCGGCAGACCCCGGACGAGTTCGCGCAGGCCGTCATGGCCCAGCTCGCCGAGCTCGAGGCCGCAGGCGCCCGGGCCGGGGCGGTCCTCTCGAAGAAGAACAAGACGCTCGTGCAGAACGCGCGCGACGCGCTGCAGGAGCTCCTCGACGCCGCCGGCGGAAACGAGGACGACGACGAGCGCCAGGCGCCCGTCCCCGACTACGGCCGCAAGCGCCGCCTCGTCGGCATCTGACCCCCTCGCGCCGCGCAGCCGCGCGGGGCAACCCCGTCACACAGAAGGAGAAACCCCGATGCCCAACATCAGGGAGCTGCGCACCAAGCGCACGAAGATCGGCGCCGACGCCTCCGCGATCATGCGCGAGGCCGAGGAGGCTGGCCGCGCCATGACGCCGGAGGAGGAGACGAAGTTCGACCGGCTGATGGACGAGCGCGACCAGATCGACGCCACCATCGAGCGGGCCGAGCGGCTCCGCGAGGACGACCGCGAGGACGCCGAGCGGGACGAGCGGGAGCAGGAGGGGAAGGGCGGCCGCGGCGACGACGCGATGGGTGCCCTGCGCGCGTACTTCCTCGGCGGCCGCGCTGCTCTGTCCCCGGCGCAGGCCCGCGTGCTCAACGCGGGCAACGACCCGGAGGGCGGGTTCCTCGTCACGCCGGAGCAATTCGTCAAGCAGCTGCTCAAGGACGTCGACGACCTGGTCCCGATGCGCGGGCTGGCCACCGTGCAGCAGCTCACCATGGCCGAGTCGCTCGGAATCCCGACGCTCGACACCGACCTCGGTGACGCCGACTGGACCTCGGAGATCGGCACCGGATCGCAGGACGACGCCATGCGGTTCGGTAAGCGGGAGCTGACGCCCAACCCGATCGCCAAGCGGGTCAAGATCTCGCGCAAGCTGCTGCGCCGGAGCACCATGGGCCCGGAGGCCATCGTCCGGGAGCGGATGGCCTACAAGTTCGGCGTGACGCAGGAGAAGGCGTTCATGACCGGCGACGGCAACAAGAAGCCGCTCGGCATCTTCACCGCGTCAGCGGACGGTATCTCGACGGGCCGGGACGTCGACGTGTCCTCGGACGCGGCGACGCTGGTGAACACCGCGGCGGGCAACGCGGGTGACGACCTGATCACCGCGAAGTACACGCTCAAGGCGCAGTACTACCGCAACGCGCGGTGGATGTTCCACCGCCTGGTTCTCGCCTCCGTCCGCAAGCTGAAGGACGGACAGGACAACTACGTGTGGCGGGCCGGCCTCGCGAGCGACCGGCCGGACACGATCCTCGATCTGCCGTACGAGCTGTCCGAGTTCGCGCCGAGCTCCTTCGGGGACGGCGACTACATCGGCGTCCTCGGCGACTTCAAGCACTACTGGATCGCCGAGGCCCTGCAGTTCGAGGTCCAGCGCCTGGTCGAGCTGTACGCCGAGTCCAACCAGGTCGGCTTCATCGGCCGCGCCGAGGCCGACGGCATGCCGGTCCTCGAGGAGGCGTTCGTCCGGCTGAGGTCGAACGACGTCGTCGTCTGATCCGCCCCTGCCTGACACCGAGCTGACGGCCCTCGGGCCGGGAAGGAGTCCCCGATGAGGGGCGACATCAAGAACCATCTCGAGCCGGCGCAGTCGCTGGCTCCGGCTGCCCGCACCGCGAGCGCCAACGGCACCGGCGTGGACCTGGCCAACTTCGACGCGGCCGCGGTCGTCGTCGACGCCGGCGTCTGGACCGACGGCACCCACACCTTCGAGGTCCAGGACAGCGACGACAACGCGACGTTCGCCGCGGTCGCCGACGAGTTCCTCGACGGCACCGAGCCGGTGATCGACGCCGCGGACGAGGACGCGCAGATCTACACGGTCGGCTACCACGGCATCAAGCGGTACCTGCGGGTCATCGTCACGGTCGCCGGCGCGACGACCGGCGCCGCCTACTCGGCGGCCGTCTACCGCGGCAAGGGCCGCGTCAAGCCCTGACCCATCAACACGTGGCCCGCCCGGGCGCCCGCCCCGTGCGGACGCCCGGCCGCGTCCAGATACGGAGGCACCACCCATGAAGGTCAGAATGCTGCGGCTCATGTGCAACCCGACGTACGGCAACCACCAGCCGGGCGCCGAGATCGAGCTGCCGGACGACGTCGCCCGCAAGCGGATCGCGAACGGGGACTGCGTCGCCGTCGATGCGCCGAAGGCCTCACGGCTCCTGAGCAAGCTCGGCGCCCGCCGCAAGAAGGGCGACCCCCCGGCCGCGCCGAAGAACCCGCAGGACGTCGGCGAGAAGCCGCTCGAGCAGATGAAGCTCGACGAGCTCACCGCCTACGCCGCCGAGCACGACATCGACCTCGGCGACGCCATGCTCAAGGCCGACGTCCTGCGGGTCGTCGCGGCCGCGGTCGAGGCCCGCCGCGACCAGGACGAGGACGAGGACTGATGGCGTACGCATCGTCCGAAGATCTGCGGCGCCTGCTGCGGGAGGAGTCCTTCACCGCCGAGCAGACAGCCACGGCCGAGCTCCTGCTCGAGCTCGCCCAGGGTGTGATCGAGGAGGAGGCCGGCCAGGCGCTTGAGTCCTCGGAGGACACCGTCATCCTCGACGGACCGGCCGAGGACGACTCGCAGTACCAGGCCGGCACCGGCACACGGAAGCTGATCCTGCCGCGCTGGCCGGTCACGGCCGTCGCCTCGGTCACCATCGCCGAGGACGACGAGCTCCTGGTCTTCGGTAAGGACGAGGACTACACCTGGTCGGCATCGGGGATCCTGCACCGGCGGGGCGCCTTCTGGCCCAGCCACCAGCGGGCGATCGAGGTCGTCTACACCGCCGGGTTCACCACCGTCCCGCCGTCGCTGAAACGAATGGCTCTGCGCCTGGCGATGGTCGGCTGGTCCAACCCCGAGTTCCTCAGCGCCGAGACCCTCGGCGACCACTCCCGCAGCTTCAGCGCCGAGTCTCTCGGGATGGAGCTCACGAAGGCGGACAAGAGCACGCTCGGCAACTACCGGGCCAGGACATGAGCATCGGCCGCCGGCTGAACCGCACGCTCGAGGTCTACCGCCAGGCGCACACGGACGACGGCTACGGCGGCCAGACGACGATCTGGGTGCGGCAGGGCGAGGTGCGGGGCAAGGTCGACCAGCCGTCGGCCACGGACCGGATGCTCGCCAAGCAGGCGAACGCGGAGCACACCCACGATGTGTTCCTGCTGCCGACCGCGGACGTGGAGCGCGGCGACGAGCTCCGCGGCCGCGGCCAGGTTCTGCGGGTCAAGTCGGTCGTCGAGCCGTCGGCCACCCGCTACCGCAAGGCCGAGTGCCAACTGATCCAGCGACAAGGGGGCTGACATGGCCGGAGAGAGCGAGCCGCGGCCGCCGCTGCCGACCGAGGCGCAGCAGTGCCGACAGCACACCGAGCGCCTCCTGGGCGAAGGGACGCCAGGCGACGCGGCAGGCAGGCAGACCACGGCCCTGGTGTGGGCGGTCCTGGCCGTCGCCGCGGAACTGCACGACATCAACCGCAAGCTGCGGAAGGCGAGGTAGCGATGGCACGCCAGGGATACCGGGTACAGATCCTCGGGATCGCCCGGCTGCGGGGCCAGCTCGAGGACCTGTCGGACGAGATCCAGGCCGCGCTGAAGAAGGCCGTCAAGGAGTCGGCCCAGGCGGTGCTGGCCGACGCCAAGCGGGACGTCGCCCGCGACTCGAACAACCTGTTCGAGAAGCTGGACATCACGTACGACCAGGACGGGTTCACGGCCAACGTCGGCTGGCACGAACCCGAGGAGTACTACGGCCGGTTCCTCGAGTTCGGCACCCGCCGGTTCGAGGCCAAGCCCGCGCTGCGGCCGGCGCTCGAAGCGGAACGCGGCCGCTACCGGGCGCGGCTCACCGACGAGGTGCGGAAGGTCTTGCGCTGATGCCCGCGCCGCCCGTCTCGCCGATGCTCACCATCCAGGGCGCGTACGTCGACCTGTTCCGCGGCGACGCCGCGCTGCAGGCGATGACCGAGGCCGTTTACGACTACCTGCCGGAGGACGTGCCGTACCCGTTCATCGTCGTCGGCGAGGCCACCGAGGTCCCGGACAACAGCCATGACCGGTTCGGCTGGGAGACCGTGCCCACGGTGCACGTCTGGGACCAGTACCGCGGCTATGCGCGGGTGCTGCGGATCGGCGCCCGGATCACCGAGCTCCTGGACCACCAGCCGCTGACCCTGCCCGGCTACCACCACGTCGTGACCCGGCACGAGTACGCGCAGCCGCTGACCGACCCGGAGCCCCCGGGCGACGTCCGGCACCTCGTCCTACGTCAGCGGGTCGTGACCGAGCAGCTGGTCTGACCCGCCCCCAACGTTCCGCCCCGGCCTGCCTGGTCCGGGGCTTTCGCATGCACAGAGAGGAGCCCCGATGGCAGCCCTGGACGCCACGCCCGTCACGACTGTCGGCGGCCTCGCCGACGTCGCCGCCGCGGCCGTCGCCGCGGCCAGTCTCGGCGACACCGCCCCGGTCGGACCCGGCTACGCGCTGGTGATGTTCAACGACGACGCGGCCCCCCACACGGCCACGATCGCCACCCCCGGCACGGTCGACGGCCACGCCATCTCCGACGCGACGCTGGTCGTCGCCGCCGGCGACGTCGGCATGATCCCGCTGACCAAAATCTTCCGCGGCGCGAACGACCGCGCCGCAATCACCTACGACGCCGTCACCGCGGTGACCGTCGCCGTCATCAAGTTGGGAGCCTGACCGTGGCAGGTGTAGACGCATTCGGCACGCAGTTCCTCCGGGACTCCACAGGCGCCGGCGCGTTCGTGGCGATCGCCAACGTGACCGACATTCAGGAGCCCTCCCGATCCCGGGAGGCCATCGAGGTCACCGCCCACGACAGCCCGAACAAGTACCGAGAGTTCATCAAGGGGCTCAAGGACGGCGGCGAGGTGGAGATCACCCTCAACTACGCCCCGGGCAACTCCGGCCACCAGGCGCTCGACGACGACTTCGAGGAGGACGACCTGCGCGACTACCAGGTGATCCTCCTGCCCGACGACGTCGACGAGCACACCTGGCAGTTCTCCGGGCTGATCACCAACATCAGCGGCGAGATGCCCACCGAGGACAAGATGGAGCGCACCGTCACGGTCAAGATCTCCGGCAAGCCCACCCTCACCCCGACCGGCGCCTGAGCAGGAGCACCACGTGGCATCTCTGAAGGACCTCATCCGCAACGCCACCGACATCAAGCAGCAGGACGATGTCGAGATCCCGGAGTGGGCGCCCGGGCACATGTTCCGCGTCCGCGGCCTGCCCTCCGGGGACTGGGAGACGTACAACAACAAGCAGTCCAAGATGACCCGCCGCGACGAGAAGTCGGGCGTGGAAATGACCCTCCGCTCCTGCAAGGCCGAGATCGTGGCCAAGGCCTTGTACGACCAGGAGACCGACGAGCTGGTGTTCCCTGACGTCCGCGAGGGCATCTCGATCCTCAGCAAGCGCAGCGCGGGCATCGTGGGCGGTCTGTTCAACCTGGTGCGCCACCTGTCCGACGACGACAAGGACTTCACCCAGAAGGTCGCGGACGCGGAGGGAAACTCCGGCGGCGACCTGAACTGAGGCTCCTCTACGACCTGTCCGCCGCGTACCAGCTGCCGCCGGACGAGGTCATGGCCAGGTTCACCGAGGAGCAGATGATCTACCTGGTCGCCTACCAGAACCTCTACGGGCCGATCGGCCCCCAACGGTTCGATGTCCTCTTCGCGCGGCTCGGGATGGACGTGGCCGCCCCGCACATGAAGAAGGGCCGCCGGCCCAAGCTCCGGGACCACATCGTCGAGTGGAGCCGCAAGGCCCGCCCCCAGCGCACGGGCCGCGAGCTGCTCGCCGCGGTGAAGGGGATCCAGCGCGGCTTTGATCGGAAGAAGAAACGGGAGGGCTGACCCATGCCACTGCTCGATGAGCTCCTCGTCCGCATCGGCATGGACAGCTCCGGCGTGGACGAGGGGGCCGACCAGGTGACGTCCCGGCTGGACGCCCTGGGCGGCCCCGCCGCGCTGGCCGGTGCTGCGGCCGGCGGACTGTTCGCACTCGGCCTCAGCTCCGCGATGGACATCGCCGAGGCCCGCAGTGCCCTGTCGAACCAGCTCGGGCTGACGGCCGACGAGTCGGCCCTGGCCGGTGACGCGGCCGGTGACGTGTTCAGCGCCGGTTTCGGCGAGTCGCTGACCCAGGTCAACGACGCGCTCGGCGGCGTCCACACCGGAATCGGCGAGCTCAGCTCCTTCACCGAGGACGAGCTCGAGGACATGTCCCAGAAGGCCCTCGCCCTGGCCAAGACGTTCGAGGTGGACGTCACGGATGCGACCGGCGCCGTGGGCCAGCTCATGAAGACCGGCCTGGTCAAGGACGCGAACGAGGGCTTCGACCTCATCACCAAGACCTTGCAGGGCATTCCGGCCGAGCTGCGGGACGACCTGCTGCCCACCGTGCAGGAGTACTCGACGCAGTTCCGCCGTATCGGCCTCGACGGGCAGACGTCCATGGGGTTGCTGTCGCAGGCCGTGCAGGCCGGTGCCCGTGACCTCGATCAGGTCGCGGACGGGCTCGGCCAGTTCGGCGAGCGGGCACTCGCCGGCGGCGCCGAGGTCGAAGAGGCGTTCAAGTCCATCGGCCTCGACGCCAAGGAAATGTCGAAGCTCATGAACCAGGGCGGAAAGTCTGCGGAGAAGGCGCTGCAGATGACGACGGACGCCCTGCGGGGTACCGAGTCGGAGACGACCAAACTGAACGCGGCCGCGGCCCTGTTCGGCGACCCGGCCAACGTCATGGGGGAGGCGCTCTTCGCGCTGGACCCGGCGGCCGCTGCGGCCAGTGCCGGTCTCGACAAGACCGCCGGCGCTTCGGACAAGCTGACCGAGCACATGAAGGCCGACCCCGCGCAGCAGATGGACGCCGCCATGCGGCAGTTCCAGCAGACCCTCGGCGAGGCGCTGCTGCCGATCCTGCTGAAGGTCTCTCATTTCATGGCTGAGCACGAGGGCCTGATGAAGATCCTGATCCCGGTCGTGATCGGGCTGGGCATCGCCTTCGGCATCTTCGCGATCGCCGTCTGGGCCGTGAACGCCGCGATGGCAGCCAACCCCATCACGTGGATCATCCTCGGGATCATCGCGCTCATCGCCGTCGTCGCGCTGATCATCATCAAGTGGGACGAGATCAAGGAGTCCACGAAGCTGGTCTGGGGCTACATCGTCGACAAGCTCGGCGAGGCCTGGGGCTGGATCACTCGGAAGGCCTCAGAGTTCTGGGACTGGCTGTCCGGGATCTTCTCCGACGGCTGGGATTGGATCGTCCGCAACGTCTGGAATCCGGTGCGGGATTTCTTCACCAAGACGATCCCTGGCTGGGTCGACAAAGGCCTCGGCTGGATCGAAGACAAGTGGAACGACGCGATTTCGTTCTTCGCAGGCATCCCCGGCCGCATCGCGTCCGGCGCCCGCGGCATGTGGAATTTCGTCACCGACGGGCTGAAGAGCGCGCTGAACGGGGCGATCGGCCTGGTCAACTCCGGGATCTGGTTCATCAACGACAAGCTGATCTCCAACGCGAACCGGCTGCCCGGGGTCTCCATCCCGTACATCCCCTACATTCCGTTCCTCGCGGACGGCGGCATCACGACCGGGCCGACGCTCGCGATGATCGGCGAGGGCTCAGAGCAGGAAGCGGTCCTGCCACTGTCCAAGCTCGAGCAGCTGATCAGCGTGGGTGGCGGGGCCGAGATGCGGGCCCCGTCCGTCAGCAAGATGGAGCCGGCCCGCATGACCGTCTCCTACGAGGCCGGCGGCGGGGACAGCTTCACCGAGTGGCTCATGGAGACCATCCGCGTCCGGTTCGACGGCGACGTCAGCCGGCTCGGAGAGGAAGGGAGATAGACGTGGTCAGCCTCCCCCCGCCCCGCACCACCGAGCTGTTCTACGGCGGGCAGTGGAGCACGGTTCCGGTGCTCGAGCGGTCGTCGATCACCATCAGCCGCGGGGTGTCCTCGGAGGGCTCGCGGGCGACGCCGACGAAGGCCACCGGCGTCCTGATCGACAACCGGTCCGGCGACTACGCGCCGAGGAACCCGCTCTCGCCGCTGTACGGGGAGATCGGGCGGAACACGCCGTTCAAGTTCTCGATCGACGCCGGGTCGCCGTGGGTGGCGCTGCCCACGTCCACCGACAAGCTGACGACGCCGGACAACGCCCAGCTGGCCATCACCGGCGACGTGGACATCCGCATCGACGTCGCCCTGGACGACTGGCGCACCGCCCAGGAGCTCGCCGGGCGGTACGAGATCACGGGCGACAACCGGGCCTGGGCCCTGATCATCGCTTCGGACGGGTCCCCAGTGCTGCTGTGGTCGCCGGACGGCACCCTCGCGAGCCGGATCACCGCGGCCGGGACGGAGCCGGTCCCGGTGCACGCCGGGCAGCGTGTGTGCCTGCGCGCCACCATCGACGTCGACAACGGGGCCGGCGGCTACGACGTCCGCTTCTACACCGGCCTGACCGTCGATGACGACAACTGGCTGCAGTTCGGCGACACACTCACCGGCTCCGGCAGCACCAGCGTGTTCGACGGGACCGCGGGTGTGGAGATCGGGAACATCCCCGACCTGACCGACCCAGGCGCCGTCGGCCGCGTGTACGCCCTCAAGGTGCTGGGCGGCGGCGCCACGGTCGTCGACCTGGACCTGGGCCGCGACGCCGCCGTGGGCGAGGCGACCGTCACCGACACCACGGGCCTGGTGTGGACCCTGTCCGGCGGCACCTCGCTGACCAACAGTCACGTGCGGCTCGTCGGCGAGGTGCCCGCCTGGCCGCCGTCACGGGACCTGTCCGGGCAGGACCGCACCGTGGCGATCGAGCCGACCGGCATCATGCGCCGCCTCGGCGCCGGTAACAAACCGCTCGACTCGGCTCTGCGCCGCTACATCGCTGGGTCCACCGCTGCCGAGTGCTGGCCGCTCACCGACGGGCCCGAGTCGGCCCAGGCCGCCTCGCTGCTCGGCGGCGCCCCCATGGTCTACAGCCATGATGCCGACGACGACCCGCCCGAGTGGGCGAAGGGCACGGTGGCCGACTGGCTTGAGCCGGTCGTGCAGCTCCCGGGCAACGGGAAACTGATCGGCTCCCTGCCCTACCTGACGAGCATGGAGACCGGGTGGTCCGTCGACCACGTCCGCTCCGGGCCGGGCGAGACCGACCAGATCCACATGCACGACTGGGGCGCCGGCACCGACGAGGACAACAGGCACACGTTCGAGCTGTTCTTCCAGGCCCCGCTGGACCGGATCCTGGTGCTGCGCGAATCCGTGGGCGCGACGTCCTCCTCGGGCGCCTCGCTGGCCACGATCGACCCGGCCGGGATCTACGACGGCCGGCCGCACCACATCCGCTTCCGCGCGCTGCCTATCGGCGCCGATCTGTTCTGGTACGTCATCATCGACGGCGTCGTGGCCGCCTCCGGCGACATCCCCCTGACGATCAAGCCGCTGCGGCGTGTGGAGTACTGGTGGGGCGCCAACGAGGAGGACCTGGCGCTCGGCTACGTCACCTGCTGGGCGGAGGACCCGGTACCGCCGGACGCCTTCGAGGTGTACGACGCCATGATGGGCTTCCCCGGCGAGACCGCCGGAGAGCGGGCCCTGCGCGTAGCGGGCGAGCAGGGCGTGCCGCTGACCGTGGCCGGTGCCGTGGACGAACAGACCCGGCTCGGCACCCAGCGCCCGGAGAAGTTCCTCGACGTCCTGAACACCGCGGCCAAGTCCGACCTCGGCTACGTCCTGGAGCAGCGCGACGCCCGGGCCCTGGTCTACCGGGGACGGGCGACGCTCTACAACCAGACGCCGGTGCTCACCCTCGACTGGACCGACGCGATCGTTGCAGATCCGTTCGCGCCGACGGACGACGACAAGAACACCGAGAACGACGTTGCGGTGAAACGGGAGGGCGGATCCACCGGCTACGCGGTCCTCGAGGAGGGCCGCATGTCCGTCCTCGATCCGCCGGACGGCGTCGGCCGCTACGACAGGGCCCACACCCTGTCCCTCGAGGACGACGACCAGGCCCCGCAGCACGCCTACTGGCGCATGCACCTGGGCACGTTCGACGGCCTGCGCTACACGTCGATCACGCTGGACCTGGCCAATCCACGGGTCTACGCGCTGATCGACCAGATCATGCGTGCCGACGTCGGGCACAAGATCCGGCTCACGAACCTGCCTGCCGAGTACGGGCCGGACGACGTCGACCTCATCATCCGCGGCTACAAGGAGACCGTCAGCGACAAGAAGTGGCGACTCACCTTCAACTGCAGCCCGGGCGAGCCGTGGACTGTGGGTGTAGTCGGCGAGTCCCGCGTGGACACCGCCAAATCCGTGCTGGCGGCCGCCGTCGACGCGGACGACACCAGCCTCCTGGTGAACGCCACCCGCGGCTCCGGCTGGGTACGCAGCACCAAGCACCCGACCGACTTCCCCTTCGACGTCCGGGTGGGCGGCGAAGTCGTCACAGTTGCCGCGTGCACCGGCGTGGCCGAGGACAGCTTCGAGCGCACGGTGGCCCCCGGATGGGGCACGGCCGACTCAGGCCAGGCGTGGACCACCTCCGGCGGCGCGGTCGCCGACTACGAGGTCACCGGCACCGGACGTCACGTTCTCAACAGCAGGGGGGAATTCCGGATCGCGACCGTGCCCGTGTTGACCCCTGATGTGGACCTGCAGTTCGACTTCTCCCTGGACGCGGCGCCCGCCGGCGACTCGGCTTACGTGTACGCCCCCATCCGGTACACCGACGACACGCACTTCTACTTCGCACGGGTGCAGATCTCGTCCGGCGGCGCGTTCTCGCTGTCCCTGCGGAAGCGCAACGGCAGCGAAACGCTGCTGACGAGCGTGTCCCCAGGGATCACGCTGGTCGCTGGCACCTGGTACACCCTGCGGGTCGCCATGACCGGCAGCACCCTCACCGCGAAGGTCTGGCAACGGGGCAGCACAGAGCCGGACTGGCAGCTGTCGACGACGGACACCGACCTGACCGCCGCGGGCTCCGTCGGCGCCCGCTCGTTCCTGGGCCCGTCGACCACCAATCCTCTGCCGGTCACGCTGCAGGTCGACAACCTGCTGGCCGGCCCACGGCTGTTCACCGCGACCCGCTCCGTCAACGGCGTCTCCAAGAGCCACGCAGCGGGCGCGGACGTCCGGCTCGCCCACCCGACGATCGTCGCCCTGTCGTCATAGGAGGACCCATGGAATGGGAAGCCGGGATGCGGATCACGGACGAGCGGATGAACGACCACACCCCCGTAGCGCTCACTTCCAGCCCGACCCCCGCGGCCAACTTCAGCGTCGGCTCCTTCACCGCCTACAAGAGCAGCGGGGTCACAGTCTTCACGGTCACCCTGAACTACTCAGGGTCGACAATCACCGCCGACGCTGCCGGCAACATCGCGGACACCGCCTGCTGCACCCTTCCATCGGACTGCCGGCCGCAAGCCACCATGAACACGGCCTGGGACAAGTCGGGTGCAGCAGTCGGGGCCGTCCGTATCCAACCGTCCGGGCTGTGCCAGATCACCAGCCTCGATCCGAACGCCACGCTCGCCAGCGGCAACACAGTCAATTTCTGCGGCACCGTCGCCACCGGCTGACCGCCGGCCCTTCTCATCTGGAGACACCATGCCCATGCCCGAAGGCGCCCGGAACGTCGCCTACCGAATGACCCAGTACGGCGGCGGCGCCGAGGTCAACGTGCTCGTCCAGTTCGAGCTGAACATCTCCGCCGACCTGGTCGACGCCGCAGCGGCCGCCGCCATGGAAGCGTTCGCCGCCAAGCTCGAGGAACTCACACCCGGCGTCCCCGCAGGAGCATCCCGCGCCTACGACGTCAGCCTCCCCGGCGACCCCTGGCCCCCGCCGGCCGCATAGGCCACACCACCCGACCACGGCCCCGCCAGGGGCCTTTCTCATGTCTGGAGGCCCCATGGCCAAGACCGGGCCGCAGAAGTACCCGGGCGCATCGACGGCCTACTGGTACCAGTCGAAGTTCGGCGGCTCCGCAATGGAGTCGAACGTCGGCGTCATGCACACCACGGAGGGACGCACCCTGCCCTCCTACGGTGGCGGCGCATCGGCACCGAACTTCACCGCCGTACCCGACATCCCGAACAAGCGGCTCCGCTGGTACCAGCACTTCGACTTCGACGTCTCGAGCCGGGCCCTGGTCAACCGGACCGGCGGCGTCCAGACGAACACCGCGAACGCCGTGCAGATCGAACTGGTGGGCACCTGCGACGAACGCCACGCCACCAGCTGGGACGGCAAGCGCGCCGGCCTCGACTACCTCTTCTGGCCCGCCGCCCCTGACTGGGCCCTGGCCGAACTCGCCAAGTTCGTGAAGTGGGCACACGACGCGCACGGCATCCGGCTCCAGTCGACCGTGACCTGGAAGCCCTACAAGAAGGGGCAGGTCGGCGGCTCCTACGGCGCCAACGGCGTCCGCCTCACCGGCACCCAGTGGAACGCCTACCACGGCTGGCTCGGCCACCAGCACGTACCCGAGAACGACCACGGCGACCCCGGCGACCTCGACTTCGCCCGGGTCCTCGCCCACGCCACCGGCGTCAAGAACACCAGCCCCGAGGAGGACGACATGCCCACCGCACGCGAAGTCGCCGAAGAGGTGGTCGAGCTCCTCGCCACGAAGGACGGGCACTTCCCCGCCCCGCGCGACGCCGCCGACTACAGCCCCGACCCGGAGAACCCCAAGCATTACTGGGCGCTCGGCACCCACGAGCGAGCCCAGACCGAGGGCATCCGCGCGGTGCGGCGCGAGCTCGCCGCACAGACCGCCGCGATCACCGCCCTCGCCCACCTCGTCGGCACCGGCGCCGACACCGACACCATCGTCGCCGCCGTCCGCCAGGAGATCCGCGACGCGGTCATCACGGTCGACGTCGACATCACCGGCACCCCCGCCGCCTGACACAGAACGGACCAGCATCATGACCAGCTTCCCCACCGGCCAGACCGTCGTGAAGACCGCCGCCACCTACGGCAAGGATCTCCTCGAGCGAGTCCTCGCCACGTTCCTGCAGAGCTTCCTCGCCGGGATCGTCGTCACCCAGCCCCTCGACGGGAGCATGTGGTACGCCGCACTCGCCGGCGGTGTCGGCGCCGTACTCGCCCTGGTGAAGGGGCTCATCGCCCGGGTGCGCGACGTGACCAACAGCGCCAGCCTCGCCAAGGGGGTGTAGATGAGCGAGAGCACGGGTGTCCCCGCTGTCGACAGCCTGGTCGTCTGGTCTCTCGCCGCGGTCGCGATCTGCGCGGGGCTCGGCCTGCTGTGGCGCCTCGTCCGCGGCGTACGGCGCATCGCCACCCGGGTGGACGACTTCGTCGACGACTGGCAGGGCACACCGCCACGCCCCGGGGTCCCCGGCCGGGCGGGCGTGATGGAGCGCCTGGACGGGATCGAGGCGCGCGTGACCCGCATCGAGCACGAAGTGCGGCCCAACTCCGGCCTGTCCATGCGGGACGCGGTCGACCGCGTCGACGTCGCCCTGAACGGGCCGCCCCCTGCCGCACCACCCTGATCGCGGGCTGCGCCCACGCCTCCGCTGACGCCCTCTCATGACGACGCCCCCTCTTCTGCCTGATGGTGGGAGAGGGGGCGCTTTCGTCATCTCCCCGACGCGAAAGGGGAGTAACGTCCTGAGTGTCTAGGTCAGAACGGAGTCCAGTATGCCCCAGCAGCCCGACGCCGCACCCGCACCTCTCACCTTTGGACAGCGTGTCCGTATCGCCCGCGACCGAGCCGGGCTGACACGCCCCGTCGTAGCCGGCCTCATGGGCCGCTCGCCGGACTGGGTCAAGTACATCGAGAACGGCAGCATCGCCATGCCCCGATTTCCCATGCTCATGCGCCTGTCCCAGGTCCTGAACTGTGACCTCACCGACCTGGTCGGAGACGAGCGCATCGCCGCCGCCACGTACACCAAGGCCCTGCACGGCGATCTGCCCACAATCAAGCGGGCTCTCACCACGTACCGCCTGCAGGCCGCCGACGCCGAGCCGGAGTCGGCGGACGTTCTGGCCGCGCGCGTCCGTACAGCCTGGACCCTGTGGCACAGCAAGGGCGACCACCGATCGCGCATCGCCGCGCTACTGCCGGACCTGCTTACCGACACACAGCACGCCGCCCGGGCCCTCGAGGGAACGGCTCGCCGGCGCGCCCTAGTGCTTCAGGCGCAGACCTACCACCTGGCACAGCTGTTCCTCAGCTTCCAGCCCGCGCCCGAGCTGGTCATGCTGGTCGGCGACCGCTCGATGGCAGCCGCGCAGGATGCTGACAGCCCGAAGGCGATCGCCGCGGCTGCCTGGTACATGAACCACGTCTACCGAGACGCCAACGAGGCTGCCGAGGCCCGCGTCGACCTGGCCGAGCAGGCGGCCGCGCTACTCCGCGACGACGCCGAAGAGGACATCGCCCGCCGCGGTCTGCTCTGGCTCGCGGTCGCCCTCTCCTTCGCGAAGGTCGGCAAGGCAGGGGACGCGTGGCGGTACTGGGACAAGGCCAACGCCGCGGCTGGCCTTCTTGGCGACGACTACGCCCACCCCTGGCTCATCTTCGGCAAGGGCATCGTCGACGCCTACCGGCTCACTATGCACAACGATCTTCATCAGCCCGTACAGGCGCTCGAGGTCGCTGAGGCGCTGGACCTATCCATGGTCCCGTCGGCAACTCGCCGCTCCTATCACCTGATCGAGACCGCCCGGGCGCACGGCATGCAGGATGAAGGCGTGGCCACCGTGAGCCTGCTGCAGAAGGCGTTCAAGGAATCTCCCGAGACGATCCAGTTCAACATCCACACGCGGATGGTGCTGCCGGAGCTGGTGAAGACCGGCCCCCGGATGGTCCGCGAGGACGCCCAGGAGCTTGCCACGGAGCTCGGCGTACCGGTCTGAGACGACAGGGAGGATTCCTCCCCCTCAACAAGGGGGGAGGAATCCTCCCCCTACCCCCGCCTGCACGGTCCTACGGTCGGTGATGACGCGATCACCGAGACAGCCAAGGCGGGGACGATGGCACTGGACCGCAGAGGAACGCTCGACATCGACACCGCGGAAACGAGACCGGTCGACGTCGCCACCATGCGCGACACCGCCCGCAGGCTCCTCAGCCTCGAGGAGCCGCCGCTGCGCGAGGACCTCGATGTGGTGACCGACGCGCTGCGCGGGCACGTGCAGCTGCTGGTTCCGGAGATCCGCGCCCTCATTCGCGCACAGCCCGCCGGCGACCTGCACGCTGGGATCGCCCAGGTCGGCATCGAGGAGGCGTCGCGCAGGCTCACCACGCCGCTCGGCTTCGGCCCGGATGCCGCCTACCGGCGCGCCCGGAAACTCGCTCTGTCGGTCTGCTCGCTGTGCGACCACTACGAGCACCTGAGCCCTTCGGCCCGTTGAACCGGCCGCGCACCACACCCATGGCGACCGCATCGGGTTAAGGGTCGCACCCCATGACGCTCGCCCCGGCCGGTGTGCCGGAGGCCCCCGCCGGGGCGAGCACGCATGCTCCCGCCCCGGGCCGATCCCCGGCAGGACCGTGTCCGAGGCGGGTCCGCCCCTTCCCGACCGGGGAGGCGGCGAGGACGATGAAGCAGGACGCAGAGGAGACAACATGAGGAACACGGCTTACGGAGTGCTGGCGAACGGTGGCGGCGGGGAGGGCGGCGACAGCTTGCCGGGTCAGCCCTGGCCCGGCCCGCCGGTCCCCCCGTCGCCCGACGGCGGGCCGAAGGCCGTCCAGGCGTGACGCTCACAGAGCTCGAGGGGGAGCGGTCCACGCTGGGCCGTCTCCTCCTCTCACGCAAGGACCTGTCCTCGGACTGGGTCCCGTCGTTCGCGGCCGTGCCGCGAGCCCCCTTCCTGCCCGATGTGATGTGGCCGTACGACATGGACGCCGGCACCACGGTCGCCGTCGACCGGCACGAGGACCCGGACACCTGGCACCGGTACGCCAACGCCAACGCTCCCATCGTCACCCAGTGGGACGACGGCACCACCGATGGCCAGGGCACCGTGTCTACGTCGTCCGCGTCCATGCCCTCCGTTGTCTTCGGCATGCTGCGGGACCTCGACGTGCAGGCCGGGCATCGCGTCCTCGAGATCGGCACCGGCACCGGATGGAACGCCGCCCTCCTGGCGCACCGCCTGGGGAAGTCCCGCGTGGTCAGCATCGAGGTCGACCCTCAGGTGGCCGACCAGGCGCGGGCCTCCCTCGAGGCATTCGGGCTGCCTGTCAGGGTGGTGACCGGCGACGGCGCCCTCGGGTACGCCAAGGGCGCACCGTACGACCGGATCATCGCGACAGCCGGCCTGCGCCAGATCCCAGCCGCGTGGCTCGAGCAGACCCGGCCGGGCGGCGTGATCGTCGCCCCATGGGGCACCCACTTCAGCCACCAGGACGCCGTCGCCCGCCTGGTCGTCTCCGAGGACGGCGCCAGCGCGGCCGGCCACTTCACCGGGCCGGTGCAGTTCATGAAGCTGCGCTCCCAGCGGACGGCGTTCGACGGGCACGCCGCCTACGTGCCGGAGCGGCTGGAAGGCGCAGAACGGTTCACCACCCATGTCCAGGAGGACGCGCTGCTGCGCGGCGGCCGGTTCAGCGCGGCACTCTTCGCGATCGGGCTGCGGGTGCGCGACTGCTGGCACCAAGTAGCGCCGAAGCAGGACGGCGCCCGGCCGGTCTGGTTCTACAGCCTGAGCGACCGATCGTGGGCCTGCGTCATGTTCCGCGACGGCGCCAAGGCGGACGTGTGGCAGGCCGGTCCGCGCGGGCTCTGGACTGACGTGCTCGATGCGCTCGCCTGGTGGGAGTTCGAGGGCGAGCCGGGATACGAGCGCTTCGGGCTCACGGTCACAGCCAAGGGCCAACACGCCTGGCTCGACAGGCCGCGGAGCAGCTGGCCTGTGTAGCCGCCAGATACCGCCCCGCTCACTCCTCGTCCCCCGTCGTGGAGCGAGCGGGGCTCACCCGTGTCAGGTCCGCCAACCGCACGCCGACCGCGTCGGCGATCTGCAGCAGCAGCCCGAGCCCGGGATCGCTGGTCCCCGTCTCGATTCGGTGGATCGTCTTGCGGTCCGCGCCGACCAGCTCGCCGAGGCGCTCCTGGCTCAGGCGCGCTCGCAGCCGCGCCTCACGGAGGCGCTCGCCGATCATCTGGCGGCGTACGAGTACCCAGGCGGGCGGCGGGTCAGAGGGCACCCAGCCACGCTCTGTTGATCATGAGTAGATGTCTGTACCTGGCCAGGTACTTTTACGGAAGCCGGAACCGGCCCGTCCACCTCATCTGGGATGACGCGGTTTCACCCAGAAATCCCTGGCCAGATAGGCAACCCTAAGCGATTCGAAACTTCATTCGAATTACTGTCTGTACTCTTGAAAATACGTTTCGGCCACGTAATGTACGTACTTCAAGTAACGGCTGGCATATGCCTGCGCCCCCTTGGCGCGCCCCCACGGCATCCTTGCATGATCGGGAGGTCTGATGTCCGAGCTGCTGTACGGCATCGTCCTGGGGGTGATCCTCGCCCTCATCGCAGGTATCTACATGTCGGCCAGGGCGCTCAGAAGCCAGGTCGACGCATTGCGGGGCGAGATAGCCCTGGCTCGGATCGAGGGCGTGCTGAACCGACCGCCCGACAGCAACGGCCCCACGCCGACCATTCGCCGTCGCCGCCGGCACCTGGGCGTCGTTTCAGCCGTCTCCGGCGTGACCGTGGGCACAGTCGCCTGGTTCCGCTCGCATCGCGGAGCCAGCGTCGGCCTGGCAGCCACTGCCGCCCTGGTCGCCGGCGGCTCCCTGTACCTCGATGGCCGCGACACCCGGGAGAACGGTCCGGCCGCGCCGTTGCCGACTGCCAGCGTCTCGACGTCGCTCCTGCCGACGGCGGCCAGCTCGAGGAGCAACACGGCGACGCCGACCGGCGCCCGGCTCGCCCCCTCACCCTCCCCGCGCTCCGCGGCCCGTGACGTCGTGCTGCGGTCACCGAGCCCGCCGGTGACGGCGCCCGGCCCGACAAGGACCCGGCCCGGCCCGACGCCCCCACCCGGTCCTCCAGTGCCGTCTCCGGCCCCGGAGATCACCGTCCCGCCCGTACAGACGGGCAGCAGCGCGCCGCCGGCCGAGCGGCCCGGCGACGATCCGCACTGCCTGAGCCTCGAACTGCTCGGCCGGATCGCCGCCGGGACCTGCGTCAGCCTGTAAGTGCGTCGGGCACCGCGTGCAGCCGCGGCCGCCGTGTGCCCGCCATCGCCGCCTCGATCGTCTCCATGGCGTCGTCATCCGCCTCGGGCAGCAGGTGCCCGTACAGGTCCGACGTCGTCTTGATGGACTCATGACCGAGGCGGCGCTGCACGTACGTCGGTCCATGGCCGGCCGAGATGAGAGCGGCCGCGTGGCTGTGCCGGAGGTCGTGGGGGGTCGGGTGCTTGTAGACGGGCAGGAGGCCGGCCTTCTTGGCCCTGCGGATGGCCCGGTGCCAGTGGTTGCCGAAGGTGCTGTAGTGCAGCCGCTGCCCCTTGTCCCCGGTGAAATAGAGGTCGTCCGGGCCGAGGCTTCCGAGGTCCTGGAGCTCGTCGAGCGCGGCCCGGACGCTGGCGCTGATCCGGATCACGCGCCTCGAGCGCTTCGTCTTGGGCTTGCCGATGTAGTACTGGCCCTCCTCGTCCCGCTTCCATGCGCGGCTGACGCGCAGCCGCGGGTGCATGCCCGCCTCGATGAGCAGGGACTTGGGTGCGAGCGCGGTGAGCTCGGAGTACCGCAATCCGGTCCCGTACGCGACGTCCACCATCAGCTGATCCTGCAGCGAGGTGAAGGAGGCCCGGAGGCCGGCCACCTCCTGGGGCGTCAGGAACTCGATGTCCTCGTCGTCGTCCGCGCCGTGGTCGTCGATCCGGGGCAGCCGGGTCCGCTCGCACGGGTTGCGGCCGCGCAGCGGCGGCTCGGCGGTCACGGCCTCCTGCAGGATGCTGGAGAGCAGCCCGTGCAGGTTCCGAATCGTCTTGGGGCTCATCGGCCGCCACTTCGGCTCGCCGACCTTGGGCCGTTGCCCGCTGAAGACCTTGGCCTGCTCGAGGTAGCGGACCCAGGCCCTGATGGTGTCCGTCGAGAAGTGCTCGGTCGACCGGACGTCGCACTCGCCGAAGTGCGGGTAGATCCACCTCTCGAGCTCGCCGTGGCACGCCCCGCGGTAGCGCTCCTCGATGCCGGTCCGGTGGTCGATGGCCCGCTTGGCGTAGTTGCGGAACCTGTAGCGCTCCTCGTCGGCGCCGGCGCCTGGGACGATGAAGCCGCGGCCCTTCACCCAGCCGGGCGGCCAGTGCTGCCCGGCGTCGTTGACCGCGTCCTTGAAGAACTCGGCCGCCGTCTCGTCCTTGAAGGATTCGGACTGCGGGTCGCCGCCGCGGCCGCCGCCGTTGCGCCACTTCACCTGGTAGCTGGTGATCTCTCCATCACGGTTCTTCCGCGGGTGCACGCTTGCCATGGGTGTGACGCTAAACCATGGTGTTCCCGATGTGTTCCCACGGGACGAAAGGATCTAGGCGGGAACCCGCCGTGTGCGCAGGTCAATCGCCATGTGCCGAGTGGTGCCCGGAGCCGGACTTGAACCGGCACGCCCCGAGGGGCAGCGAGGTTTAAGCTCGCCGTGTCTGCATTCCACCACCCGGGCGTGGCGCGAGGGCTCCCCGTCGGATCACGAGCCTATCGGTGCGGATCACTCCTCCTTCTGCGCGATGGCCCGATCTTGACTTGTTCCAGGGGCTTCTGAGGGTGCGTCAGGCCAGGTAGGAGGGCATTCGAGCCGTCCTGGTGGCGTACGCGGGCACCGCCTCGGGCACCCGGGATTGACGGAAAAGCGCCGTCCGTTCCCCGATGGGCCATCAGGGAACCCGTCATCCCAAAGGAGGAGGCACGTGCCGCGCGGTCCGACCCGAGAGGGCCCTGGGAACGGGTACCGGGACTGACGACTCGCGGCGCCGCCGCGTACAGGATGGTGTCGTCCCCACAGACCACCCCCGACAGGAGCTCTTCTCGTGACCACCACCCCCATCGCTCACCGCGCCACCGCAGTGGCGGCCCGCGCCACGGACCTGTCCAAGGTGTACGGACAGGGCGAGACACAGGTGGTCGCGCTGGACCATGTGAGTGTCGACTTCCGGCAGGCCGAGTTCACCGCGATCATGGGGCCGTCCGGCTCGGGCAAGTCGACGCTGATGCACTGCGTCGCGGGCCTGGACAGCTTCAGCTCCGGCTCCGTACGCATCGGCGACACCGAGCTCGGCACCCTCAAGGACAAGCAGCTGACGCAGCTGCGCCGCGACAAGATCGGCTTCATCTTCCAGGCGTTCAACCTGCTGCCGACGCTGACCGCCCTGGAGAACATCACGCTCCCGATGGACATCGCGGGCCGCAAGCCCGACCAGGAGTGGCTGCAGCGGGTCATCGACATGGTGGGCCTGCGGGACCGGCTCGGTCACCGGCCGACGCAGCTCTCCGGCGGCCAGCAGCAGCGCGTCGCCGTGGCCCGCGCCCTGGCGTCCCGCCCGGAGATCATCTTCGGCGACGAGCCGACCGGAAACCTGGACTCCCGCTCGGGCGCGGAGGTGCTCGGCTTCCTGCGCAACTCCGTGCGCGAGCTCGGCCAGACCGTGGTCATGGTGACGCACGACCCGGTGGCCGCCTCCTACGCGGACCGGGTGATCTTCCTGGCGGACGGCGCGATCGTCGACGAGATGCACAGCCCCTCGGCTGACGGCGTCCTCGACCGCATGAAGGCGTTCGACGCCAAGGGCCGCACGAGCTGACGCCCGCCGGGGCCGCACCGCCCCGCCCCCAGGGCCCCTCGTTCGGACCTTGCCGGGCTCGCGTGCCCCGGCACCGCACCCCGCTGCGTCGTCGTCTGTCGCCGACTCCCCCGTAGCCCTTCGGGCACGGGAGGTGCCCCCACCGCGTGGGCTCCTCCCCCCCCGCCTTGCGATGCCCGGCACCGGACCCGCTCGCTGATCCGGCCTGATCCGAACGAAAGACCCCAGACCTCCCTCTCGTCACTGTCCGGCCTCGCGGCCGGCCCACCGGGCCGGCCGTCGTGCCCCGGACGCCCACTTCCAGGACACCCACATGTTCCGTACCGCCTTGCGCAATGTGCTCGCGCACAAGGCCAGGCTGCTGATGACCGTGCTCGCCGTGATGCTCGGCGTGGCCTTCGTCTCCGGCACCCTGGTCTTCACCGACACCCTCGGCAACGCCTACCGCAACCAGTCCGCCAAGAGCTACGACAACGTCGCGGTCGCCGTGACGACCTACGCCGACCCGAGCGACGCCGAGAAGGACGCCGGCGTCGACGAGAAGACCCTGGAGAAGATCCGGGGCATCGACGGCGTGGCATCGGCCGCCGGGCGGGTCTCCGGATTCGCCGGCGTGGCCGACCAGGACGGCAAGCTCATCGGCAACGGCTGGTCCAACACCGGGGCGAACTACTCCCCCGGCAAGGACGGCAAGGACCCCGCGTACGCCTTCACCGACGGTGCCGGGCCGCGTGAGGCCGACGAGATCGCCCTCGACAAGGACTCCGCCGCCAAGGGCGAGTACAAGATCGGCGACACCGTGCGGGTGGCGACCAACGGCCCGGTGAAGGAGTACACCCTCGCCGGTGTCTTCACCACCGACGACGGCGCGGTCAACGCCGGCGGCAGCCTGGTCCTCTTCGACACCGCCGTGGCGCAGAAGCTCTACCTGCAGCCCGGATACTTCGCCGACGTCACCGTGACCGCCGAGCCCGGCGCCTCCGACGCGAAGATCCTCGCCGCCGTGGAGCCGCTGCTGCCGAAGGACTCCGTGGTGCAGACGGGCAAGGAGCTCGCGGACGACCAGGCGAAGCAGATCGAGAGCGGCCTGTCGAACCTGAACACGATGCTGCTCGCCTTCGCGGCCATCGCACTCTTCGTCGGCGTCTTCCTGATCGCCAACACCTTCACCATGCTGGTCGCCCAGCGGACCAAGGAGCTGGCGCTGCTGCGTGCCGTCGGCGCCTCCCGCCGGCAGGTCAAGCACTCCGTGATCCTGGAGGCGCTGGTCGTCGGAGCGGTCGCGTCGGTGGTCGGCTTCCTGCTCGGCCTGGGTCTCGCGACGGGGCTGCGGTCGGCGATGAGCACCTTCGGCGCGAAGGTGCCGGCGGGGCCGCTGGTCGTCTCGCCCACCGCGGTGGGCGCCGCCCTGGCCGTCGGCGTGCTGATCACGGTGCTGGCGGCGTGGCTGCCCGCACGCCGGGCCGCGAAGATCCCGCCGGTGGCGGCGATGAGCAGTGTCCACGGCGTGGCGACCACCAAGTCACTGGTACTGCGGAACACGATCGGCGGCGTGCTCACGCTGCTCGGGGCGGCCGCGATCGTCGCCGGTGCGGCGGCCGGCTCCGACGGGCGGATGATCATCGGCGGCGGCGCGTTCCTGGCCCTGGTCGGCATCATCGTCCTGATCCCGCTGCTGTCCCGGCCGGTGATCGCACTGGTGCGCCCCCTGCTGAAGGGCGTCTTCGGAGTCTCGGGCAAGCTCGCCGGGCAGAACGCGGTGCGCAATCCGCGCCGTACGGGGGCCACCGCCTCCGCATTGGCGATCGGTCTCACCCTGGTCACCGGGATCTCGGTGCTCGGTGCCACGATGGGCCGGGCCGTGGACAAGATGACCACGGACAACATCAGGGCCGACTACATGGTCTCGATGGCCGGCGGCGGCGCACTGGACAGGTCGGCGCTCGACGCGATCGAGAAGGCCAAGGGTGTCAGCGCCGTGTCGCCGCAGCAGGCGTCCTCGATGGAGATCAAGGGCGAGTGGCACTCGGCGTCCGCGGTCACCCCGGGCGACGTGGAGAAGGTCTTCGACCTGAAGACGGTCTCCGGCTCACTCACCACCCTCGGCAAGGGACAGATCGCGGTCGCCGAGGACACCGCGAAGTCGAACGGCTGGAAGACCGGTGACACCCTGCCCGCCGAGTTCGGTGAGGAGGGCAAGGAGGAGACGAAGAACCTGACGGTCGGCGCCGTCTACAAGGGCAACGAGTTCCTCTCCCCGATCCTGGTCGCCACCGACGTCGTCGCCCCGTACGAGACCAGGCCGTACATCCGCGAGATCTGGGTGGCGATGGACGGCGGCGCGACCGAGGCGAACGAGCAGGCGCTGGTCGACGCGCTGGGTGACAACCCGGCGATGAGCGTCATGGACCAGCAGGACATCCGGAACGTGTTCGGCGGATTCATCAACACGGCGCTGAACATCATGTACGGGCTGCTGGCGATGGCCCTGATCATCGCGGTGCTCGGCGTCATCAACACCCTGGCGATGTCCGTCTTCGAGCGTCAGCAGGAGATCGGCATGCTGCGGGCGATCGGACTCGACCGCGGCAAGGTGAAGCGGATGATCCGCCTGGAGGCGGTGGTGATCTCGGTCTTCGGCGCGGTCGTCGGCATCGGCCTCGGCTCGTTCCTCGCCTGGGCGATCGGCGAGACGATCCGGGGGGACATCCCCGGGTACGTGCTGGTCATGCCGTGGGACCGGATCGGGATCTTCCTGCTGCTCGCCGGTGTGGTGGGCGTGCTGGCCGCGATGTGGCCGGCGCGCAGCGCGGCGAAGCTGAACATGCTCACCGCGATCAAGACGGAGTAGCGGGCCCCGTGAACGGACCGAAGGCCCCGTGGCGTGAGCGGTACGCACGCCACGGGGCCCTCGGCCGTGGTGCGGTCAGCGCCAGTCGCGGGTTCGCAGCGGCACTCCCGAGCTGCCGCTTTCGGGGGTCTTCACCGCGAGGATCTGATTGACCCCGATCCTGTTGCGTTCGAAGGACACCGCGGAGGCGGCCATGTAGAGCCGCCACACCCGGGCGCGGCCGGCCGAGGTGAGCCGGGCGGCCTGCGGCCAGGCGCTCTCCAGGTTCGTGACCCAGGCGCGCAGGGTGCGGGCGTAGTGCTCGCGGATGGCCTGGACGTCGCGGACCTCGAAGCCCGCTTCCTCCAGCGTGGCGACGGTACGGCCCAGGGGCGCGAGTTCGCCGTCGGGGAAGACGTAACGGTCGATGAACTCGTCGATCCGGTAGGCGGTTTCGTCCTTCTCGGGGCGGCGGGCGATCTGGTGGTTCAGCAGCCGACCGCCGGGCGCGAGGAGGGAGAACAGCTGGTCGGCGTACTCGCGGTAGCGGACCTGCCCGACGTGCTCGGCCATCCCGATGGACGAAATCGCGTCGTACGGCCCGTCCCTGACGTCGCGGTAGTCCTGGACCCGGATGTCGACGCGGTCGATGAGTCCCTCGTCGGCGATGCGCTTGCGGGCGTAGACGGCCTGCTCGCGGGAGAGTGTCACGCCGGTGACGCGGGCGCCGTACTCACGGGCCGCGTGGACGGCCATGGAGCCCCAGCCGCAGCCCACGTCGAGCAGCCTCTCGCCTTCCCCCAGCCCGAGCTTGCGGCAGACCAGGTCCAGCTTGTCGCGCTGGGCCTCCTCGAGGGTGCCCGCGTCGTCCCAGTAGGCGCACGAATAGACCATGGACGGCCCGAGCACGAGCCCGTAGAAATCGTTGCCGACGTCGTAGTGGTGGCTGATGGCCTCCTTGTCCCGCCGCCTGGTGTGCAGCGGACCGCTGCGGCGACGGACCTCCTCCGGCGGCGGGGGCGGGGGCGGCAGGAAACCGCCGAGCTTCAGCAGACCGCGGGCGGCTGCCCGCAGCCGGGGGTCGCGTACCGGGTGGACAGCGGTCTTCTGGTCGACTCCCCGTCCCCAGAGGAGCCCGGCGAGCACATCCAGCGCCTCGTACAGATCGCCGTCGATGTCGATCTCCCCGGCGACCCAGGCCCGCGCGAGCCCCAGCTCACCCGGCCGCCACAACAGCCGCCGCAGGGCGCGCCGGTGGCGTACGACGAGAGTGGGCGCGCCCGGCGGCCCGGACTCGCTGCCGTCCCAGGCGCGGATGCGTACGGGGAGGGGATCTCCCAACAGCTCCTCGGCAAGAGTGGTCAGCCGCAGCGCGGCATCGGCCATGGCACACACCTCCGTGACGGTGGTTCCCGCTGACGCCCGGCAACCCCGCGCGCAGGCGGGCTTGCACGGTGCACTTCCCTCAACAAGCGAACACCGTGTGTGCTTCCCCGCACTACGCGGCGCACAGGCGAATCCCCCGCGGATGACACCTGGTCGGAGTCAGCCCGGTGGCTCGCCTGCGTCGGGTTGTTTTCCCCTCCCGCCCCTTCCCGAACCGGGCTCCACCCGGAACCGGACCGGGCACCGCACTCCGCACGCCCGCGCAACCCGGACCCACCCGGACCGGGCACCGCACTCCGCGCAGTGCCGGGGGCTCCGCCCCCCGACCCTCCGCGCCTCAAACGTCGGCGAGACCGGTTTCGTCTCCGTCCGGCGGGCCGGTTGCCGTGCAGCGGCGAATCAAGCCCGGCCCGGCGGCACCCTCCTACGGCCGCCAGGCCGCAGGAGGGGAGGCCGCAGGAAGGTAGGCCGCAGGAGGGCAGGCCGTAGGAGGGGAGGCCACCACGCGGAGCGCGGTACCGGGGCGGGCGCGCGCAGCCCCGAGACACCGGGCGAAGCGGTGTGGGGCCCGGGCGAGGCCCGGTGTGCGGCCCAGGCGAAACCTGGCACGAGACCCGAACCAGACCCGAGCCAGATCCGGCACGAGACCCGAGCCAGATCCGGCACGAGACCCGAACCAGACCCGGCACGGGGCCCGAGCCGGACCCGGGCCGGGGCCCGAGCCGGACCCGGGCCGGCCGCCCGGCGGGCTGGGCCGGTGGGGTCCGGGGCTTGCCCCGTTTTCGGGAAGGGGCGGGGAGGCGAGGAAAGCAGCCGCCGGGCACGGCGAAGGGGCCGCCCGCACCACGGATGGCGGGCGGCCCCTTCGCAGAGCGAGCAGTACCTCTAGGAGGCCCTGGCCTTCTCGGACTCCGGCTTGGCAGCGGCCGGGGCCGGCTTGGCCGCCTCGTAGAACTCCTCGCGCGGGGACTCCATCGCGCCGAGGGAGACGACCTCGCGCTTGAGGAACATCGCCAGCGTCCAGTCGGCGAACACGCGGATCTTGCGGTTCCAGGTAGGCATGGCCATGCCGTGGTAGCCACGGTGCATGTACCAGGCCAGCCGGCCCTTGAGCTTGATCTTGACCTTGCCCATGACGATCATCGCGACGCCCTTGTGCAGGCCGAGACCGGCCACCGCACCCTTGTTCGCGTGCTCGTAGGACTTCTGCGGGAAGCCGCGCATCCCGGAGATGACGTTGTCGCCGAGGACCTTGGCCTGGCGCAGCGCGTGCTGGGCGTTCGGCGGGCACCAGGCGTTCTCGACGCCGGCCTTGCGGGCGGCCATGTCGGGGATCTGGGCGTTGTCGCCGGCGGCCCAGATGTAGTCGGTGCCGTTGACCTGGAGGGTCTCGTTGCAGTCGACGTGGCCGCGGGGGCCGAGCGGCAGGCCGTAGCGGGCCAGCGCCGGGTTCGGCTTCACGCCGGCCGTCCACACGATGGTGTTGGAGTCGACCTCGAGGCCGTTCTTCAGCACCACGTGGCCGTCGACGCAGGAGTCCATGGAGGTGGAGAGGTAGACCTCGACCCCACGGCCCTCGAGGTGCTCCTTGCCGTACCTGCCCAGCTTCGGGCCGACCTCGGGAAGGATCTTGTCGGCGGCGTCGACCAGGATGAAGCGCATGTCCTCGCGCTTCACGTTGTTGTAGTACTTGGCCGCGTCACGGGCCAGGTCCTCGACCTCGCCTATGGTCTCGGCTCCGGCGAAGCCGCCGCCGACGAAGACGAAGGTGAGCGCCTTGCGGCGGACGTCCTCATCGGTCGTCGAGTCGGCCTTGTCCAGCTGCTCCAGCACGTGGTTGCGCAGGCCGATGGCCTCTTCGATCCCCTTCATACCGATGCCCTGCTCGGCGAGGCCGGGGATCGGGAAGGTGCGCGAGATCGCGCCGAGCGCGACGACCAGGTAGTCGAAGGGCAGCTCGTACGCCTCGCCGACGAGCGGCGAGATCGTGGCGACCTTGCGGTCCTGGTCGATGGTCGTGACCCGGCCGGTGAGAACCTCTGCCTTGGGCAGCACGCGTCGCAGCGGGACGACGACATGCCGAGGCGAGATGCTGCCGGCGGCAGCTTCGGGGAGGAAGGGCTGGTACGTCATGTACGACCGCGGGTCGACGACCGTGACGGTCGCCTCGCCGTAGCGCATCTTCTTGAGAATGCGCCGAGCTGCGTACAGGCCTACGTACCCACCGCCTACAACGAGGATCCTGGGACGCTCCGTGGTGCTCATGCCATCGAGTATCCACCCCCCTCGGAGGGGGTGCTCGTGAGCCCCTTCACAAGGTCTGCGCCCTACTCTGCTACACTGCCCCGCCCACGTGACCGAGGTCATGGCCTGCACGGGGAACCGGAGTGCGGCGGAGAGCGTTCACCACCCCTCTGAGCTGGCCCCTAGGGCCTACGGGCGAGTACACCAGCGCCCCTTGCGCCCTGGGGGCGCAGACATCCACGCACCTTCGAATGTGCTGCTTCGATCCCAACAAGCGGGCATGAGAGGGCTTTCGAGGCTCCGATGGGCCCATCGGCACGCTTTTCCTTGTGAAGAACTTCACGAACTTTCCCGAGGAGCCGCCGAGCCGGTCCACAGAGCGGCCCCGAAGCAGCAGCGCGGGGTCGACGCGCGAGGGTCCGGGCGCGGTGTCAGGCTGGCCACAGGATGTGACACATCCCCGTAAACCCGGCCATGACCGGGTGAATCACGGAGAAAGGGAATCGAGTGATCACCACTGACTTCGTCCCCGGCTCCCCCGCCTGGATCGACCTGGGGGCCCCGGACATCGACGCGGCCGCCGCCTTCTACGGCGCCGTGTTCGGCTGGCAGGCCCAGGCGTTCGACGAGGAGATGAGCAGTTACAAGGCGTTCCGCCTCGACGGCAAGACGGTGGGGGCGGTCGGGCAGCTGACCGAGGAGGGTGCTCGACCGGCCTGGATGATCTACTTCCACACGCCGGACGTCGAAGCCGCCGTCAGGGCCGTCGAGCAGGCCGGCGGCGCCGTCCGCACCCCGCCCTCCGATGCGTCGGACGAGGGCCGGTTCGCCCAGGTCACCGACCCGCAGGGCGCCCAGTTCGCGCTCTGGCAACCCGGCAGCTACCCCGGCATCGAGGCCGCCGACGGGCCCGGCAGCCTCGGCTGGATCGAGCTCTACACCACCGACTCGAAGGCCGCCCAGGACTTCTACCGCAGCGCCTTCGGCTGGACCGGACAGGACATGCAACTCCCCGGTGGCGGCGGTACGTACACGATGGTGACGCCGAAGGGCAGCCCGCCGGAGCGGATGTTCGGCGGTGTCATGGCGGTCCCCGACATGTTCGCGTCCGGAAAGACGCGGCCGTACTGGCACCCGGTCTTCGGTTCCGCCGACTGCGACGCCACGATCGCCCTCGTGCGGGAGAACGGCGGCTCGGTCTCGATGGGCCCCGAGGACGCGGAGGGCGTCGGCCGGCTGGCGGTGTGCAACGACCCGGCGGGGGCGGAGTTCGTGGTCCTCACCCCGGCCCCGGAGCCGGCGCCCGCGACCTAGCCAGGGTCTTTCGTTCGGATCAGGCCGGATCGGCGAGCGGGGTCCGGTGCATGGGGTCTCCCCAGGCCCGCCAGGGCCGAGGGGACGCATCGCCAGGCGGAGGAAGGAGCCCACGCGGTGGGGGCACCTCCCGTGCCCGAAGGGCTACGGGGGAGTCGGCGACGGACGACAACACGGCGAGGTGCCGCACCAGGGCACACGAGCCCGGCAAGAGCCGAACGACAGACCCTGGCCGCGGTCCGCGTCCCCGCGCTCGCCGGCGACGCTGTAGGCGATGCCGTCGAGGATTGCTCCCGTATGCGACCCCGGCCCGTGTACACGTAAGCGCGTACACTGACGTCATGACCGAGAACACAGTGACCGTACGGGAAGCCCGCGCGCACCTCGCCGACCACATCAACCGGGCCGAGGAAGGCGTTCCGACGGTCATCACGCGCAACGGCGCTCCGGTGGCCGCCGTGGTGCCGATCGCGGACTTCGAAGCGCTGGAGGAAGCGGCCGACGTGATGTTGGCGCGCGAAGCCGAAGCAGTCCTGGCCGAGGGCGGTCCCACCGTGACAATGGCGGAACTACTGGCGGATCTGTTCACCGAGCATGACGGCGAGGCGGCGTGACGTACGCCTTCCGGTTCACCACGGCGGCACAGCGGCAGCTCCGGGCCATCAGCCGGCCAGACGCCATGCGCATCCTGACCGCGCTCACCGCACTCGGCGACGACCCGTACCGCGAGGACGCCGACGTCAAGAAACTCACCGGCCCGTCGGGACTCTACCGGCTCCGGGTCGGAAGCTACCGGGTCGCCTACCAGATCAACGACGGCGAACTCGTCATCCTCGTCGTCAAGGTGGGCGACCGGCGGGACGTCTACCGCAACCTGTAGTACGTGGCAAACGCCACCGCCGTCACCAGCCGAGGAGTGCCGCTGAACGCTATGGGGCGTCCTCTGCCGCTTTGATCGCGATGCCGTCGAGGATGTCGTGTTCGCTCACGACCACCTCGCGGGCGCCGATCCGCCGCATGACCGTGAGCAGCACCAGCGCCCCGGCCGCGATGACGTCGACGCGGCCGGGGTGCATCACGCCGATGGCCGCGCGCTCGTCGTGCGTGGAGTTCAGCAGCATGGTGGTGACCTCTTCGACCTGTTCGAAGGAGATCCGCGAGTGATGGATGGCCTCGGAGTCGTACGCGTCGAGGCCGAGCGCGATCCCGGCGACCGTGGTCACCGAGCCGGCGAGCCCGACGAGCGTGTGGACCTGCCGGATGGGCACGGTCTTCTCGACCTCGTCGAGCGCCGCCTCGATGTCCGCGGTGATCGCGGCGATCTGCTCCGGCGTCGCCGGGCTGTCCGGCGCGTGCCGCTCGGTCATCCGTACGCAGCCGATGTCGACCGAACGGGCCGCCCCGGCGTGCTCCTCGCCCACGACGAACTCGGTGGAGCCGCCGCCGATGTCGACGACCAGATACGGCTTGCCGATGTCGGAGCGGCCGTCGAGGGACTTCGTGGCGCCGGTGAAGGAGAACTCGGCCTCCTCCTCGCCGCTGATCACCTCGGGCTCCACACCGAGGATGCCGAGCACCCCGGCGACGAACTCGTCCCGGTTCTCCGCGTCCCGGGACGCGGACGTGGCGACGAAGCGCAGGCGGTGCGCGCCGTGCTCCTTGATCGCGGCGGCGTACTCGCGGCAGGCGGCGAACGTGCGCTCCAGTGCCTCCGGGGCGAGCCGGCCGGTGCGGTCGACGTCCTGGCCGAGGCGGACGATCGTCATCCGGCGGTCGAGGTCGACGAGTCCGCCGGTGGCCGGGTCGACGTCCGCGACGAGCAGGCGGATGGAATTGGTGCCGCAGTCGACGGCGGCGACGCGGGTCATTCGGCGGCGTCCTCTCCCTGTCCGCACGGGGTCACGCACGGGGTCACGCACGGGCCCTTCGCCCACCACTCGGGCAGCATCGCGATCGCCTCGTCGCCCAGCGGGTTCACCCCGGGGCCGGCCGCCAGCGAGTGGCCGACCAGGACGTGCAGGCACTTCACCCGGTCCGGCATGCCGCCCGCGCTGGGGAAGCCCTCCAGGACCTCGATGGCGTCACGGCGGGCGATGTAGTCCTCATGGGCGGCCCGGTACGCGGCGGCGAGTTCCGGGTCTGCGGCCAGGCGTTCGGTCATCTCCTTCATGACCCCGTTCGCCTCGAGCGTTCCGATCGCGGAGGCGGCTCGCGGACACGTCAGGTAGTACAGCGTCGGGAAGGGGGTCCCGTCGGGGAGCCGCGGCGCGGTCTCGACCACGTCGGGCTGCCCGCACGGGCAGCGGTGCGCGATCGAGCGCAGACCGCGCGGCGGCCGGCCGAGCTGCTCCTTGAACGCGGCGACGTCCGCGTCCGTGGGCTCGGTGGATTCGGTGGTGGGAGGAGGGGTTTCCATGCCTGCCTTGTTCGGTGACTTCTGCTGCTGCGCTTGATTCTGCCGGTGCGCTTGCTTCTGCTGCGGCTTCTGCTGCGGCTGCTGCTTCTGCTGCGCCTACTTCTGCTGCGGACCGTCGGCGCTGTCCACGCCGTTCCATACGTTCGAGTACCACGGCCGTTCGGCCGCGCCGCCCTCTTCGCGGCGGCGCTCCGCGGCCTCGGGGTCGATCATGGTGTAGCCGGTCTCCCCCGGGACCACGTAGTGCAGATGCTCGCGGGCGAGCCGCCGGATGTACATGTCGTCCTGGAGGCGCGCCTTCTCGTCCTTGAGCTGCTCGACCTGTGCGCGTGCCTCGTCCAGGAGGCGCTCCTGCTCGGCGATGTCCGCCCGCTGGGAGACGTACTGGCGCATCGGGTAGGCGAGCGCCACGACGAGCGAACAGACGACGAGGGCGAGGAAGGCCGCGCGGCCGGTGAGCCGGGAGCGGCGGGCCTGGCGGCGGTTCTGGGAGCGGTAGACGCGGGCGGCGGTCTGCTCGCCGAGCAGCCGCAGCCTGGTCGCGGTGGAGAACCTGTCCGCTTGCGGCCTGCGCGCCATTCCCTCGCCTCCCCTTCACACGCCGACGTCCCCGGACACGGTACGGGACCGTGGCCGGGGACGTACGGACGACAGGGCGTCAGCCGGTGATCAGCCCTCGTGCCCGCTGCGCTTACTGGTCCGCGAAGCGGAACCGCGGGAACGCGCTGCGGCCCGCGTACACCGCCGCGTCGTCGAGGATCTCCTCGATGCGCAGCAGCTGGTTGTACTTGGCGACGCGCTCGGAGCGGGCCGGGGCGCCGGTCTTGATCTGGCCGCAGTTGGTGGCGACGGCCAGGTCGGCGATGGTGACGTCCTCGGTCTCGCCGGAGCGGTGGGACATCATGCACTTGAACCCGTTGCGCTGCGCGAGCTCGACGGCGTCGAGGGTCTCGGTCAGCGAGCCGATCTGGTTGACCTTGACGAGCAGCGCGTTGGCGGCGGCTTCCTCGATGCCGCGGGCCAGACGCTCCGGGTTGGTGACGAAGAGGTCGTCGCCGACGATCTGGACCTTGCTGCCCAGCTTCTCGGTGAGGACCTTCCAGCCGTCCCAGTCGTCCTCGAACAGCGGGTCCTCGATGGAGACCAGCGGGTAGGAGGCGACGAGCTCCTCGTAGTACTCCGTCATCTCGGCGGCCGAGCGGGACTTGCCCTCGAACTCGTACGAGCCGTCCTTGTAGAACTCGGACGCGGCGACGTCGAGCGCGAGCGCGATGTCCTTGCCCGGGGCGTAACCGGCTTCCTTGATCGCCTCGAGGATGAGGTCGAGGGCGGCGCGGTTGGAGTCGAGGTTCGGCGCGAAGCCGCCCTCGTCGCCGAGGCCGGTGGACAGGCCCTTCTGCTTCAGCACCTTCTTGAGGGTGTGGTAGACCTCGGTGCCCCAGCGCAGCGCCTCGGAGAAGGACTCGGCGCCGATCGGCGCGATCATGAACTCCTGGATGTCCACGTTGGAGTCGGCGTGCGAGCCGCCGTTCAGGATGTTCATCATCGGAACGGGCAGCAGGTGCGCGTTCGGGCCGCCCAGGTAGCGGAAGAGCGGCAGGTCGGACGCCTCGGAGGCGGCGTGCGCCACGGCGAGGGAGACGCCGAGAATGGCGTTGGCGCCGAGGGAGGACTTGTCCGGGGTGGCGTCCAGGTCGAACATCGCCTGGTCGATCAGGCGCTGCTCGGTGGCGTCGTAGCCGACGAGCTCCGGGCCGATCTGCTCGATGACGGCGAGGACGGCCTTCTCGACGCCCTTGCCCTGGTAGCGGTTCTTGTCACCGTCGCGGAGCTCGAGAGCTTCGAACGCACCGGTGGAGGCGCCGGACGGAACTGCAGCACGACCCGTGCTGCCGTCGTCGAGGCCAACCTCGACCTCGACCGTGGGGTTGCCTCGGGAGTCCAGGATTTCCCGGGCTACGACGACGTCGATGGACGGCACGAGCATCTCCTTCTGGGATGTGACGCGAGAAAAGGTGCAGAGGTCTGCTTGGCCTTGCGGCAAGAGCCTAACCGCCCTGGCGGCAAAGGCCCGGCCCATGCCCGCCCCCTGGGACGAAAAAGGGCATCAAGACCCTTGGGACCGGACAAACGGGGCGGTTTCTACCCGCGGGTAACCGGCGTCCCGGGCGCCGGCCCCCGAACGGACCGAGCCCCGGCCCGGCGCGTACGGGGGGAAGGCGCGCCGGGCCGGGGTGCTCGGATTCCGTTCGGAGACGGGTGCCCCCCACGACCGCCGGACCGCGGGGGGAGGGGGTCAGCTCAGGTGGAGCTGCTGACCCGGGTAGATCACGTCGGCGTCCTCGACGATGTCCTTGTTCAGCTCGAACAGCTTCTCCCAGCCGCCCTTGACCTTCTCGGCCTCGGCGATCTTGCTCAGGGTGTCGCCGGCCTCGACCTTGTACTCGCCGTCGCCCTTCTTGAAGCCCTTGGCCTCGGGCGCGGCGGCGGCAGGCTTCTCGGCCTTCTCCGCGGGGGCGGGGGCCTCGGCACGCTCGGAGCGCGTGGTGGGGGCCTCGGCGCGCTCCCGAGACGGCTGGGCGGGCTCGGTGTCGGCGGAGCCGCCGTCGTAGGAGGCGCCGGACAGGCCGACGCCGCAGCTCGGCCAGGCACCCTTGCCCTGACCGGCCAGGACCTTCTCGGCTATCTCGATCTGCTGGGCCTTGGACGCCTGGTCGGCGGTCGAGGCGTAGGCGGTGCCGCCGTACGCGGCCCAGGTGGAGGCGGAGAACTGCAGGCCGCCGTAGTAGCCGTTGCCCGTGTTGATGGACCAGTTGCCGCCGGACTCGCACTGGGCGACGGCGTCCCACTCGGAGGCGGTGGCGGCGGAGGCGGAGGTCGCGCCGAGAACCGGGGCGGCGATGGCGGCGCCGGCGACACCGGCGAGCGCGACGAGACGGGTGATCTTCGACGGGCGACGGTGCTTGGCCTTGCCGGAAGAACGCAGCATGGAACTTCTCCTCACCGACGCCTACGAGGTGAGCTGTCGGGTTCGGGCCTGTGAGTTGCCCGGCCGCACGTCCGTGGGACGCGCGGGCTTCACCCCCAGCCGGCTCCGGTCCGCGGATCTCTCGATCCGGACGGACGGTCCCGGCGCTTACCTTGGGTCCCCCGCTCCTGCCTTCGGCGCTCTGAGCGACGACTGTTCCCCCCGACCGACGGCAGGATTCGGCGTATCGGTCGACGGTGCCCGCGGTGGCGAGCAGTTCAGACCGTAGACACAGGACTCCCCGATGTTCAAAGTCGAACATCGGGGAGAAAACGCCCGAACCGACCACCCATGGATGTCCGTTTTCGCAGGTGGGGGGCGGAGTGGCCGAATTCGCGGGACGTTGTGCCCCAGTTGGGGCAAAGAGACCCTTGTCTCACTCGAACGAAGCGGACATAAGCCTACGAACCACCGCCTGAACTAGCGCCGCTCCAGGCCCAGATCGAGCGTCTGACCGGGAAGGATGAGGTCCGGGTCCGAACCGACGGTCTCCTCGTTCGCCTCATAGAGGGCGGGCCACCCGCCGGGCACCTCCTGCGCGGCGGCGATGTCACACAGGTTGTCGCCGGGCCGAACGGTGTACGCGCCGGGGCCGGTTGCCGCGACGTCCCCCTTCCGGCCGGAGGCGTCACCCCGCGAGGCATGGCGGCCGCCTTCGCGGATCTCGCCCGGCTCGCCCGCGCCCGCCTCGTCGCCGGCGGACGCACCGCGGTGCTTGCCGGCGCCGGTCACAGCCTCTTCGGACGGGGTCGGCTCGGTGGCACCGTCCGCCGGCGCCGCCCCGGTGTCGTCGCCCTTGGGGGCCGGCCGGCCGGCCGCGTCACCGGACGGCGCAGCGGCGTCACCGGCGTCCGGTGCGCCGGAGTCCTCCGCGGAGCCCGAGGCGTCCGACGAGCCCCCGGCGGGCAGGCCGGCTTCAGGGTCGGCCGGGTCGAGAACGCCGAGGGGGTCGGAGGCGTCCGACGACGGCTCACCGGCCGGCGCTTCGCTCTGCCGCGGCAGCGGGAGGATGCCCGGGTCGACGCCGGTGTCCGCGCCGTCGTCCTTCAGTCCGGCGAGCGGACCGCAGGCGGGCCAGGCGTCGGGCCCCTCGGCGGCGAGCACCTTCTCCGCGACCGCTATCTGCTGCGAGCGGCTCGCGAGGTCGGCGCTCGGCGCGTACACCGTGCCGCCGTAGGTGTCCCAGGTCTCCTGCGAGAACTGCAACCCGCCGTAGAAGCCGTTGTCGAAGTCGGCGCTCCAGGCCCCGCCGCTCTCGCACTCCGCGACGCGGTCCCAGGTGCTCGCCTCCGCCGCGGAGGCCGAGCCCGCACCGAGCAGCGGGATGGCGATGGCCGAACCGGTCACCCCTGCCGCGACGATGAGGGCCGGAGCCTGGCGGGGTCGGCGGTGTCGTCCGTTCCCGGAGAGCATGCGGTTGCCTTTCGCGTGACGACGGTGGTTCTTGCGGCCTGCTGACGCCTGCCGAATGACGGTGAACGTAGCCGCATTCGAACGTAAGTCACAAGTCGATGCAGCGGAGATCACGTGAAAGTCACAGAGTTGATGTGGCGTCAGCTTGTTTGAACTGTGAACTCAACGGGCAGAGTGCGCAATCCACGCATGATGAGCCCCCCACGCCAGCGCAAATCGTCCGGATCTCCCGCAAGCCGCAAGTCCGGCATTCTGCGGAGCAGAGTGGCCAGTGCGGTCTGCCCCTCGAGCCGGGCGAGCGGGGCGCCGAGGCAGTAGTGGATGCCGTGGCCGTACCCCAGATGCTGGTTGTCGGTCCGTGACAGGTCGAGCGTGTCGGGGGCGTCGAAGCGTTCCGGGTCGCGGTCGGCGGCCGCGAGGACGACGAGTACGGGGTCGCCCGCCGCGATCCGCTGCCCGCCGAGTGTCAGCGGCTCGGTGGCGAACCGCCAGGTCGCGAGCTCCACCGGCCCGTCGTAGCGCAGCAGTTCCTCCACCCCGGTCGCCAACAGGCCGCTCTCCCCGGCCGCCAGCGACGCCTGGAGGCGCTCACGCTGCCCGGGGTGGCGCAGCAGCGCGTAGACACCGTTGCCGATGAGGTTGACGGTGGTCTCGAAGCCCGCGAAGAGGAGGATGAAGGCCATCGCGGCGGCCTCGTTCTCGGTGAGGTGCTCGCCGTGGTCGGACGCCCTGATGAGCCCCGAGATGAGGTCGTCCCCCGGCTCCCGCCGCTTGCGGTGGATCAGTTCGGCCAGGTAACCGCGCATCTTCTTCACCGAACGGGCCACTCCGCCGCGCGGGCCGCCGCCGTGGCGGATCATCATCCCGGCCCAGTCACGGAAGTCGTCCTGGTCCTCGCGCGGGACGCCGAGCATGTCGCAGATGGCGTAGATGGGCAGCGGGAACGCGAACTCGTGGATGAGGTCCGCCTCCCCCTTGTCCGCGCTGTGCTGTTTTTCGAAGATGTCGTCGATGAGCCGGTCCGTCAGCTCCTGAACCCGCGGCGCGAACTCCGCCACCCGCCGCGGGGTGAACGCCTTGGAGACGAGGCGGCGCAGCCTGGTGTGGTCCGGCGGGTCGATGTTCAGCAGATGCGTCATCAGCTCCGCCTTGCGTTCGCCGGGGATGCCCGTCTTCCCCTTCGCGTGCGCCGGCTCGGCGTGATGCGCCGGGTTCTTCGACAGCCGCTGGTCGGCGAGCGCCTGCCGGGCGTCCGCGTAGCGGGTGACCAGCCAAGCCTCGACCCCGCTGGGCAGCCGGGTCCGGTGCACCGGCGAGTGCTCGCGCAGCCATGCGTAGGCGGGGTACGGGTCGGTCGCGAACTCCCAGGTGAAGAGCTCGGGCGCGGTGTTCGGGTCGTTCACCCCTCGACGTTACCGGGCCGGCCCTCCGCCGCCCGGATCGCGTCCCGGTAGGCCCGTGCCGCCGCTCGCAGCGCCGCCTCGGGGTCGACGCCGTCCGCCTCCGCGCGTACGGCGAGGGCCAGCAGCTCGTACCCGATGCCCGCTCCGGCCGGGAGGTCCACGTCGAGGCCGGCCGTACGCACCCGGGAGGCGAGCTTCGCCGCCAGCGCGAGACCCGGCTGGCCGAGCGGCACACCGTCGGTCACCGACGCGCGCTGCTTCTCGATCGCCTTGGTACGCAGCCAGTGCGCCTTGACCTCCTCGGGCGTCGAGGCGGTCTCCTCACCGAAGACGTGCGGGTGCCGGTGGATCAGCTTCTCGACGATCGTGCCCGCGACGTCGTCCACAGAGAAGGGCTCCTGCGCGTCCTCCTCGGCGATGCGGGCGTGGAAGACGACCTGGAGCAGTACGTCCCCCAGTTCCTCGCGCAGCTCGTCCCGGTCGCCGTCCTCGATGGCCTCGACGAGTTCGTACGCCTCCTCGATGCCGTACTTGGCCAGACCCTTGTGGGTCTGCCGCGACGACCAGGGGCATTCGCGGCGGATGCGGTCCATGACCTCCACGAGGTCCAGCAGCCGTGCTCCGGGCAGGTCGTACGCGCCGGGGAGCAGTTCCAGGTCCGGCATCGCCATGCGGCCGGAGCCGCCGAGGCGGGCCAGACCGTCGGTCAGCGCCGCCTCGCCCTCGCCGGAGGCCAGCACGACGACCGTGCGGCCGCCGGCCGCGCAGTACTCCACCAGCTCCTCGGCGGTCGGCGCGGCGTGCTCGACGGTGATGCCCGCCTCCCGCAGGTAGGCCGGCTGCCGGTGCGCCGCGTCGGCGCACACCACCCGGTCCGCGGCGCGCAGCGTCTGCCACGCGGGCCAGGACAGCAGCCCGGGCGCGACGCGGTGGCTGGCGGTGAGCAGGACGATACGGCCGGCGGTGGATGCTTCGGTGGTCACGCCCCGAACCTACCGCCCGCCGTCACGCACCCGTCTCGACGGGCTCCGGGACCTCGGACACCTCGGTGATCCAGGGTGCCCGGTACGTGCCGAGCTCGAGCTTCGTGTCGTCCCAGGCGCCGTAACGCGGGTTCACGTCGATGTCCAGGGACTTCGCCGCGGCGGTGAACGTCTCGTTCAGCTTCTGCTGGCCCTCGGGGCTGTTGGCCGCGCCGATGGCCGTGGCGATCTTGCCGACCAGAAGGTCGCGGCGCACGGCGTCGTCGACCTGGTCCGGGGCGACACCGCGCTGCTGCAGATACACGGCGACGAGCTGGTCCTCGCCCCCGGACTGCCGCACGAGCTCGTACCGCCCGTCCTGGATCTCCTTGCGGCTGACGCTCACCCCGGCGTCGTCGGCGGCACGCTGCACGACCCTGTCGACGATCAGGTCGTACAGCTTGGCGCGGCCGAGCTGCCCGGTGTCCTTGATCAGCTGCGCGGACTGGGGCGAATCCTGCTGCGCGTCGCGCACGTCCCGGACCTTCGCCTGGACTGCGGACACCTCGATCCGCTGCCCGCCGACCACGGCGGCGGCGCCGGGGTGGGCCTGGTCGCCGCAGGCGGCGAGAAGCGGCACGCCGGCGACGAGCGCGGCGGAGAGGATGAGCGCGGTACGACGGCGGCGGTGCAAAGGAGCCTCCCGGGGCGAGATTGTGCATCGGTGCACAAAGCCTTGCGGTGATCGATGTTAGGCAGTCGGAGTGCCGTGGGCCACTGATTCGCCAAACGATTCGCCAGGCGGTCGGGATGCGACGGCGCAGGCCGGACCCCGGGCGCCGCCCCTGCGCGGCACCCCGACGCTCATCCCACGTTCACCTTCCGCTCACGCCCACGTCCCGGAACGCTCCACCGGGCGCCCATAGCCTCCCCCGGTGACCACGCTCTCTGTCATCGTCCCCTGCTACAACGTCTCGGCGTACATCGCCGACACCGTGGCCGGTCTGGCGAACAACGCGAGGGAGGACTTCGAGTTCGTCTTCGTCGAGGACCGCTCGACGGACGACACCTTCGAAGCCCTCACCGCGCTCAGCGCACGCCTGCCCAACAGCGTCGTCGTACGCCACGAGGAGAACCAGGGGCTCGCCTCGGCACGCAACACCGGCATCGACCGGGCCGAGGGGCGCTTCCTCACCTTCCTCGACGGCGACGACTGGCTCGGACCGGGGCATCTGGCCGGGCTCGTCGACGCCGTCCAGCGGCTCAGCGTCGACTTCGTGCGCACCGACCACGTGCAGGTCACGGGGGTGCAGCGGACGCTGCAGCGCGCTCCGGAGGGACGCCGGGACGAACCGCTCGACCCCCGCTCCTCGATCCTGCCGGTCGGCGAGTCGAGCATGGTCGACTACCCGTACGCCTGGGCCGGCATCTACGACGCCACGCTTCTCGACCGCGGCATGCTGCGGTTCACGGACGGGCTGCGCACGGCGGAGGACCGGCCGTGGATCTGGCAGCTGCACCGGGGTGCCGACTCGTACGCGGTCACCTCACTGCACCAGATCTTCTACCGGCGGGGCGTGGCCACCTCGCTCACCCAGATCAAAGACGTACGGCAGCTGGACTTCGTGAAGGCGTTCGACCAGGTCCTGGCCGAGCTCGCCGACGACCCGGAGCGAGACCTCCTGATGCCGAAGGCGATCCGCAGCTACTGCGTCGTCATCGCGCACCAGCTCCGCGACCGGCAGCGCTTCAGCCGCCCCGTCGCCCGGGAGCTCACGTCCCTCACCGCCGGGGCCCTGCGGCGGATCCCGGGCGCCGAACTGGAGGCCGTCCTCGCCGGTCTGGACACCGAACGGCGCACCATCATCCGAAAGGCCGCTGCATGACCACCCAGATCTTCTGCGCCGCCACCCAGTACGCGGCGGCCACGATCACCGCCGCGATCCGGGCCGGACTGTTCGGGCCGCGGCCGCGGCACCGCCGGATCCTGCTGGTCAGCGACACCTCCGCCGCCCCGGAGGTGAGCGTGTCGCTGGACCGGATGTCCGGGTTCGAGGCGCTGCGGGGGGAATTCGACGAGGTCCGCTCCTGGAACGAGACCATCCGTCCCCACCACCCGGCCGGCTGGGCGCCCCGCGCGCAGGACGTCGTGCTGTGGGAGAAGGCCCTCCGGCTCGCCTGGGACCTGGGCGACGAGAAGGTCGAGATCGCCTGCGAGTCCATCCAGGCCAACCCCTCCCGCGCCATCGCCGCGATCTTCGCCGACAGCCCGATCCACGTGTACGCCGACGGGCTGATGAGCTACGGGCCCACGCGCAACCACATCGCGCTCCCGATGAGCAGCCGGATCCGCCGTCTGATCCATCTCGACCTGGTGCCGGGCCTGCGCCCGATGCTGCTGTCCGAGCACGGGGTGGAGCCGGTGGCCGTCCCGGACGCCGAGTTCCGTGCCGTGCTCGGCGCGATCGGCGCGGCGGCCGACATCGGCGAGGAGCGTTCCACGGCGCTGCTGCTCGGCCAGTACCTCGCCGCGCTGCAGCTCATCAGCAGCGCCGAGGAGCAGGAGCTGCATCTGCGGATGCTGCGCGGTGCGGCAGCCCTCGGGCACCGCGCGATCACCTTCAAGCCGCACCCGAGCGCGCCGGCCGACTCCACCCGCGCGCTGGAGGAGGAGGCCGCCGGGCTGGGGGTCACACTGCACGTGCTGCGCGCGCCTGTACTGGCCGAGACGCTGTACGAGCGGGCGCGGCCGGAACTGGTCGTGGGCTGCTTCTCCACGGCGATGATCACGGCGGCCGCCTTCTACGGGATCCCGGCCGCCCGGGTGGGCACCGAACTGCTGCTGGAGCGGATCACGCCCTACCAGAACAGCAACCGCATCCCGCTGACGGTCGTCGACGCGCTCGTCCCCGATCTGACCGACCGGGAACGCGCCGGCCGGCCGGCCGACCTGACGGCGGACATCGACGGCCTGGTGCGCGCGGTCGGCTACTGCATGCAGTCAGCGGCACATCCTGAGCTGCGTGAACGGACGGCGTCGCTGCTCGCCTCGATGCCGCAGGAGCGGCTCACGCGCTACTTCAAGCGGCGCAGGCTCGCCGGCCTCGGGCTGCCCGGCGCACCCGCCCCGGCACGTGGCCAGGCCCTGCGGCGCAACCCGGTGGTGCGCAAGGTCGTCCGCCGGCTGCGCTGAGGCGCGGCACGGGGCCGCCTCCCGCCGAGCCCGGCAGAGGCGGTCAGCGGACCGGTGCTCGCTCCGCCTCCGGGGCGTGCCCGGCCCGGTCGGGCCGCCGCCCGTCCGGGCGGAGCATGATCGTGCGGGACACGACGAACGTGACCGGGATCGCGGCGGCCGCCGCGACGAGCGGCGCGTACGTGCTGTCGAAGCCGCCCACCCCCACCAGCAGGTACACACCGGCCGTGGTCACCGCGAAGTTCGCCGCGTTGGTCAGCGGGAACAGCACGAACTTCCGCCAGGTGGGCCGGGTGCGGTACGTGAAGTACGACGTCAGGAAGAACGACCCGACCATGCTGAGCAGAAAGGCGCACACGTGTGCCGCCACGTACGGCAGCACGGTCAGCAGCGCCAGGTACAGGCCGTAGTACGTCCCGGTGTTCACCCCGCCGACCAGGGCGAACCTGACGATCTGGCCGCGTACCGTCATTGCCTTGCCCGTCCCCCGCGCGCCGGTTCCGCTGGTCGTCGGCGGCGACGACCGCCACGAGTAGGGTGACACACCGGGAACCGTCCGACCCGTTCACCGGGGCCGCGCCGCCGAACGGCCGGCTCGGATGCGGACCCCGTCCCCGTCGTCGCCTCCGCCTCCGACGCCGTCACGGCACCAAGCCTTCGTCTTCCCGGCATTGCCGCTCGGTGCGCCGACGGGGTGTCCGCGCGTACGACATCGCCGCCCGCGGCGGGACCGTGGTCCTCGACGACTACGGCGACACGAAGTGGCCGAGCGTGCAGGGCGCGCCGGACAAGCGCCTGGCCGGCGGCGCGTCCCGGCTGCGGATGCCGGGACGGGTGTCGCGAGCGGCGCTCGCAAGGGCCCTCCGCGTTCCTGCGGGCGGACTGAGCCCGGGGCCTCCTCGGCGCCCGACCTCGCTCAGCCCGTGCGGAACTGCAGCCACCGGCGGGCAGTTCCGTGCGTCCGTCCACGTCCACGTCCACGGCCGGCGGCACGCCGAACGCCCGCGCCACGACCTTCCCTCCGGGGTCCGTCGCCACCAGCACGTACTCGGGCAACTCACCGACGATCCGGCCGGTGTTCGCCCAGCCGACCGGGTCGTTGACGATGAACTCGTCCCAGGTGTCGAGCATCGACCACATCGGGTCCTGCGGTTCGGGGCGTTCGGCGAGAGTGGTGATCTCCAGTTCCATGGCGGCAGGCCAATCAGGCCCGATCATGCCCCCACCCGATTTTCACCGCCGTGCGGCAGCTCGGGCCCGCCCGGCCCCGGGGCCGCCTTCGGGGCCTCCGATCCCCGGCCCGCCTTCGGGGCCGCCGACAGCCGATTGGCCTGCTTCTCCATGGCCCGGCGCATCCGCGGCCCGAAGGGCTTCTCCACGAGCCGGTGGATGAACCAGGCGAGCAGCAGCATCGCGGCCACTGTCGCCACCAGTGTCGGCCAGGCCCCCAGTCCGAACTTCCGGTGCAGCACGGCGATGGCGAACCAGCCCAGATGCTCGTGCACCAGATAGAACGGGTAGGTCAGGGCCCCCGCCACCGTGAGCCAGCGCCAGTTCGCCCACCGCAGCCACCCGAGCGCCACCGCGGCGACCAGCCCGAAGGCGACCGTCACGACCGCGAGGATCACGTGCGGGCTGCGCTCCAGGTAGACGTTCGTGGCGTCGGGGCTCCACAGCGCGGTGGTGGAGTAGCGCTGGCCGAGCGCCCAGCTGACGCCGACGATGCCCCACAGCAGCAGATCGCCGCCGTACCGGTGGATCAGGTAGAGCGCGAGACCGCCGATGAAGAAGGGGGCGTGGTCGCGCATCACGATCTCGTCGGTGAGGGGGTGGTCGGCGACCCGTGCGAGCACCCCGGCGACCAGCCACAGGCAGCAGAAGACGACGACCCGCCGGTAGGTGACCCCCTTCCACACCACGAACAGAGCGAACAGCAGATAGAACCGGGCCTCCACCCAGAGCGTCCAGCACACGCCGAGCACCCGCTCCGCACCCATGGGCTGCTGAAGCATCGTCAGGTTGACCAGGACCTCGTCGAGCCGCAGCGGCTCGATCACCGACGGCAGCGCCACGCACGCGGCCGTGGTCAGCGCGATCGCCACCCAGTACGCGGGGTAGAGGCGCGAGACCCGGGAGCGGAAGAAGTGGCCGAGCGACTTGCCCCAGCTGCTCATGCAGATGACGAAGCCGCTGATGACGAAGAACAGCTGGACGCCGAGGGAGCCGTAGGCGGCCGCCGCGGACAGGCCGGGAAAGAGTTCCTTGGGGGAGTCGCCCCAGGCGTGACCCACCGACGACTTGCCCGCGTAGTGGAACACGCACACGGCGAGGGCCGCGAGGATGCGCAGACCGTCGAGGGCTCGCATCCTGTGGTGGGCGGGCAGCGGTGGGATCTCCACCACGGGCCGCCGCGCCTTCGGCGCCTTCGTCCTCGGCGCTTCGGCCACGGCACCACTGCTCATCGACGTGTCTCCTGATCGGTCCGGCGTCGATGCACCCTAGGCAGAGGAAATGCCGGAAAGGCGGCCCGGGCAACCGCCTTTCGCCACTGTTCACTTCCTGCTCATCCGCCCGTCGGCGAACCGGTCCGCAGCGGCGATTGCCCGGCCTCCGTTGTCGTCCTGGGCCCCGCTAACCGCCGCACTGCGCCAGCATGATCCGCTTGTCGGCGGTCGTCACCGGCAGTTCGTACTTCACGGCGACCTGCGCGAAGCGCACCGCGTACGAGCAGCGCACCGCCTTGTTCGGCGGCAGCCACGACGCCGGACCGGAGTCGCTCTTGGCGCTGTTGGCCCGGCCCTCGACCGGCAGCAGGTTCAGCGGGTCGTTGGCCAGCTGCCGGCGCTTGGCCTCGTTCCAGCGGGCCGCGCCCATCTGCCAGCTGTACGACAGCGGCACCACGTGGTCTATCTGCACCTCGGCGGCCTTCTGCTTGCGCCACTCGATGGTCCTGCCCGTGTACGGGTCGTGCACGGTCATCTCGACGACGACGCAGTCGGAGCCGGCGCGGTAGGCGAGGTCCCGCCCGTCGCGGGCGAGCATGTCGTTCCGGGTGTCGCAGCCGTTGCGCGCCAGTGGCACACCATCCGCCGTGTCCATCCAGGCGTAGCCGAACTCGTCCCGGTCGTAGCCGGTCTTCGGGCCGCGGCCCTTGGTGGCCACCTTCGCTATCAGCGCGCGGGCCGCGGACCTCTCCCGGTCGCCGGCGAGGGCGGCCAGCCCCGGTTCCGTACCGTGCGGGTTGGCGAGCGGACTCGTACCGCCACCGGGCGGGGCGCCGCGCGTCGGGCCTCCGTCGCCGTCGGCGCCGCCGCCCCCGTCGAGGCCGACGCCGTCGCAACCGGTCACCAGCACCGCCGCGAGCAGCACCGCCGCTCCTCGCCCGACCATCCCACGTCCGTTCACCGTCCGTACGGTACCGCCGGGCTCGGACCTTGCCGATACCCGGGGTGGTCCGCGCGGGCAGCGGACCGGCGCCGAGCATCGCGACCCGGTAGGGGCCGACCGGTTCGGACAGACGCGCCGTGTCGCCGGGGCCGAGCGCCGCCCACGGTGCGGCGGCCGTTTCGTCCGTACGCCGCTCGACCGCCCGTGGGCGGTGGCACTGCCGTCCGCCTCCCGCAGGCGGCGTGCCATGAGCCGTTCACGGGCCACCGCCCACTCCGCCTCGCTCCCCCGTGAGCCGCTGACGCCCCGGCCCGGCCGTCAGCAGCCCTCCGTAAGCACCCCCTCGGCCCTGCGAGCCGAGGACAAGCGCCCCTCGGCCCTACGAACCGAGGATCGTCGTCAGGAACTCGCCCGTCCACGACAGCAGTTCGCGGCCCACCACCGGCTTGCCGCCGATCCTGCCCGCCGTCGGGCGCGGGACCATGATCTGGTGGGCCGCCGGCTTGATGACCGTACGCGGGTACAGGCGCTTCAGGCGCAGCTCCTGCGACTCGCGCAACTCCACCGGCGCGAAGCGGATGTTCGCGCCCTGGAGCACGATCTCGCCCACACCGCACGCCCGTGCCAGCATCCGCAGGCCGGCCACCAGCAGCAGGTTCTCCACGGGCTCCGGCAGTTTGCCGTAGCGATCGGTGAGTTCCTCGCGGACCGCCTTGATGTCCTCCTCCGTGTTGGCGGAGGCGATCGCCCGGTACGCCTGGAGCCGCAGCCGCTCGCCGGGGGCGTAGTCGTGCGGGACGTGCGCGTCGACGGGCAGCTCGATCTTGACCTCGAGCGGCGGCTCCTCCTCCACACCGCCCTCCAGCGACGCGCGGTAGTCGGCGACCGCCTCGCCCACCATGCGGACGTACAGGTCGAAGCCGACGCCCGCGATGTGACCCGACTGCTCGCCGCCGAGGAGGTTGCCCGCGCCGCGGATCTCCAGGTCCTTCATGGCGACGTACATGCCCGCGCCCATCTCGGTGTGCTGGGCGATCGTGGCGAGGCGCTCGTGCGCGGTCTCGGTGAGGGGCTTCTCCGGCGGGTAGAGGAAGTACGCGTAACCGCGCTCCCGCCCACGGCCGACCCGGCCCCGCAGCTGGTGCAGCTGCGAGAGGCCGAAGTTGTCGCCGCGTTCCACGATGAGGGTGTTGGCGTTGGAGATGTCGATGCCCGACTCGACGATCGTCGTGGAGACCAGCACGTCGAACTTCTTCTCCCAGAAGTCGACGACCACCTGCTCCAGCGCCGCCTCCGACATCTGGCCGTGGGCCGTGGCGATCCGCGCCTCGGGCACGATGTGCCGCAGCCGTGCCGCCGCGCGGTCGATCGACTCCACGCGGTTGTGGATGTAGAAGACCTGGCCCTCGCGCAGCAGTTCGCGCCGGACGGCCGCGCCGATCTGCTTCTCCTCGTACGGGCCGACGAAGGTCAGCACCGGGTGCCGCTCCTCCGGCGGGGTGGTGATCGTCGACATCTCGCGGATGCCGGTCACCGCCATCTCCAGCGTCCTCGGAATGGGCGTCGCGGACATGGTCAGCACGTCCACATTGGCCCGCAGCTTCTTCAGCTGCTCCTTGTGCTCGACGCCGAAGCGCTGCTCCTCGTCGACGATGACCAGACCCAGGTCCTTGAACTTGGTCTCGGACGAGAACAGCCGGTGCGTGCCGATCACGATGTCGACCGAGCCGTCCCGCAGCCCCTCCAGCGTCGCCTTCGCGTCGGTGTCCGACTGGAAACGGGACAGGGCGCGGGTGACGACGGGGAACTGCGAGTACCGCTCGGTGAACGTGCCGAAGTGCTGCTGGACGAGAAGGGTCGTCGGGACGAGGACGGCGACCTGCTTGCCGTCCTGGACCGCCTTGAAGGCCGCCCGGACCGCGATCTCCGTCTTGCCGTAGCCGACGTCACCGCAGATCAGCCGGTCCATCGGGACCGTCTTCTCCATGTCCTCCTTGACCTCGGCGATCGTGGACAACTGGTCGGGCGTCTCGACGTACACGAACGCGTCCTCCAGCTCCCGCTGCCACGGGGTGTCCGGACCGAAGGCGTGGCCCGGGGCGGCCATCCGCGCCGAGTACAGCTTGATCAGGTCCGCGGCGATCTCCTTGACCGCCTTCTTCGCGCGCGCCTTGGTCTTCGTCCAGTCCGCGCCGCCGAGCCGGTGCAGCGTCGGTGCCTCACCGCCCACGTACTTGGTGACCTGCTCCAGCTGGTCGGTGGGGATGTACAGGCGGTCGCCGGGCTGGCCGCGCTTGGCGGGGGCGTACTCCACCAGCAGGTACTCGCGGGTCGCCCCCTGGACGGTGCGCTGCACCATCTCGACGTAGCGGCCCACGCCGTGCTGCTCGTGGACGATGTAGTCACCGGCCTCGAGGGTCAGCGGGTCGATGGTCTTGCGGCGCCGGGTCGGCATCCGCCGGCCGTCCTTGCCGGCCGCCTTCTGGCCGGTCAGGTCGGTCTCCGTGAGCACCGCCAGCCCCAGCGCCGGGTCGATGAAGCCGTAGTCGATCGAACCGCAGGCGACATGGACGACGGACGGCGAGATCTCCGCAAGGTCCGCGTCCAGACGCGCCGCGATGCCCTCGCCGCCGAGCACCTCGACCGTACGGGACGCGGGGCCGTGCGCCTCGGTCACGAACACGGTCCGCCAGCCGTCGGCCAGCCACCCCTTGGTGTCGGCGAGCGCCCGCGCCGTGTCACCGCGGTAGGCGTCCGGGGCGTGCATGCCCAGCTTGAGCGTGTCCTCCTCCTGGTCGGAGGCGTCCGCGGCGAACGGGGACACGGACCACCACATCATGCCGAGCTCGCGCGCCCGGTCCCGTACCTCCGCGATGCCCCGCAGCGACGCCGCGCCGACGTCGATCGGCGCCTCCCCTCCGCCCGCGGTCGCCGCCCATGACGCCTGGAGGAACTCCTGGCTGGTGGCGACGAGGTCCGCCGCCCGCGTACGCACCCGCTCCGGGTCGCACACCACGGCCATCGAGCCGGCGGGCAGCACGTCCAGCAGCAGCTCCATCTCGTCGACGAGGACCGGTGCCAGCGACTCCATGCCTTCGACCGCGATGCCCTCGGCGATCCTGCCGAGCAGTTCGCCCAGCTCGGGGTGGGCCTCCGCGAGGGCGGCGGCCCGCTGCCGCACCTCGTCCGTCAGCAGCAGCTCACGGCACGGCGGTGCCCACAGGCCGTGCTCCGCGACCTCCAGGGAGCGCTGGTCGGCGACCTTGAAGTAACGGATCTCCTCGACGTCGTCGCCCCAGAACTCCACCCGAAGGGGGTGCTCCTCGGTGGGCGGGAAGACGTCCAGGATGCCGCCGCGCACGGCGAACTCACCGCGCTTCTCGACCAGTTCCACCCGCGTGTAGGCGGCGGCCGCCAGCCCTGCGACGACCTCTTCGAGGTCGGCCTGCCGCCCGGTGCGCAGCGCGACGGGCTCCAGGTCGCCCAACCCCTTGACCTGCGGCTGGAGCACCGACCGTACGGGCGCGACCACGACCTGCACCGGGCCCGCGGACGGGTCGTCGGGCGACGGGTGCGCAAGGCGGCGCAGCACGGCGAGGCGTCGGCCGACGGTGTCGGAGCGGGGGGAGAGCCGCTCGTGCGGCAGCGTCTCCCACGACGGGTACTCGACGACGCCCTCGCCGGGCAGCAGCGACCGCAGCGCCGCGGCCAGGTCCTCGGCCTCCCGTCCCGTGGCGGTGACGGCCAGCACGGTGCGGCGGGCCTCGCGAGCCAGCGCCGCCACGGCGAAGGGCCGCGCGGCGGGCGGGCCGACCAGGTCGACATGCATCCGGCGGCCGTCGCCGGCCGCCCCGACCGCTTCGGCGAGCGCCGGGTCACGTACGACGGCATCGAGCAGACCGTGCAGGCTCATGAAGGGCTTCCGTCCAGGAGGAGCGAGGGGGGTGGCACCGCGATGCGCCCGGCAGGGCGGGACAACGCGAAGGACCCGACACGTCGAACGGGCCGGGGGTCTCCCAGCCTACGACGTGGGTGTGTCACTCGCGCGAGGGATCGAGGTTCCTCCGGAGAGTGAACGCGCTGGCTCCGATGCCAAGCAGGCCGGTAGGCTAAGTCCACCACTTAGTCCACTATGTGATCTGTGAGGCCGCGATGGAAGCAGCCCGGCAGTACAACGTCCACGAAGCGAAGACCCACTTCTCGAAGATCCTCGAAGCGGTCGCCACCGGCGAGGAAGTGATCATCAGCAAGTCGGGGTCGCCCGTGGCGAAAGTGATCCCCTTGTCCTCGAAGGTTCGCAGGACCGCCCGTGGCTCTCTCACCGAGCCCGTCGCTTTCCACGACGACTTCGACGACCTCTCCGACGACGAAGGTTTCGCGGAAGCCTTCGGACTCACCACGGAGTCCGAACAATGAAGATCCTCGCTGACACCCACGTCGTGGTGTGGTGGCTTCTGGACTCTCCTCAGCTGTCCGACGAGACGAAAGACCTCCTCGACACCGAGGCTCTGGCCTACGTCAGCGCCGTCACACCCTGGGAACTCGCAGTGAAGCAGGCTCTCGGAATGCTGGACGGCCCGGAGGATCTTCCCGAGCGGGCACGGGACTGCCAGCTGAAAGCCCTCCCCGTCACCGGACTGCACGGCATCCGCGCCGGACAGCTCCCTTTCCACCACCGCGACCCGTTCGACCGGATGCTCGTCGCCCAGGCCCAGACCGAGGGCCTGACGCTCGTCACCCGTGACAAGTACATCCCCCTCTACGACGTGCCGGTGCTCCAGGTCTGAGGCCCGCGCACAAGCGACGGCCCCGGGTGTCCGCCGTGGACACCCGGGGCAGTGGCTCGCCTGCGGGCGGGACCGGACCCCCGTACCGGGTCCGCCCGTGAGCGCTACTCGGTCGCGATCGCGTTCAGGACGTTCATCCGGCCCGCCCGGAACGCCGGCACCAGGGCCGCGAACAAGCCCACGAACGCCGACCCCACGAAGACGGTGATGATCGTCGGCCACGGGATCTCCAGGACGTTCAGGCCCTCCAGCGCCAGCAGCTGCTGGGCCGAGGTCCCCCAGCCCATGCCCAGACCGAGGCCGAGCAGCGCGCCGAAGAGGGCGATGACCACCGACTCCAGGCGGATCATGCGGCGCAGCTGGCGGCGCGAGAGGCCGATGGCCCGCATCAGACCGATCTCACGAGTCCGCTCGACCACCGACAGCGCGAGAGTGTTCACCACGCCCAGGATCGCGACGATGATCGCGAGAGCCAGCAGACCGTAGACGATGTTGAGCAGCTGCCCGATCTGGTCCCTCAGGTCCTGCTTGAAGTCGGTCTGGTTCTGCACCTTGTACTGCGGATACTCGGCGAGCGACTTCTTCAGCGCCGCGTACGCCTCCTTCTCCTGGCCGTCGACCGCCTTGGCGAACATGATCATGTTCTCGGGCATCTTCTCGGCGGGGACGTACCTCTCGGCGGTCGTGATGTTCATGTACATCGCGCCCTTGTCGACGTTCGAGGCGTCGGAGGTGATCGCGGCGACCTTCAGCTCGGCCGGCCGGCCGTTCGTGAAGTCGACCTTGATCGTGTCGCCGACCTTCACGCCGTGCCGGTCCGCGTAGTCGCTGCCGACGGACATCGCGTCCTTGCCGTACGCGGCCGACAGCTCGCCCGCCACCGTCTCGCGGCGCAGGTCCTGGGCGTACGTCGGGTCGGCGGCGACCAGTTGCTCGTCCTCGGGCGTGCCGTTCGGCGCGGTGATCTTCGCCTCGATGCCCTTGTACTCGGTGACGTGCTCGATACCCCGGGCCTTCTCCAGCGCCTCCTGGGCCTGCGGCACGATCGGGCGGCCGTCGTTGCCCGCGGACTGCACGATGAAATCGGCGCCCACCGACTTGTCGAGCTCCTCCGTCGCGGAGGCCACCATCGAGGAGCCGACCACCGACAGGCAGGCCACCAGGGCGAGGCCGATCATCAGCGCGGCACCGGTCGCTCCCGTACGGCGCGGGTTGCGCAGCGCGTTGCGCTCCGCCATCCGGCCGACGGGGCCGAACATCCGCAGCACCAGAGCGCTGATCACCCGCACCACACCGCCCGCCAGCAGCGGGCCGACCACGACGAAGCCGACCAGGGTCAGCACCACACCGAGGCCGAGGAACATCGACCCCTCGCTCGCCTTGTCCGCCTGCGTGGCGACCAGCAGGGCCGCCGCGCCGCCGCCGGTGAGGACGAGACCGATGCCGCCGCGGATCCAGCCGGCCCTGCCGTCGGCCGGCATGCCCGAGTCGCGCAGGGCCGCCATGGGCGAGACCTTGCTGGCGCGACGGGCGGGGACATAGGCGGCGAGAACGGTCACGACGATGCCGAGCGCCAGGCCGACGACCGGCGTCGTCCACTTCACGGTCAGGTCGTCGGTGGAGAGGTTCATACCGACGGCCGTCATCATCTTCATCAGCCCGACGGCCAGCCCCACGCCGGCGGCCACACCCGCGACCGAGCCGACGAGCCCCAGCAGCAGCGCCTCCAGGAGCACGGAGCGGTTGACCTGCTCACGGCTCGACCCGATGGCGCGCATCAGGCCGATCTCCCGCGTGCGCTGGGCGACGAGCATCGAAAAGGTGTTGACGATCAGGAAGATGCCGACGAGGAAGGCGATCCCGGCGAATCCGAGCATCGCGTACTTCATCACATCGAGGAAGGAACCGACCTCCTCACGGCCGGAGTCCGCCGCCTCCTTCGCGGTCTGCAGCGTGTACGGCTGCTCCAGCGCGGCAGCCAGGTTCTGCTTCAGCGCCTCGTCGCTGACGCCCGCGTCGGCGACGACCAGGACGTGGGTGAACAGCCCTTCCCGGCCGAGCAGTTCACGCTGGGCGGTGGCGGTGTCGTAGTAGACGACCGTCGCCCCCGGGTTGGTGACCTTGAAGGCGGCGATGCCGGAGATCTTCGCGGTGAAGTCACCGGTGACCGCGATGGTCCGCAGCTCGTCGCCCAGCTTCAGGCCGTGCTTGTCGGCCGTGTCGGCGTCGACCATGACCTCGGTGGGGCCGCGCGGGGCGTGGCCCGACGCGATCTCCATGGACTTGAGTTCGTTCTCCGTCCAGTTGGCCGCGATCGTCGGGGCGCCGGACGTGGAGCCCATGTTCTTGTTCTCGGAGTCGACGACCGTGACACTCATGCTGAACACGGCGCCCTCGGCGGACGCCGCGCCCTCGACCGTGCCGGCCTCGTCGACGAGCGACGCCGGCAGCGTCTCGGGCTTCCCCGTCCCCGGGAGTTCCTCGCCCTCCTGAGCGCCCTCGGGACTGACGGTCACGTCCGCGGACGATGTGGCGAACAGCTTGTCGAACGTGGTGTTCATGGTGTCGGTGAACACGAGCGTGCCCGACACGAAGGCCACGGACAGCAGCACCGCGACGGCCGAGAGGGCCATCCTGCCCTTGTGCGCGAGAAAGTTGCGCAGCGAGGTCCTGAACATGGTCATGACGTCCGCCCGCGCGCGTCGAAGTCCTTCATCCGGTCGAGGACGGCCTCGGCGGTGGGCCGCAGCATCTCGTCGACGATCCGCCCGTCGGCGAGATACAGGACGCGGTCCGCGTAGGAGGCGGCGACCGGGTCGTGCGTGACCATGACGATGGTCTGGCCCAGTTCGTCGACCGAGGTACGGAGGAAGCCGAGCACTTCGGCACCGGCCCGCGAGTCGAGGTTCCCGGTCGGCTCGTCACCGAAGATGATCTCCGGACGGGCGGCGAGGGCGCGTGCCACGGCCACCCGCTGCTGCTGACCGCCCGAAAGCTGGGTCGGGCGGTGCCGCAGGCGGTCCGCCAGGCCCACGGTCTCGACGACCCGGTTCAGCCATGCGGCGTCCGGCTTGCGGCCGGCGATGTCCATGGGGAGCGTGATGTTCTCCAGCGCGTTCAGCGTCGGCAGCAGGTTGAACGCCTGGAAGATGAAGCCGATCCGGTCCCGGCGCAGCCGCGTGAGCTTCTTGTCCTTCAGGCCGGTGATCTCCGTGTCGTCGAGGAAGATCTGCCCCGAGGTGACGGTGTCCAGGCCGGCCAGGCAGTGCATCAGGGTCGACTTGCCGGAGCCGGACGGCCCCATGATCGCCGTGAACTGCCCGCGGGCGATGTCCACGTCGACGTGATCGAGTGCGACGACACGCGTCTCGCCGGTGCCGTACGCCTTGACGACCTGCCGCCCCCGTGCGGCGACGGCCGTGCGCCCTCCGGTCTCCCCGGATGCGGGGGTGGTTACAGCCGTAGTCACGGTAGGTCTCCTAGCTCTGGGAATTCTGTGGACAGCGGTGCTCTGGGAATCTGTGGGAACAGCGGTCCGGAGCGGCGCTCCTGAACCAGTGCGTGTGCGTCGCCGGGGGTACGGGTCGAGTCTCGCGGCGGAGGCGGTCCGGCGCGCTGGTGCGCAGCGCAGTCCTGGTGCGGGGGTTTTCCCCACCCCCGTCCGGTGACCGCCGTTGCCGCTTGTCCGCCGGCCTCGGCTGCGGCCGTAAGTACAAGCTAAGGAACGGCACCCGGCCTTCTCGTCGTCCGCCGGGACGAGCGCCCCCTGGACACAAGTAAGGAGGAGCCCCTAGGGGACTCCGCCCGAAGGCGGACGCGCCCAGGACGAGCCTGCACCCTCCCCCTGCGTCAGGCGCAAGTGAGAAGGTGTCCCCCGCAATTGGATGCATGACGAGACGAAAGGACCGGGGAAGGCATGGGGAGTACCGGCCGCACGGAACGCCTGCCCGGCTCCGCCGCGCACCCGGCGGCTCCCCGCGGCCGGGGCCCGGTCGTCGCCGCGCTCATGCTGGGCATGGCGCTCGCCGCGCTCGACGGGACGATCGTCTCGACCGCCGTGCCCCAGATCGTCGGCGACCTCGGCGGCTTCGCCGTCTTCTCCTGGCTGTTCTCTGGCTACCTCCTCGCCGTGACCGTCACCCTCCCCGTGTACGGCAAGCTGTCCGACACCTTCGGCCGCAAGCCCGTCCTCGTAGCCGGGATCGTCCTGTTCCTGGTCGGCTCGCTGCTGTGCGCGCTCGCCTGGAACATGGCCGCGCTCATCGCCTTCCGGGTGGTGCAGGGCCTCGGCGGCGGGGCGCTCCAGGGCACGGTGCAGACCATCGCCGCCGACCTCTATCCGCTGGCCGAGCGTCCCCGGATCCAGGCGAAGCTCTCCACGGTGTGGGCGACTTCGGCGGTCGCGGGTCCCGCGGTCGGCGGGCTGCTCGCCGGGTACGCGGACTGGCGCTGGATCTTCCTCATCAACCTGCCCGTCGGCGCGGTCGCGCTCTTCCTGATCCTGCGCTACTTCACGGAACCGGCCCGCCCCGCACGCGCCACCCGGCCCCGGGTCGACTGGGCCGGCGCCCTGTGCGTCTTCGCGGCCGGTGCCCTGCTGCTCACCGCCCTCGTCCAGGGCGGCATCGCCTGGCCGTGGCTGTCGGCCCCGTCCCTGGCCCTGCTCGGCGGCAGCGCGGTCCTCGTCGCCGCCACCGTCGCCGTCGAGCGCCGCGCCGCCGAGCCGATCATCCCCGGCTGGGTCTGGCGCCGCCGCACGATCGCGGCGGTCAACCTGGCGCTGGGCGCGCTGGGCCTGCTGATAGTCGCCCCGACCGTCTTCCTGCCCACCTACGCCCAGTCCGTCCTCGGCCTCGGCCCGATCGCCGCGGGCTTCGTCCTGTCCGTGATGACCCTCAGCTGGCCGGTCAGCGCCGCCCTGTCCGACCGCGTCTACACCCGCATCGGCTTCCGGCGGTGCGCGATGCTCGGGTCCGGGTTCGCGATGCTGATCCTGCTGGCCTTCCCGCTGCTGCCCTTCCCCGGCGAACCGTGGCAGCCGGCCCTGATCATGCTGCTGCTCGGCGCGGCGCTCGGCCTCTTCCAACTGCCCCTGATCGTCGGAGTGCAGTCCACCGTCGGCTGGTCGGAGCGCGGCACCACCACCGCGTCGGTCCTCTTCTGCCGCCAGGTCGGCCAGTCCCTGGGCGCGGCCCTCTTCGGCGCCGTCGCCAACGCCGTCCTGGTCTCCCGCCTCGGCGGCGGCAGCCTCGACTCGGTCTCCCACGCCCTGGCGGACCCGGCCTCGCTGACGGCCTCCGCCGCCGACGGCCTGCGCCGCGCCGTCGACGCGGCCGTCGACCACGTCTACGTGGGCGCGGCGGCCGCGGCGGGCTTGGCCCTGCTGGTGCTGCTGTTCGTGGCACCGAAGCGCTTCCCGGTCCGGACGGACGCCGACTGACGCGCCCGCGGGTCGGCGCCGGCTCCGCCCGGCCGACACCCGCCGCCCGACCACGCTCCCCGTGCGCCCCGCTCGTGCCGACCACCACCGAAGCCGCCCACCGACAGACGGACGGACCCTTTCCCCGACAGCACGAGCAGAAGATCAGCGTCTCACGCCAACACCGATGAACTGCGGTCTCACAGTTGGACAATGCTCAATCCTGTACTCGTTTATCCTCCACCCTGGCAATCAGCGTCGGGGAGCGATCTTCAGCGGCGGGTCGAACGAGATCCAGACGTCGGGCGGCAGATCTGGCCGATGACTCACCGGCCTGCGCTCCTCAGTCCATGCGTCACCGGCAATCTCCCTTGCGACACGGCGCCAGAAGTGGACTGCTCCCACGTTGGCGTCCTGAAAAGCGATCTCCCAGGGGCCCTTGTGCCTGGCGATCACCTGCTGGACAGCCTTCAGGCCGGTTCCGGCCCTGCGTGCCCCACGAACGACGAAGAAGCTGTTCAGTACGCGCTTTGGACCGGTCAGACCCCGAACGAAGGCAAGACCGGCTGGGCGTGTGTCGACCGTCACGAGGTAGGCCGCCCAGTCGACGTCCGTGAGAGCGACGTTGGGCCGATCGGCATAGAAGGTCCCATCGGCATCAGGGAGGACTCCATCGAATTCTGACAAGTCGTGGCGGAACAGCAGCCATAGCCGCTCCATCACGGGATGGTCGGCGGCATCGGTCAAGCGCACGGAGATCTCCGGCATGGGGCTCCTCTTGATGTCCTCTTGATGCGGCCCGGGCAGTTTGATGCGGCCCGGGCAGTCTGGACCGGAGCATGAAAGGAGCCCTTCCGATGCCTTCCGGTCCGGCCGGACCTGCACCTGACCCCGGCAGCCTGCTCCAGGGGCCTGTCGTCCAGCTGGTCGAATACCGGTATCCCGGGGCTGCGGAGTCCTGGGGTACCGGTATGCAAGAGCGCGGCTCGGTCTCCGACGCACCAGCGGTGATCGGATGGCTCCGGGCGCGCGGGCGGGGAGGACAGCGGCCCCCGCCCCGGGGTTTTGCCCGACCCCCGCCCGAGTTCTTGCCCGACCCGTGGGCAGCCTGGCCCCGCATCGCGGCTGGCGTCAGTCACGAGGCCGCTTCCCCGGACGGTCTCACGTCAGGAGGTCTCGAACCGCCCGTCGGCGGCCGCGCGTATGAAGCGGCCCAGTACCTCTGGACGTGTGGCCAGAAGGACATCCGGCACCTTGCTGTCCCGGAGGCGGACGGTGCCGTCGGGGGCAACGGCGACGCAGACGCAGTTGGCCCCTTCCGCGCTGTAGGAGGACTTGTGCCAAGCAAGCTTCTGCACGGGCCCGGACCTTTCAGATCTCTTTGACGATGCGCTCGATGAACGCGCGGGACTTCTCCTCGGACAGCGCCTGGGACTCCATCCGGTCCAGCACCGATCGATAGCGCGCCAATTGAGCCTCGGCATCCAAGAAATCGCATCCGTGATCGGTGTCCAGCACCACGGTGTCGAGCTGCGGCACATTCCCGGAGGCGTAGGTGATCGGCTGCCCGGACGCGGGGAAGGACGCCTCACCGAAGGGCAGGACCAGAACCCTCACATTCTCGTGGCCAGAGGCGTCAAGCAGTGCCCTGAGCTGCTCACGAGCAACATCCGGCCCTCCGTACCCCATGCGCAGGGCCGCCTCGTGAACAAGGGCGGTGTACGGGGTCGGCCTGCCCTCGAAGAGCACGGCTTGCCGCTTGATGCGGTACGAGACCCGGTGCTCGATCTCGTACGGTCGCAGACGCGGCACGCTCTCGGCCATCACGGCGCGGGCGTGACCGGCGGTCTGGAGCAGCCCCGGCACATGGATCACCACAGCGACCCGCAAGCTGTCGGCGTGGTGCTCCATCTCGGCCAGATCGAGCAGTCCGGGTGCGAGGAGATCCGCGTACTCGTCCCACCAGCCCCTGGCCCGGCTGCCGGTCATGGCTGCGAGCGCTTCGACGTAACCCTCGTCATCGCACGCGTAGTTGTGTGCCAGCGCGCGTACGCGTTCGGCGCTCACCGCATAGCGCCCCGCTTCGATGTTGCTGATGCGGGACTGCGGTCCGCCCAGCAGCCCTGCCGCCTCGGTCGACGTGAGTCCTGCCCGTTCCCGCAGCTTCCGCAGCTCGGCACCCAGCCGCTGCTGGCGCAGGGTAAGGGACGTACGGGCCGCCATCGCACCCTCTTTCCAGGTATCACCCACACGGATGGAAATGTAAGGTCTTACCGATTTTCGATATAAGACCTTACAAGTCTCACGCTACGGTGTTGCTCACGCCACTCGGACCGCCACGCCGACAAGCCGGAAGCGCACCGCACCCGCGGCACTGCCACCGCACGGCCACGTCACCGAGAGACCGAACTCCACCTCCCCGCAGGAGACTTCCGTGGACACCGTATCCCCGCCCACCCCTTGGTCGTACGTCCTCCAGGTCCCCCACCACCCCCTCGCATCGCGCGTCGCCCGTCACACCCTCCGCACCGTGCTGGGCGGCCACGGCATGGCCCGGTTACTCGACACCGCCGAGCTGCTGACCTCCGAGCTGGTCACCAACGCGTACCGCTACTCCGACGGACCGGCGACGCTCCGTCTGCGGCACATGGACGGCGGGCGGCTCCGCATCAGCGTCTGGGACTGCAACCCGGAGATCCCCGCCCCCTTCGACCGGCCGCCGGGAACACTCCCACCCCACGCCCCGCCCTGGACCGACGGCGGTCGCGGCCTGCGGATCGTCACCCACATCGCCGTCAACTGGGGCGGCTACCCGCTCGGGGACGACCTCTTCGGCCGGAGCGGCAAGCTGCTGTGGTGCGAACTCGACGCCACGCCTGGGCGACTGCCCCAAGAAGGCGGCTCAGTCGGACAACGCCACGGTGAGATCCACCTCGACGAGCTGTCCCGGGTACCCGAGCTGCGCGACACCCAAGAGCGTGCTGGCCGTGGTGAACGCCGGACCGAGCGCTGATTCGGTGAGCCGACGCCACGCGATCCCCAGGACCTCCCGGTCGTCACTGCGCACGTAGATCACGGAACGAACCACCTGCCGCGGCTCGGCGCCCACCGCCGTCAGGGCCGCGATGGAGTTCACGACCACCTGGTCCACCTGCGCCTCAACGGATCGGGAGCCGACGAGCGAACCGCTGCGATCAAGTGGGCACTGCCCCGCCAAGTAGGCCGTACGACCGGTCTCCACCACGGTGATGTGGTGATAGCCGGGCGTCGCATGCAGTTGTTCGGGGTTGATACGAGTGATCTTCGCAGCCATGCACCCGAGTCTGACCGACGGGCCGCCGACACGCCTCACCATTTCTCCGCTTCTCCGCGGGACTCCCCCTGCCCCATTTCCCCGCGGGCACCCCCGCCCTCCCCACAGGGAGACAGGAGACCCCGACGGGGGGAAGTCGACCGGGGCTCGATCCTGCCGGCAGTCGCCGCGACGAGGAGCGCCCCGCGGCGCGGCCGAGGAGCCCCGCACAGCCCGGCCCGGGCGCCGGGCGGTTCCCGACGATCCAGGACAACAGCAACGTTTCGCCCCGGGTTACCGCCGGTCCGTTCGCTCCTGCACAGGATCGTCACCGAACTGACATACCAGTTGGTCGGGAAGGTCTTACGCCATCGCTCTACCCGTGAGTAACGTACGCGGACCACCAGCGCCACCCGCCCACCCTCGGGGCGGCAAGGAGCAAGACGATGTCGTACCACCACCAGCTCTTCCCTGATCCGCCACCGCAGCCGCACGTCCCCGGCCGGCACCGCCAGGAGCCGTCGGACCCGACGTGGGGCTTCGAACCGCAGCCCTGGGACCGTCCGCAGGCCGCGCACCACGACCAGGGCGACAGCGGGCACGACCGCGAAGTGCAAAGCCTCGGCTCGGCCTACCGCAGGCTGCGGCGCGTCTCGACGCTCACCGCCCTCGGCTACTTCGTCCTCTTCCTGCTTCTCTCCGCCTACGCCCCCGGGGCCATGACCGGCCAGGTCAGCGGCGGCCTCACGACCGGGCTGGTGCTGGGGCTCGTCCAACTGCCCGTGGCGCTCGGCGCCATCGCCGTGTACGAGCGCATCGCGCGCAGACGCGTCGACCCGCTCGCCTCCTCCGTCAGGGAGCGCATCGAGCGGACGGCCCCGTACGGCGGAGGTGCGCGCGCATGAACGGCTTCAGCTCCGACGCGCAGACCATGTCCCTCATGGCGTTCATCGCCGTCATCACCGTCACGCTGCTGCTGTGCGTGATGACCGGACCCGACCGGGACGACCTCGGCGAGTTCTACACCGGATACCGCTCTCTGTCCCCCATGCAGAGCGGGCTCGCCATCGCGGGCGACTACATCTCCGCCGGTACCGTCCTCGGCACCATCGGCATCATCGCGCTCCTCGGGTACGACGGGCTGACGCTCACCCTGAGCACCGTGCTGTCCCTGGTCCTGATGATGTTCCTGCTCGCCGAACCCCTGCGCAACGCGGGCCGGTTCACCATGGGAGACGTCTTCGGCCGCCGCGCCCACGGGCCCGCCGTACGGATCACCGCGGCCGCCGTCACACTGACCGCACTGCTGCCGCTGGTGATCTTCCAGCTGGCGGGCGCGGGCGACCTGCTCGCCGTCGTCCTCGGCTTCCACGCCGACGGGTTCAAGACCGGGGCGATCGTGTTCCTCGGACTGCTGATGATCACGTACGCGGCGATCGGCGGCATGAAGGGCACCGCGTTCATCCAGATCGTCAAGACCGTCGTGCTGCTCGGCGCGGCCGGCGCCATCGCCGCACTGATCCTCGAGCGCTTCGACTTCAGCGCGCCCGCGCTGATCGACGCCGCCCAGCAGGGCAGCGGACTGGGAGACGCCTACCTCACCCCCGGACTGCAGTTCGCCGGCGACGAACTCGACATGATCAGTACCCAGTTGACCGTCGTGCTCGGTGCGGCCGTACTGCCCCACATCACCATGCGTATGTTCACCGCCCGCAACGCGAAGGCCGTACGGCGCTCCATGTCCTGGGCCGTGTCGATCGTCGTCGTCACCTGCCTGCTGATCGCCGTGATCGGCTTCGGCGCCGCCGCTCTCGTCGGCCACAAGGAACTCGCCGCCGGCGACCCGCAGGGCAAGACCGCGTTCCTGCTGGTCAGCCAGGCCGTCATGGGTCCCGACCCGAACACCGTCGAGACGCTCCTGTTCACCGCCGTGGCCACCGCGATCTTCCTCACCCTGCTGGCGTCCGTCGCCGGTATCACCCTGGCCTGCGCCAACACCCTGGCCCACGACCTGATCGCACACGGGCTGCGCGACAACAGGCTCACCGACCGCACCGAGATGGCCATCGCCAGGAGCGCCGCCGCGGGCGTCGGCCTGACCGCCATCGCGATCGCCGCCGGCGCCCGGCACCTGAACCTCCAGGCGCTGCTGACCCTGTCCTTCTGCATCGGCGCGTCCGCCGTCGCACCCGCCCTCGTCTACACCCTCTTCTGGCGCCGCTACACCCGTACGGGACTGCTCGCCACGCTCATCGTCGGGACCGTCTCCGCGCTCGTTCTGACCGCCGGAAGCAACCTGGTCTCCGGCTCCCCCCAGTCGATCTTCCCCGACCAGGACTTCAACTGGTTCCCGTACACCACGGCCGGCCTCGTCTCCGTGCCCCTCGGCTTCCTGGCCGGCTGGCTCGCATCCATCCTGTACGACAACGACAGGGCCGTGCAGCGCCGCCACTACGAGGAGCTGGAGCCGACGATCCTCGCCGGGGCGCCGACGAGTTCCTGAGACGACGAAAGGGCGCCCGGTCCGTGATCCACGGACCGGGCGCCCTCGTCCGTGAGCACGGCGTCGAAGCCGAAGAGACCGCACGGCCGGGCCGTCGGACAGCAGCGGCACGGGGCCCGGCTTCATGAAATGCACCTCTCTCATGGACCTTTGTGTCGCACAGCGGTGAGCAGACTTTGCGCAGGTGCAAGCCGATGTGAGGTCCGCGACACAGGTGTGCCCCGGCCTGTACGGCCGGGGCACACCGCAAAGGAAACGGGCTACAGCAGGCCGTCCCACATCTGCTCGAGGAGCACCGACCACCAGCTTTCCGGCGACGACAGTGCCGCCGGGTCCAGGGCCGACAGCTGGGCCTGGAAGTCGACCGTCCAGCGGCCCGCCTGTTCCGGGTTGAGGCCCAGACGCAGCCGCCACATCCGGCCGAGCAGGGCCAGGCAGCGCACGAACTCGGGCAGGCCCGTGTTCACGAACTGCGGGGCCACGGGCCGGCCGCCCGGACCGGACTCCACCGGGACCGCGACGATGTGCGCCGTGCCGTACTGGACGCAGATCGCACGGCCGAAGTCGCTGCCGATCACCAGGTACGAACCGGCGTCCGACGCCGGCTGCACCTGACGCTGGGCGGCCAGTTCCGCCAGCGTCGGCACCACCGGCTGAGCCGGCTGCGCCCAGAAGAACGGGTTGAAGTCGCCCGGCAGACCCGCCCACACCAGGGTCGCCGCCACGATCTCCGGCACGCCCTGGCGCGACACGGCCCGCTGGTCGAACCGGCACAGACCCTGCGGCCCGAACGCCCCCGCCAGCTCCTGCGCCACGCCCTCCGGCGGGATCGGCGGCACCGGCGGCACGTGCGGCAGCGGGGCGCGCACCGGCGCCGGGCGGGCGGGCCCGTCCGCGACCTGGTGCAACTCGCCCTGATGGGCGAGGAGTTGCCGCATGCCCTGCTGACGCGACGCGTGGTCCCTGCCGTACGGGGCGATCGACGTGATCCGCGCCTGCGGCCACGTCTCCCGGATCATCCGCGCGCAGTACGCACCGGGCAGCTCGCACGACTCCAGCTCCGTGTGCAGCTCCAGCACCTGCTGCGGCGGCACGTTCATCGCGCGCAGCTCGTGCAGGATCTGCCACTCCGGATGCGGCGTGCCCGGGGCGGAGCGGCGGATCAGCTGGGCCTCGGAACCGTCGGCCGCGCGGTAGCGCAGCACCGCCTGGTAACCGGGCCCCACCGTCGGCACCCCGGTGGGCTGCTGCGGATACCCGTACGGCGGGCTACCGCCGCCCACCGGAGGCTGCGGCGCGTTCGGAACCGGGCCCGGGGCGCCGGGGGCACCGGGCGGGCCGGGAGGCTGCGGAGCCCCCGGACCCATCTGCCCGGGCCCCGCAAGCATCGTCGCCGCATGATGCACCCCACCACCCGAAGGCGGCGTCGAACCCGGAGCAGGCGGCGGACCGGGCGGACCGGGAGGCTGCGGAGCCCCCGGACCCATCTGCGCAGGCCCCGCAAGCATCGTCGCCGCATGATGCACCCCACCACCCGAAGGCGGCGTTGAACCCGGAGCAGGCGGCGGACCGGGCGGCGGCGGCGTCGAACCCGGAGGCGGCGGGCCCTCCGGGCCGAGCTGCGAGACGAGTTGGGTGGGCAGGTAGCCGCCCGCCGGAGCTCCGGGAGCACCCGGACCCGCCGGCGGAGGCGTCGCCCCGGCGCCCGGACGGGCACCCGGGGTGCCGGGAGCGCCGGGAGGCAGTGGAGGCGGTGGAGGCGTCGCCCCCGTACCACCGCGGGCGCCACGTGGCGGCAGGACCGCCTTGCTCGTCGCCGCGTCCGCGATGTCGGCCGCATCGGTGCCCGGACCGGGCGGCGCGGTCGCCCCGGACGGCGCGAAGGACGACCCCGGCTGCGACCCCGGCTCCGGCTGCGGCTCCGGCTGCGGGCTCAGGCCCGGCACGATCGCGGTCTTCGGCAGCCGGCTGCCGCCGGACATCAGTGCCGTGGGTGCGTCCGCGGACACCGGTGGCGGAGTGCGGTCGGCATCCGCCGGGACCGGCGGCGCGAACACGGTGGCCGGCAGCGGCACGGACGCGTCGTCCCCGCCCATGGAGCTGGTGTCCGTCCAGCCGGTGCCCCCGGATGACGGCGTGGCGGGCACCCCGTCCGACGCCGTCGGCTCGTGGTCGGCCGCCCCCGGGCTCGGCCACGCGGTCCCGCCCTGCGACCCGCCCGCTCCGGACGCCGCGCCGGGCTCCGGCCAGGCGGAACCGGAGGCCGAAGAGCCCGAGGACGAACCGGACGACGAGCTCGACCACGAGCCCGCGTCCGACGCGGGATCCGGCGAAGCGGACGAGGAAGAGGAGGACGACGTGGACGACGACGAAGGAGACGACAACGACGAGTAGGAAGAACTCCCCGTCGCCTGCGAGGCGTTGCCACCGATCGAACCCGACGCGTCCGGCTCACCCGCACCCGCCGACCTGTCGGCACCCGTCGGCGGAGCCGCAGCATCCGGCTCGGCCGGGCCCGACAGACCCGACGGCTGCGAGGACTTTGACGGCGAGACGGACCCCGACCCCGAAGAGGCCCCGGAAGACGACACGGACCCCGACCCCGACGGCCCCGGCGACGACGCCCGCCGGTCCGGGATCCCCAGCTTGTCCGCCGCGTCCTGGAGCCACTCCGGCGGGCTCAACAGGAACGACGTCTGATTCAGGTCCACCCGCTGCGGCGCCTCGCCGGCCGGCGCCGCCTGCGCTTCGTCCGAGACCCCGTACTCCTCCTCGTACCGGCGGATCACCTCACCCACCGGCAGCCCCGGCCACAGCGTCGCCTCACCACTGTCCCTGGCGATCACCAGCCGCTGTCGGCCGCCGTCGGAACGAGCACCCTGCTCACGGTCCTCCGCCCACGCGACGAATCCCAGATCGAACTCACGGACCCGCACCTCACGCTGCTGGTAGGCGGGCACATCGCCGTTGACCCACTCCTCGGCGCGCTCCTGTGCCTGCGCGAAAGTCACCACCGGACCATCACCCCTCGCCCGAAACGGGAACGGCACGCGCGAAGCCGCCGTCCACCATCAGATTCGCCACGGTCTCCAGCTCCGGCGGATTACCCGCGAGCCGCTGCAGAAAAGCGTCGAAGTCCTCGCCACAGGGCAGCAGCAGCCTCTCCACACGCTCCTGCACATTCCACCCGTCCTGGTCCCGGGCGTCGTCGTACGCGCAGAACCACACCGAACCGATGTCCGACCCCCGCACCTTCAGCGCGAGAATCCCGCCCTGGACGAACGCCACACCCAGATAGTCCTTGGTCAGATGGTCCCGCAGACACTTGTTCACATACACCAGGTCGTTGACCGCGGCCTCGTCCCGCACCGTGAAGAACGGCTGGTCGACCAGCAGCCCCAACTCCGCGTCCAGCGCCGCGCCGACCGGCGCCGAACCACCCGCCGCCTTCAGGAACGAGCGGTACGCACCCGGCAGCCGGTAGCCGAGGTCCTCCTCGACACCGAGCAACTGCTGCTCCGTCACCGACACGGCGCCCCTCGGCAGACCGAAGTGGGCGGGCCGCGTCTCCTGCAGCGGCCGCGTCCCCCGCTTGCCCTGATCCACGGCCGCCGTCGCCAGCCCGCCGTGGTGCCGCAGCAGCGCCTTCACCTCGACGGGTACGAGCTCCAGCCGCCGCGAACCACGCACGTGATGCCAGGTCCAGCCGTGCGGGGTCGCCACCGCCGGGATCGTCTCCCACAGGGCGTGCCCGCCCGCGGCCAGCGCCGCGTTGGCGGAGACGTAGTCCGTCAGCCGCAGCTCGTCCACCCCGAAGCCCTCCGGGGGCTCGGCGATCTCCGCCGCCGCGCGCGCGTACGGCGAGAAGTCCGGGTAGCCGGCCTCGTCCATCCGCACCCCTCTGGGATGGCGGGAGGCCCGGACCGGGTCCGGGAAGTGCACGACCTGCCCGGCGTAGGCCGCATTCGGTGGCGCCGTACCCGCGCCGGCCCCGGAGCCCATGGCTGCCCCCAGGCCCTGCCGACCTGTCGTCATGCGTTCTGCTCCCTGCTGGCTTCTGGCTGGTTCAGCACAGCCTAAGCGGTGCGGCAAGAGCCGCCCCCGGGCCTCCGGTTCCATGACGAAGAGTCACTTTGGAGTGACGCGAAGACCAGGCGCGACACCCGCGCGACACGTTTCAGCTACCCAGCTTCCTTACCGGCCACTGCATTTGGCAGGCTGTCTATCCGCACCACGGGGGAGTGCACGGGAGGGACGGCAGCACCATGCACGCAGCGCAACCAAGTACATCGGGTGATCCACGCCTCAGCTGGAGCACCGAGGAGTCCAGGCAACCGCCCGCACTCCGGCACCGCCGCGACGGAATCCTGCCCGCCGTCGCCGCCGCACTCTCCGTACGCGGCGAGACCCTCACCTGCACCGCCGGCAAGGGCGACCAGCCACCGTCCCTCCATCCGCTCGTACAGGATTTCCTCGACACCCTCACGAGCGGCCAACGGGAACGCTTCACCGGACGCTGCCCCGAGGCGATCCTGCTCTCCCGGCACCTCACCGCCGCCGAGACCGGGCGCTCCAAACGCGCCCAGCGCAAACCCCTCACCCACGGCGAGGCCCGCAGGTCGCTCAAGCACTCCAAACTCACCGCACGCCGCATCCGCGAGGACGGCGACCCGCTGCACGGCAGCTACGCCCCGCCCTGCCGGTCCTGCACCGCCATGCTCGACCACTTCGGCGTACGCCCCGTCGTCCCGACCCAGAACGGCTGACCCCCGACCGATGCCCGACCACCACCTGAGCACCACCCGGTTCCCCGTCGCCGTCGACGCCGCACTGCAGGCAGCGGGCTGGCGGCCGGGCCGCTGGGACATCAAGCAGGCCGAGCACTGGGCGGACACCCTGCGCGCCCACGTCTCCCCCGCCGGCCACCGGCACACCGTCTTCCCGGCCGCCGTCGAAGCCTGGGCCGAGTTCGGCGGGCTGACCGTCACCGCGCCCGGACCCGGACGGCAGTACGCCCCCGCCCCGCTCCGCTTCGACCCGCTCGCCGGCCTCCACCATGCCCGCACGCTCGCCGACCTCGGCAGGGCACTCGCCACCGAGATCTCCCCGCTCGGCATGGAAGGCGACCAGCAGGCCGTACTCGCCATGGACGCCGAAGGCCGCGTCTACAGCATCGACCACACCGGCGACTGGTACCTCGGCCACGACATCGACCAGGCCCTCACCACCCTGGTCACCGGCGTCCAGCCGACCCGCCTCACCGCCGGCTGACACCCGCCGCGGGCCGCCGTACCAGCGCCGCCCCACCGCTCGGGCGGACGTCACCGCACGCCCCTCGGGCGGACGTCACCGCAAGCTGGCCTCCGCCCGGTCGGGCAGCACCGCCGACACCCGGAAACCCCCGACCTCCGTCGGCCCCGACACGAACACCCCGCCGAGCGCCGTCACCCGCTCCCGCATACCCACCAGACCGTTGCCACCGCTCGGCAGCCCCGCGTCGCCCGCGCCTCCGGCCGCGTCCGGGGCGCCGTTCTCCACCTGCATCGCGACCTCGTCCGCACGGTGCGCCAGCCGCACCATCACCTTCGCGCCCGCCGCATGCTTGTGGACGTTCGTCAACGCCTCCTGCACCACCCGGTACGCCGTCTGCTCCACCTCCGGCGGGTACAGCCGGACGTCCCCCTGCACCACCAGCTCCACCACCATGCCCGCCTGCCGCGACTGCCCCACCAGCACCTCGATGTCCTCGATGCACGGCCCGTCCTCCGCGGCCGCGGCCACCGCCGCCGCGGCGGCCGCCGCACCCACCGCCGCCAACGGCGTCTCCGCCCGCGCCGGCACCCGGTCCTCACCGGACCGCAGCACCCCGAGCATCTCCCGCAGCTCCGTCAACGCCTGCCGACCCATGTCCCCCACCAGCGCCGCGTTCTTCACCGCCTTCTGCGGATCCTTCAACGCCACCGCCTGCAACGCCGCCGCATGGACCACCATCAGACTCACCCGGTGCGCCACCACGTCGTGCATCTCCCGCGCGATCCTGGTCCGCTCCTCCTGCCGCGCCCACTGCGCCCGCTGCTCCGCCCGGTCGGCCAGCAGCGACAACTCCTGCTCCAGGCTGTCCGCCCGCTCCCGCAAGCTCTCCATCAGCCGCCGCCGCGCCCCGACGTAGAGCCCCAGCAGCACCGGCGGAGCCGTCAGCCCGAGCGACATGAACACCGCCATCAGTGGCACGTACCAGGCGCTGTAGTCCGCCGCCTCCACGTCCTGCCGCACCCGGACGAACGTCACTATGAACGTCGCCGACAGGGCCATCCCCGCCAGCGTCGCCGTGATGCGCCGGGGCACGTCGGAGGCCGCGAGCGTGTACAGCCCGACGATCCCCAGCAGATAGCCCATCTCGGCCGGCGTCGTCGCGATCGACACCAGCACCACGGCGATCGGCCACCGCCGCCTCAGCGCCAGCACCGACCCGACGACCAGCCCGAACAGCACACCGAACGGCACCGGCAGGGCGGCTCTCTCCGCGAAGCCGATCCCCTCCAACGCACATTCGAAAGCGGAGACGACGCCGAGCCCCACGTCCAGCACGGCACTGCGCCGCCGCCCCCACCACAGCGGCCCCCGGGCGGTCGAACCCGTGGCCTCCTCCAGCTCCCCCGTTGTGGTCATGCATCCCAGCCTACGGGCGGGTGCGAGTCATTTTCACGGGAGCGCGGCGGCACCGGGCGGGCTCGTTTCCGGGCGGGAATGCTCCAGATCCGCTCGAACTGGTGAATCGACCAGAGTTTCGACACGGAGGTCCGCATTCCGGACGACGATCGCCAGGTGAACCGCAGCCACGGCAAATACGCCGACTTCGACGGCCTCCGCGAGCAAGCCGTCGCCCTGCGCCGTCAGGGCCTCAGCCTCCGCCAGATCCGCGACCGCCTCCGCATCGACAACAACGACCTCCTCCACCGCCTCGTGAAGGGAGAGCCGCCCCCCGAGTGGACAAAGCGACCCAACGCCAAGGACGACCTGCGGGAGAAGGCCCGCGAGCTGCGCCTCCAGGGCATGACCTACGACCAGATTCAGGTCGAGCCGGGCTGCTCCAAGAGCTCGATCTCGCTGTGGGTACGGGACCTGCCGAAGCCGGAGCGCAAGCGTTCCCGCGAGGAGTCGGCAGCGATCGCCCGGCGCGGCTGGGAGCCGATCCTTCGGCGACGTGAAGCCGAACGCGCCGAGACCAAGGCGCGGGCGTCTGCCGAGGTAGGAGCTTTGAGCGACCGCGAACTACTCCTGCTCGGAGCTGCCCTGTACTGGGCAGAGGGAGCCAAGGGCAAGCAGCACGCCCGCCGCGAGCGCGTCTCGTTCGTCAACAGCGATCCGGGGATGATCAGACTGTTCCTCGCCTGGCTCGACATGCTCGGCGTCGAGCGCGAACGCCTGACGTTTCACGTGATGATTCACGAGTCGGCCGATATCGCCTGCGCCGAGCACTACTGGGCCGATCTCGTCGGGGCTCAGGTCGGAGCGTTCGGCAAGACAACAGTGAAGCGACACAACCCGAGAACCGTCCGCAAGAACGTCGGTTCCACGTACAAGGGGTGCCTGGTGATCCATGTGCGCCGGAGCGCTGAACTCTACCGTCGCATCGAAGGCACTTGGTACGGCATAGTAGGGGCTGCCTTCGCGCCCGAGCAGAAAACTCGGACATAGGAGGCGAACCATCCCGGGTCGTCTAATGGCAGGACAAATGGTTTTGGTCCATTGAATGAGGGTTCGATTCCTTCCCCGGGAGCAGCCCACCTGGTTCGGGTCCTGACCTGCACGGTCGGGACCCGCGCTCGTTTCCGGCCCGAAACCCCCCGGTATCCTTCGGTTGTCCCACCACCCGAAGCCGAAGGGCATTCCCGTGAGCGCCATCCGCCCGGCAGCCGTCGTCGTTCTCGCAGCGGGTGAGGGCACCCGCATGAAGTCGAAGACGCCCAAGGTCCTGCACGAAATCGCCGGGCGGTCGCTCGTCGGACATGTGGTCTGTGCCGCACGTGAGCTCGGGCCCGAGCAGCTCGTGGTCGTCGTCGGGCATGCGCGGGAGCAGGTCGAGGCCCATCTCGGAGAGCAGTACGCCGGGACGCGGACCGCTTTCCAGGCCGAGCAGAACGGCACCGGGCACGCCGTGCGCATGGGGCTGGCGGAGCTCGGCGGCGGGCCGGAGGGGACCGTGGTCGTCGTGTGCGGCGACACCCCGCTGCTGTCGGGCGCGACGCTGTCCGAGCTGACACGGACGCACGCCGACGACGGCAACGCGGTGACCGTGCTGACGGCCGTGGTGCCGGACTCCACCGGGTACGGGCGGATCGTGCGGGACGAGGCGACCGGCGCGGTGACGGCGATCGTGGAGCACAAGGACGCCACCGCGGAGCAGCGCGCGATCCGTGAGATCAACTCGGGTGTGTTCGCGTTCGACGGGGCGCTGCTCGCCGACGCCCTGACGAAGGTGCGGACGGACAACAGCCAGGGCGAGGAGTACCTCACCGACGTGCTCGGCATCCTGCGCGAGGCGGGGCACCGGGTGGGTGCGGCGGTGGCCGGTGACCATCGGGAGATCCTCGGTATCAACAACCGGGTGCAGCTGGCGGAGGCCCGCAGGCTGATGAACGAACGCCTGCTGGAGCAGGCCATGATGGCCGGTGTCACGGTCGTGGATCCGGCGTCGGTGGTCGTGGACGTGACGGTGACGTTCGAGCCGGACTCGGTGGTGCACCCGGGCACGCAGCTGCTGGGTGCCACGCACCTCGCGGAGGGCGCGGAGGTGGGTCCGAACACGCGGTTGACGGACACGGTGGTACGCGCGGGCGGCCGGGTGGACAACTCGGTGGCGGAGGGTGCCACGGTGGGCGAGGGCGCGTCGGTGGGTCCGTTCGCGTATCTGCGGCCGGGCACGCGGCTGGGCGTCAAGGCCAAGGCGGGCACGTTCGTCGAGATGAAGAACTCCTCGATCGGCGAGGGAACGAAGGTTCCGCATCTGTCGTACGTGGGTGACGCGACGATCGGTCAGTACACGAACATCGGCGCGGCCAGCGTGTTCGTGAACTACGACGGGGAGTCGAAGCACCACACGACGATCGGTTCGCACTGCAAGACGGGCTCCGACAACATGTTTGTGGCTCCCGTCACCGTCGGGGACGGTGCCTACACCGCCGCCGGATCCGTGATCACGAAGGATGTGCCGGCGGGTTCGCTGGCCGTCGCGCGGGGCCAGCAGCGGAATATCGAGGGTTGGGTGGCTCGCAAGCGGCCCGGGAGCGCGGCCGCGCAGGCGGCCGCGGCGGCAACGGAACGGGTCGTCGAGGAGAACTGACCGGAAACAGGTGCGTCGAACTCGGCGTACCGTGATACGTGCACACAAATTCGGCTGGCTCGCGCCCGGGACGTTTGCGCCTTGGACCGTCGCGGCCAGAGAACACGTCTGAGGAGACAGTGCTGTGACCGGGATCAAGACGACCGGCGAGAAGAAGCTGATGCTCTTCTCCGGCCGCGCCCACCCCGAGCTGGCCGAGGAGGTTGCGCACCGGTTGGGTGTCAACCTCGTCCCGACGAAGGCTTTCGACTTCGCCAACGGCGAGATCTACGTCCGGTTCCAGGAGTCCGCGCGGGGCGCGGACTGCTTCTTGATGCAGAGCCACACGGCTCCGATCAACAAGTGGATCATGGAGCAGCTGATCATGATCGACGCGCTGAAGCGGGCTTCCGCGCGGAGCATCACCGTGATCATCCCGTCGTACGGCTACGCCCGTCAGGACAAGAAGCACCGCGGCCGTGAGCCGATCTCGGCCCGTCTGATCGCGGACATGCTGAAGACGGCGGGTGCGCACCGCATCCTCACCGTCGACCTGCACACGGATCAGATCCAGGGCTTCTTCGACGGCCCGGTGGATCATCTGTCGGCGCTGCCGGTGCTGGCCGACTACGTGGGCGCCAAGGTGGACCGCGACAAGCTGACGATCGTCTCCCCGGACGCCGGGCGTGTGCGGGTGGCGGACCGCTGGTGCGACCGGCTGGACGCGCCGCTGGCGATCGTGCACAAGCGCCGTGACAAGGACGTCGCCAACCAGGTGACGGTGCACGAGGTCGTCGGTGAGGTCGAGGGCCGGGTGTGTGTCCTGGTCGACGACATGATCGACACGGGTGGCACGATCTGCGCCGCGGCGGACGCGCTGTTCGCGCACGGTGCGGAGGATGTGATCGTGACGGCGACGCACGGCATCCTGTCGGGTCCGGCCGCGGACCGGCTGAAGAATTCGAAGGTGAGCGAGTTCGTGCTGACGAACACGCTGCCGACGCCGGGTGAGCTGGAGCTCGACAAGATCAAGGTGCTGTCGATCGCGCCGACGATCGCCCGTGCGGTGCGTGAGGTGTTCGAGGACGGTTCGGTGACGAGCCTCTTCGAGGAGCAGGCGTAACGTTCCGGACAGGGCCGCCCCGCGTCGCGCGGGGCGGCCCTTTCTTGTGTCCGGCTTGTCTCCGGTCTTGTGTCCGGCCGCGGGCTCGGGGGTGCCTTGAGCCCCGCCCTGGCGCCGGGTGATCCATTTGGGGCGGCGGGGCGCGCTGGGTACACTGTGGAAGTTGCTCGGCGAGGGAGGCCGCACCCGGTGAGGTTGCGGCGGTCCGTTATCGACGCGCTCTTCGTAGCAGGCTGTCGTGGCCGGGTGACCGCCACCGGTTTTCTGTTCCATACGAGGAGTGCACATGTCCGAGGTGAAGCTCGCCGCCGAGCGCCGTTCCGAGTTCGGCAAGGGCGCCGCCCGCCGTATCCGCCGCGCCAGCAAGGTCCCCGCCGTTCTGTACGGTCACGGTGACGACCCGGTCCACCTGACGCTGCCGGGCCACGAGCTGCTGCTCGCCCTGCGTACGCCGAACGTCCTGATCGCCCTGGAGCTCGAGGGCACGAAGTCGCTGGCCATCCCGAAGGCCGTGCAGCGCGACCCGCTGAAGGGCTTCCTGGAGCACGTCGACCTGCTGGTCGTGCAGAGCGGCGAGAAGGTCAACGTCGAGATCCCGGTGCACACCGAGGGCGACCTCGCCCCGGGTGGGTTCCTGCTCGAGCACGTGATGAACGCCCTGCCGGTCGAGGCCGAGGCCACCCACATCCCCGAGTCCGTCTCGGTCTCCATCGAGGGCCTGTCGGCCGGTGACGCGGTCCTCGCGAAGGACATCACCCTGCCGGAAGGCACCACGCTGGCCGTCGAGGACGACGCGGTCGTCCTGCAGGTGCTGTCCTCGCAGGCGGAGGAGCCGGCCGCCGAGAGCGAGGGCGAGGGCTCCGAGGCCGCACAGGTCTGAGCCGTAAGCTCTGTGTGACCGGGGTGGCGGGCTGCGGCCCGCCACCCCGTCTTTCTGTTCGGGCCGGTGACGAGGAGACGCGGCGCAGATGTCGGACGTGAATGCCCCTTGGCTGGTCGCGGGGCTCGGCAATCCGGGGCCGGGGTACGCGGCCAACCGCCACAATGTCGGTTTCATGGTGGCCGACCTGCTGGCGGAGCGGATCGGCGGTTCGTTCAAGCGTGCGCAGAAGGCGCAGGCGCAGGTGCTGGAGGGCCGGATCGGTTCTCCGGGGCCGTCGAGCCGGCGGGTGGTACTCGTGAAGCCGATGTCGTACATGAATCTGTCGGGTGGTCCCGTGACGGCGCTGCGGGATTTCTACAAGGTGCCGACGGAGAACATCGTCGCCGTCCATGACGAGTTGGACATCGACTACGGGGTGCTGCGGCTGAAGCTGGGCGGCGGAGACAACGGGCACAACGGTCTGAAGTCGATGACGAAGGCGATGGGTCCGGACTACCACCGGGTGCGGTTCGGTATCGGTCGGCCGCCGGGGCGGATGCAGGTCGCGGACTTCGTGCTGAAGGACTTCTCGTCAGCGGAGCGCAAGGAGCTGGACTACTTCGTGGACCGGGCGGCGGACGCGGTGGAGGCTCTGGTGATCGACGGTCTGGAGCGGGCGCAGGGGACGTACAACTCCTGAGGTGTGCGGGGTCGGCGGGGTGGGCGGGCCCTGAGACTCCGGTCTCCTCAAGCCGATCGGAGTTGACCGCGCGTAGCCCTATGGCCAAGGATCGCGGGCCATGAAACGGAACTCCTCCGGCCGGATACTCGTCCTCGCGCGCAACGCGGCGATGGCGCTCGTCGCTCTTCTGCTGCTGGTCGCGGGCTTCTGGTCGTCGTGGAGCACCGCGCAGCACATTCTGCTCTCCAAAGGCCGGGAGCACGGCACGCTCGCCGTCTCCCGCTGCGCGGACGACGTCTGCACCGGCGCGTACACACCGCGGGCGCCGGCACCCGACCGCGCGAAGGTGACGATCCGGGAGTCGGTCGCGGTGAAGAAGGGCGCGACGCTGGACGTCGTGCTCAAGCCGGGTACCGCCGAGGCCGTACGTACGGGGCCGGCGGGCGGGCTGTACGCCTGGGTGCCGCTGGGCGGGGCGCTGCTGCTGGCGGCCCCGGTGCTCGGCGGCGGGCTGCGGCTTACGCGGGCCGCCTGGGGTGCGGCAGGCGCGGGCGGGGCGCTGCTGCTGGCGTCGTTCCTTGTGCTGTGAGCAGCCGGGGCCTGGTGGCGATGGCGGATTGACCTGATCGTTATCAGAACTATAGGGACGAAGAGTGCCCCTCGGTGCAGATGGGGAGGAAGAGAGCTTGACCGGGCCGTGAGTTCGCAAGATGCTGAGCCGCCACCTCCCACGGCTTCCTCTTGCTCCTCCGTCCCCGAGGTCACACATGCCCATTTCCAGGAACCGTTGGGCCGTCGCCGCGCCCGCCGTGGCTTCTCTGCTGCTCGCCGCGAGTGCCGCTCCCGCGTTCGCCACTGACGGCACCTCCAGCCCTGTGCTCCGTCAGGAGCTGCCGCGTACCGCGATGGACAAGGGCGCCCCGCAGCAGGGGTTCGGCAACTGCGCCGACATCCCGGCGGACAAGGACGGCTGGCACTTCGTACTGCCCGGCAACAAGGCGCACTTCGTCAAGCTGACGGCGACCTTCGAGCCCGGTGGCACGCAGGTACTCACCTCCTTCGGCCCGCCTTCCGACATGCACGCCTACGTGGCCTCGGAGCCGGGGGCGACGCTCACCTCCGTCACCGCCGAGATCGAGGGCAGCGTCCCGAAGAACAAGTTCAACCTCTCGCACACCTGCCCGGCCGGCGAGGGCACACCGGAAAACCCCGGCGACAAGCCGGGCGAGAAGCCGGGCGAGAAGCCTGGTGACAAGCCGGACGAGAAGCCGGACGAGCAGCCGGACGAGCAGCCCGGCGACAAGCCGGACGAGAAGCCCGGTGAGGACGACGACAAGCCGGACGAGAAGCCCGGTGAGGACGACGGCAGCACGCCGTCCACCCCGGCGGAGTCGGGCGACGCCACGGAGCCGGCGGCTTCCGAGAGCCCCGCGGCAGGCGCCTCCGGCGACCTGGCGGAGACCGGCAACGGCGCGCCGGTCGGCGTGCTCGCCGCGGTCGCTGCCGCGCTCGTCGCCGGTGGCGGCTACCTGCTGGCGCGGCGCCGTACGGCCCGTCAGCACTGACGTACCGATGAACGGCGGTGCCCCCCACCTTCAGTCCGGGTGGGGGGCACCGCCGTGTCGCCGTGGGTGTCAGCCGGTGTTGCGCAGACCGGCGGCGACTCCGTTGACGGTGAGCAGCAGGGCGCGGGACAGCAGGGGGTCCGGCTCCTCGCCGCGTGCGGCCGTGTCGCGCTGGCGCTTGAGCAGTGCGACCTGGAGGTAGGAGATCGGGTCCAGGTAGGCGTCGCGGATGGCGAACGTCTGCTGCAGCACCGGGTTGGAGCCGAGCAGTTCGTCGTTGCCGGTCACCTTCAGCACCTCGCTGACGGTGAGGGCGTGCTCGGCCTCGATCGTCTCGAAGACGTGCTTCAGGTGGTCGGGCACGAGGGTGTCGACGTAGTGCCGGGCGATCCGCAGGTCCGTCTTGGCCAGCGTCATCTCGACGTTGTCCAGGAAGTTGCGGAAGAAGTGCCACCGCTCGTGCATCTCGGTCAGGACGGTGTCGAGCCCCGCTTCGCGCAGTGCCTTGAGACCGGAGCCGACACCGAACCAGCCGGGCACGATCTGACGTGACTGCGTCCACCCGAAGACCCACGGGATGGCCCGCAGCCCGTCGAGGCCCGCACCGGAGTCGGGGCGGCGGGAGGGCCGCGAGCCGAGGTGGAGCTCGGCGAGCTGGTCGACGGGGGTGGCGGCGAAGAAGTACGCGGGCAGGTCCGGGTCCTCGACGAGCCTGCGGTAGGCGGCGTGGGCGGCGTCGGAGACGGTGTCCATGGCCGCGTCCCAGCGCGCGAGCGACTCGTCGGACTGGCGCGGCGCGGTGTGCAGGGCGGATGCCTGGAGCGTGGCGGCGACCGTCAGCTCGAGGTTCTCCCTGGCCAGGGACGGGATCAGATACTTGTCGGAGATGACCTCGCCCTGCTCGGTGACCTTGATCTCGCCCTCGAGGGTCCCCCAGGGCTGGGCGAGGATCGCGTCGTGCGAGGGGCCGCCGCCCCGGCCGACGGTTCCGCCGCGGCCGTGGAAGAGCCTCAGACGGACCCCGTAGCGGTGGGCGACGTCCCGCAGTCTGCGCTGGGCGCGGTGGATCTCCCACTGGCTGGTGGTGATGCCGCCGAACTTGGAGGAGTCGGAGTAGCCGAGCATGACCTCCTGGACGTCACCGCGGAGCGAGACGAGCCGGCGGTAGGAGGGGTCGGCGAGCATGTCGTCGAGGATGACGTCGGCGGCCCTGAGCTCGTCGGTGGTCTCCAGCAGCGGCACGATGCCGATCTTGGCCCAGCCGGCGTGCAGGTCGACCAGTCCGGCCTCGCGGGCGAGGACCGCGGCGGCGAAGACGTCGTCGGCGCCCTGGCACATCGAGATGATGTACGACTCGATGACCTCGGGCCCGAACCTTTCGAAGGCTTCCTTGACGGTGTGGAAGACCCCGAGGGTCTTCTCACCGGCGGCGTCCAGCGGGGCCGGGGTCGGGGCGAGCGGGCGGCGGGAGCGGAGCTCCTTGGCGAGCAGCTTCTGCCGGTACTCGCGCGGCATGTCGGCGTACCGCCAGGACTCCTCGCCGAGCCTGTCGAAGAGCTGGCCCAGGGCGTGGTGGTGGGCGTCGGCGTGCTCGCGTACGTCCATGGTGGCGAGCTGGAGCCCGAACGCGGACAGGGTGCGGATGACCCGGTCCATCCGGCCGTCGGCGAACAGGCCGCCGCGGTGTTCGCGCAGCGAGGTCTGGATGACGGTGAGGTCGGCGATGAGCTCGGCGGTGCCGAGGTAGTCGCGGCCTTCCTCGTGCGGGGTGCCCTTGGCGAGGCGTTCGCGGGTGTTGACCAGCTTCTGGCGGATGCAGGTGGCCTTGAGCCGGTAGGGCTCCTCGGCGTTGAGGCGCTTGTAGCGGGGGCTGATCTCGGGCAGCCGCTCCAGGTCGGTCTGGAGGGAGGCGAGCAGTTGCTCGGTGGCTCCGGCGTAGCGGATGGAGTTCGACAGCAGGCCGCGGAGGTAGTCGATGACCTCGATGGCGTCGGTGATGCCGTGCTCGTGCTGGAGGATCAGCACGTCCCAGGTGACGGCCGGGGTGACGTTCGGGTTGCCGTCCCGGTCGCCGCCGATCCAGGTGCCGAAGGTGAGCGGCCTGGTGCCCGGGGGAAGCTCGACGCCGACGCGCTCGAGTTCGGCGGCGAGGTCCTCCAGGACGTCGCCGACGGCGCCGGCGTGCAGCTCGTCGAGGTAGTAGATGGCGTTGCGGGCCTCGTCGGCGGGCTCCGGGCGGACGACGCGCAGTTCGTCGGTCTGCCAGATGAGGTCGATGTGCTCGGCGAGCCGCAGGTCGTGGCGGCGCCGGTCGGCCGCGATGCCCGGGTTCTCCAGCAGCTCGGCGATGCGGCGCAGCTTGTTGAGCACGGAGCGGCGGGCCGCCTCCGTGGGGTGGGCGGTGAAAACGGGCCGTACGTTCAGGTTCTTCACGGTCTCGCGCAGGTGCTGCGGGTCCGCGTCCTTGAGCCGGTCGGCGGTACGGGCCAGCAGGCCGCCCTCGGCGGCCCGCCTCTCGCGCATCTCGTGGCCGCGGTGCACCTGCTCGGTGACGTTGGCGAGGTGGAAGTAGGTGGAGAAGGCGCGGACCAGCTTGGCCGCGGTCTCCAGGTCGGTGTCGCCCAGCAGCTCTGCTGCGGCCTCACCGTCCGTGCGTGTCAGCGCCCGGACCCGCTCGACGAGGTCGAGGAGTTCGGGGCCCTCCTGGCGGACGAGGGTCTCGCCCAGAAGATCGCCCAGTCGGCGGATGTCGGCGCGCAGTTCTGCACTGGCGGTGGGTGTCTGGTCGGCACTGCTCACAGGTGCGGCTCCTTGCAGTGTTTGAGCACGTCTGGAGGGGTACTGGAGGCTTGCGGACCGCGCTGTCCGACGCACCCAGGATAGGTGTCCGTTTCCACGGCGTTGTCCGCAGGTCTCTTGCCGTGCCGCTCGGCGCTGTCATACTTACGTCGCCGTAGGTTACGGAACCGTAGCCGGGCGCCCGTCCCCTTCTCCCGACCCCAGGGAACCCACATGACCACAAGCCCCGATCTGCTGGACGATGCCCCGAAGAGCCCTGATCCGGCCACCCCCTACGCGACCAGAAGTGGTGACCGCAAGCGGTCGATCGAGCAGATCGCCCTGCTGCTGTTCATCACGGTCCCGTTCCTGGCCCTTCTCGCGGCCGTGCCGCTGGCCTGGGGATGGGGGGTGAGCTGGCTCGACCTCGGACTGCTCGTGGCGATGTACTACATCGGCTGCCACGGCATCACGATCGGTTTCCACCGCTACTTCACGCACGGTTCCTTCAAGGCCAAGCGGCCGCTGCGCATCGCACTGGCGATCATGGGCTCCCTCGCGGTCGAGGGGCCGCTGGTGCGCTGGGTGGCCGACCATCGCAAGCACCACAAGTACTCCGACGCGGAGGGCGACCCGCACTCGCCGTGGCGGTTCGGCGAGACGGTGCCGGCACTGATGAAGGGCCTGTGGTGGGCGCACATCGGATGGATGTTCGACGAGGAGCGGACGCCGCAGCACAAGTACGCGCCGGATCTGATCAAGGACCCGGCGCTCCACCGGATCTCGCGGGACTTCATCTACTGGACGGCGCTCTCGCTGGCGATCCCGCCGCTGGTCGGCGGCCTGGTGACCATGTCGTGGTGGGGCGCGTTCACGGCGTTCTTCTGGGGCTCGCTGGTCCGCGTGGCGCTGCTGCACCATGTGACCTGGTCGATCAACTCGATCTGCCACGCCGTGGGCAAGCGCCCCTTCAAGTCGCGCGACCGCTCGGGGAACGTGTGGTGGCTGGCGGTGCTGTCGTGCGGCGAGTCGTGGCACAACCTGCACCACGCCGACCCGACGAGCGCCCGGCACGGTGTGCTGCGCGGGCAGCTCGACTCCAGCGCGCGGCTGATCCGCTGGTTCGAGATGGCCGGCTGGGCGTACGACGTGCGCTGGCCGCAGCGGTCCCGTATCGACGCACGGCGCACCGGCTCCGAGGCCGGTGAAAGCCGCGGCGAGAGTGATGCCGCGAAGGCGGCATGATTGACATCGTGGCGAGTGACGGAAGTATCGGCAGGCCGGACAAGACCGGGACGCCCGGCAGCAGGCGGGTACGCCGCGTCCGCATGACCGGCGCCGAGCGTCGCGAGCAGCTGTTGGACATCGGCCGTGCGCTGTTCGCGGAGAAGGGCTTCGAGGGCACCTCCGTCGAGGAGATCGCGGCCAAGGCGGGGGTCTCCAAGCCTGTCGTGTACGAGCACTTCGGCGGCAAGGAGGGGCTCTACGCCGTCGTCGTGGACCGCGAGATGCGCCAACTCCTCGACATGGTGACGGGGGCGCTGACCGCCGGGCATCCACGGGAGCTGCTGGAGCAGGCGGCGTTCGCCCTGCTGGACTACATCGAGACGGACACGGACGGTTTCCGCATCCTGGTGCGCGATTCGCCGGTCGCCCAGTCGACGGGCACGTTCGCGTCCCTGATCAGTGACATCGCCACCCAGGTCGAGGACATCCTGGGCATGGAGTTCAAGAACCGGGGCTTCGATCCGGGGCTCGCCCCGCTGTACGCGCAGGCGCTGGTCGGCATGGTGGCCCTGACGGGCCAGTGGTGGCTGGACGCGCGCCGCCCCCCGAAGGCGGAGGTGGCGGCCCATCTGGTGAATCTGGCCTGGCACGGGCTCGACGGCCTGGAGCAGAAGCCGCGGCTCATAGGGCACCGCAAGAACTAGCGCTCCTGCCGGTACCCGGACACGCAAGGGCGCCCCGCGGGCCGCGGGGCGCCCTTCCGTCGCCACCGGTACGCCGTCACCGTGCGGCACCACCGGTGCGGCGTCACCGTGCGGCACCACCGGTACGCCGTCACCGCGCGGCACCACCGGTACGCCGTCACGACACCTTGCGGGCGACGGCGAAGATCCGCCGGAAGGGGAACACCGTGCCGTGCGGGCCGGGCGGATACGCCTTGCGGAGCAGGTCCCGGTACTGGCCGAGAAACTCCGCCCCGGCCGCCGGGTCGTCGGCGAGCTCGGTGAGCACGGGCCGCAGGGCAGTGCCCTTGACCCATTCCAGTACCGGGTCCTCGCCGCCGAGCAGCTGGAGATAGGTGGTCTCCCAGGCGTCGGCGTCGCAGCCGAGGTCGGCGAGGCGGACGAGGTAGTCGGCGGGCTCCAGTATGTGGACGTAGCGCCGGCCGTGGTCGCCGAGGCGGCCGCGCCACCGGGGGGTCTCGCACAGCTCGCCGAGGAGGGCGTGGCTGGGCGAGGTGAAGTTGCCCGGGACCTGGAAGGCGAGGGTGCCGCCGGGGACGAGTCCGTCGATCCAGACGGCGAAGGACTCGGGGTGGTTCGGCACCCATTGCAGGGCGGCGTTGGACACGATGAGGTCGTACGGCTCGTCCGGTGTCCAGTGCGCCGCGTCGGCGGGCCGGAAGTCGAGCAGGCCACCGCCCGCGGTGGTTCCGGCGTGGTCCTTCTCGGCCTGGGCGAGCATCTCCGGTGAGAGGTCGAAGCCGGTGATGTGGGCGTCGGGCCAGCGGTCGGCGAGCAGAGCGGTGACATTCCCGGGGCCGCAGCCGAGGTCGGCGATCCGGGCGGGGCGACTGCCCGAGGGCAGCGTGGGTATACGGGCGAGCATGTCGAGGAAGGGACGGGCGCGGTGCCCGGCATGGCGGAGGTACTGCTCTGGGTCCCAGGTGGGCGCGGTGTGCATGGTCAAGTCCCCCTCGCAGGAACGTCATTGGCCGAAACGGAACGGTGCTCCGGGCCGACCATGCCCAATAGTCCAGCAGACTATATCTTGACGTCAAGAGACTTCACATCGACAGACCCTCTACACTGATCGACATGGAGGACGAGGTCGATCGACTGGTCGGAGCATGGCGCCGTGAGCGCCCGGACCTCGACGTGGAACCGCTCGAGGTGCTCAGCCGCGTCTCCAGGCTCGCCCGCCATCTCGACCGTGCCCGCCGCATCGCCTTCTCCGAGCACCAGCTCGAGCCGTGGGAGTTCGACGTGCTCACCTCGCTGCGCCGCGCCGGGGCGCCGTACCAGCTCTCCCCCGGCCAGCTCCTCACCCAGACGCTGGTCACTTCCGGCACGATGACCAACCGCATCGACCGCCTGGCCAAGAAGAACCTGGTGGAGCGGCTGCCCGACCCCAGTGACCGGCGCGGGGTCCTGGTCCGGCTGACCCCCGAGGGCCGCGACCGGGCGGACCAGGCGCTGGCCGGGCTGCTCGCGCAGGAGCGCGCGATCCTCTCCGAGCTGTCCCGCGCCCAGCGCGCGGAGCTGGCCGCGCTGCTACGCCGGCTGACCGCCCCGTTCGACAACATCCCCGGTTAGATCGGCGGGCCCCACACCCGCCCGGCGGGCCAGGGCGACGGCGGCGAGGGTGGAATGGACGCCCAGCTTCCCCAGCACGTTCTGCATATGGGTCCGAACGGTGTGCGGGGACAGGAAGAGGCGCTCGGCGACGGCTTTGCGCCCCAGGCCCGCGACCATGCAGCGCAGCACCTCCTGCTCACGCGGCGTCAGCGACTCCACCAGCCGCTCGCTCTCCGTGCGGTGCTTGCGGGCCGTCGTCATCTCCCGCAACACGCCGGTGAGCAGGGCCGGCGCCAGATGCGTCTCGTCGCGCAGCACCCCGCGCACCACCGCGAGCAGGCGCTGCAGCGAGCAGTCCTTGGCCACCCAGCCGCAGGCACCGGCCTGCAGCGCGAGAGCCGCCCGGTGGGCGTCGTCCTTCTGGGCGAGCACCACCGAGCGCACCGCGGGCTGCACCGAGCGGACGCCCGCGACCAGCGAGATGCCGTCGACCACGCCGTCCGCCACGCCGTCGGCCACCGCGCGGGCGACCGCGAAGGACGCGGGCGCGGGCACCGCGGCGGCGGCCCCCAGGTCGGCGTCGACGAGCATCACGTCGAATCTGCGGCCCTCTGCCGCGGCACGCTCGAGGCAGCGCAGCGCGGCAGGGCCGCTGCCGGCCGCGGCGACCTCGACATCGGGCTCCGCCGTGAGGGCCGCGGCGAGCGATTCGGCGAAGATCCGGTGGTCGTCGACGACCAGGACCCGGATACGGACCACAAAGCACCCCCAGTCTCGGAGGCAGACCGGCACGGGCACGCCGCCCGGGAGACGGAGGATCCAGCACCGGCCGCCGCCGTGCTGTGACTGATACCCCCGCCCCGGGCGCCGTACCCGGCTGTTTCGCCCCCTGATCAACACCGGCCCCCACCGGTGCCGAGGTTCAGCGTACGGACGCGGGGCGGCGTCGGAAGGCGATTTGCAGAACTGATCGGCCGACGTGTTCACGGTGTGGCCCCTGTGCCTGCCGGGGCGTGAGCGGCGTCTCAGGACAGGCGGCGCGCCCCCTGGGAGGGGGTCGCGGTGAAGACGCGCGGCGCCCGGAACGAGGACGCCTCGAACGCCGCCGTGACCGACTTGGTCACGGTCGGCGACGCGGACGTCTCCGTCAGCACGATCGCCGAGCCGCCGAAGCCGCCGCCCGTCATCCGCGCCCCCAGCGCGCCGGCCGCCAGCGCCGTGTCGACGACGAGGTCCAGCTCCGGGCAGGAGATCGCGAAGTCGTCCCGCAGGGAGGCGTGCCCCTCGGTCAGTACGGGGCCGATCGCCCGGACCTCGCCCGCCTCCAGATGGTCGATCACCCGCTCGACCCGGTGGTTCTCCGTCACGATGTGCCGCACCAGGGGCCGCACCCCGGGGTCGTCGATCCGGGCGAGGGCCTCGTCCAGCGCGTCGTACGGCACGTCCCGCAGCGCGTCCACGCCGAGCACCGCCGCACCCGCCTCGCAGCCCGCGCGCCGCTTGCCGTACTCGCCGTCGCTGTGGGCGTGCTTGACGCGGGTGTCGACGACGAGGAGTTCGAGGCCGTGGGCGGCCAGGTCGAAGGGGATCTGCCGCTGGGAGAGGTCACGGGTGTCCAGGTGCAGGGCGTGGCCTTCGGTGCAGCAGGCGGCGGCCGTCTGGTCCATGATCCCGGTCGGGGCGCCGACGTAGACGTTCTCCGCCCGCTGGCACAGGCGGGCCGTACGCCACCGCTCCAGCCCCAGTCCGTACAGGTCGTTGAAGGCGAGGGCGGTGACGACCTCGATCGCCGCGGACGAGGAGAGGCCGGCGCCGGTGGGCACGGTCGACTCGTAGTGGATGTCCGCGCCGCCGACCGCGTGGCCCGCGTCGCGCAGCGCCCAGACCACGCCCGCCGGGTAGTCGGTCCAGCCGCCGGGGCCACCGGGGGCGAGATCGTCGACGCGCAGTTCGACCGGGTCGCCGTCCATGTCCGCGGAGGACAGCCGCAGGACGCCGTCGTCGCGCCGGGCGACGGTCGCCACCGTGGTGTGCGGCAGCGCGAAGGGCATCACGAAACCGTCGTTGTAGTCGGTGTGTTCACCGATCAGATTCACCCTGCCGGGTGCCGCCCACACACCCTCGCCCGTGAAGCTCATGAACCGTTCTCCCTCCTGCGGGCGAATGCCCAGGCGTCCGACACGATGCCGGCCAGGTCGGCGCGGCTCGGCTTCCAGCCCAGGCGCTCCCGGGCCGTGGCCGCGGAGGCGACCAGTACGGCGGGGTCGCCGCCCCGGCGTTCCGCGACCACCTCGGGCACCGGGTGGCCGGTGACCTCACGGACCGTCTGGACGACCTCGCGCACCGAGAAGCCGTTGCCGTTGCCGAGGTTGCAGATCAGGTGCTCCCCCGCGGTCGCCGCCTCCAGCGCGAGGAGATGGGCCTCCGCCAGGTCGGCGACGTGGATGTAGTCGCGCACGCAGGTGCCGTCCGGCGTCGGGTAGTCGTCGCCGTAGACGGAGATCGACTCGCGCCGGCCGAGAGCGACCTGGAGGACCAGGGGAATGAGGTGCGACTCGGGGTCGTGGCGCTCGCCGCATTCGCCGTAGGCGCCCGCGACGTTGAAGTAGCGCAGGGAGACCGCCGCGAGCCCGTGGGCCGCCGCCTCGCCGGAGATCATGTGGTCGACGGCGAGCTTGGAGGCGCCGTAGGGGCTGGTGGGCGCGGTGGGGTCCAACTCCGTGATGGGGGTGGAGACGGGCTCGCCGTAAGTGGCCGCGGTGGAGGAGAAGACCAGCGTGCGCACACCGGCGGAGCGCATGGCGGCGAGCAGCTCCATGGTGCCGCCGACGTTGTTCGCCCAGTACTTCTCCGGCTTCGCGACCGACTCGCCGACCTGCGAGAAGGCCGCGAAGTGCAGCACCCCGTCGTACGAGGCGTCCAGCCACTCGGCGGCGTCCTGGACACGGCCCTCGACGAACTCGGCGCCCGCCGGGACTCCTTCGCGGAAACCGGTGGAGAGGTCGTCCAGGACGGTCACCCGGTGTCCGGCCTCCAGCAGATGCTGCGCCACCACACTGCCGACATATCCCGCACCGCCGGTGACCAGGTACTTGTCGCTCACTTAGCTCGCTACCTCTCGCAGTCGCCGCGCCGCGGCCTCCGGCGGCACGTCGTTGATGAACACGCTCATACCGGATTCGGAACCCGCGAGGAACTTCAGCTTGCCGGAAGTGCGGCGGATGGTGAAAAGCTCGAGATGGAGGCCGAAGGCGTCCCTGCCCTCGGCGCGGAACGGCGCCTGGTGCCAGGCGGCGATGTAGGGCGTGGGCGGTTCGCCGGGGCCGAAGATCCGGTCGAAGCGCCGGAGCAGCTCCAGATAGACCCGCGGGAACTCCGCGCGCGCCGCGTCGTCGAGCGCCCTCAGGTCCGCGACCCGCCGCCGGGGGTGGAGGTGCACCTCGTACGGCCAGTGCGCCGCGTACGGCACGAAGGCGATCCAGTGCTCGCCCTCCAGGACCACCCGCACGCCGTCCTCGCGCTCGCGGGCGACGACGTCGTCGAAGAGGTTGCGGCCGGTCTGCTCGTGGTGGGAGGCGAGGGAGCGGAGCATCAGCTCGGTGCGCGGGGTCACGAACGGGTAGCCGTAGATCTGCCCGTGCGGGTGGCCGAGGGTGACGCCTATCTCCGCGCCGCGGTTCTCGAAGCAGAAGACCTGCTCGACCTGGGGCAGTTCGGCGAGGTCCGCCGTGCGGTCCGTCCACGCGTCGAGGACCAGACCGGCCTGCTCCTCGGTGAGGTCGGCGAAGGACGCGTCGTGGCCGGAGGTGAAGCAGACGACCTCGCAGCGGCCCGCGTCGCCGGCGAGGGAGGGGAAGCGGTTCTCGAAGACGGCGACATCGTAGTCGGCGGCCGGGACTTCGCTGAGACGGCCGTCGCGCGAGGGGCAGAGGGGGCACTCGTCGGCCGGCGGGTGGTAGGTGCGGGCCTGGCGGTGCGAGGCGATCGCGACGGAGTCGCCGAGCAGCGGGTCACGCCTGATCTCGGCGGTGGTGGCGACGGTGTCGAGGGGGCGGCGGTCCACCGTGGCACGCACGGCGTCGTCACGCGAGTCGTAGTAGATCAGCTCACGGCCGTCGGCGAGGCTGATCGACGTCTTCTTCACACGGAGCTCCCTCAACCACTCCCAATCCAACAGAATCGAACACAAGAAAGCATAACTCAACAGCCCGAGTCAATGTGAGAGCCGCGGAACCGCCGCTACGCCGGACCGGCCCGCCGCGTCCGGTACGCCGCCCGGTCCAGCAGACCGGTCCGGGCGGCAAGCGCCGCCGCCTCCAGCCGGGAGCCCACTCCCAGCTTCATCAGCACGCGCTGTACATGCGTACGGGCGGTGCTCGGCGCGATCCCCATACCCACGGCGATCAGCCGGGTGTCCTCGCCCTCCGCGACCCGCACCAGCACCTCGACCTCGCGCGGCGTCAGCAGGCGCAGCAGCCGCCGACCCTCGTCGTCCGGCTGGGCGGCCGGGTTGAGCAGCTCCGCGAACGCGCCCTGCAACAGCTGCGGCGCCACAGCCGCCTCGCCCGCCCGCGCCTTCACCAGCGCCCGCTCGACCCCTTCGATGCGCTCGTCGTGCCGCACATAGCCGGACGCGCCGGCGGCGAACGCCGCGGCTATCCCGCGGGGACTCGGCACCGGGCCGAGCACCACCACCGCCACCTGCGGCCGCTCCCGCTTGATCCGTACGACCGGGTCGAACACACCCGGCTCCGCGGGCGCCGCCGTGCCCAGCAGGCACACCTCGGGCGCTCTGGCGATCACCAGCTCGGCCGCTCCGGCCGCGGGCGCCGCCGCCGCGAGCACCCGGTGCCCGCGCAGTTTCAGCGCGGAGGCGAGCGCCTCCGCGAGCAGTCTGTGGTCGTCGACCACCATGAGCCGCACGCCCATTGACCCATCCCCGTCCCGCTGGACCCGGCCCCCCGGCCCTCCCCGCTACCGTCAGTCCCGGCAAGTTACACGCTTGTTCGACGGTGCGCGCCCCTATCTCCGCAGAAGCCCCCCAGAATGCCGAATTCCTCACCAAACAGGTTCACTTGCTGTACTCATGGGGCGAACGTGCTGTACGGCGAGGGGGCGAGCGACCACGACGCGGCACGGGGACGGGGACACGACATCGGCCTGGCACGGAGAACGACACCGGCCCCGGCACGGGGACGGGGACGGGGACGGGGACACGACACCGGCACGGGGGCACGGCAACGGCCCGGCACGGGGCACGGAAACGGCCCGGCCCCTCGCCGAAGCGATGGACCGGGCCGCGGTGCGGTGTGTGCTGCCGGCGGGCTCTCAGCCCTTGGGGCCGAAGGAGATCGCCAGGTACTTCGACGAGCTGCTGCCGCTGGGATCGCTCAGGGTGTCGTCCGCGATGAACAGGCGCCCGTTCCTGAAGCGGTACTCGGAGCCGGTCTCGACGAAGCTCGTCTCCGCGTCCCGCACCGTCTTGTCGGCCGGATTCACCAGCAGGACGGTCTCCTTGAGCGTGGTGCCGTTGATGCTGACGACCTGGCCACCCTTGTCGTACGGGGGCCACTTGTAGGCGATCACGTTGCCGCCGTCCATGCGCAGCGGCAGCGAGTGGTAGCCCTCCCCGGCGTCCGCACGGCCGCTGACCGCCTTTCCGGTGGCGAGGTCGAAGGCGACGATCTCGTTGGTCCGCGAGTACGACTCACCCGTCCCCTCGTGCTCCTCCGTCGGCAGGTAGAGCCGGTCGTTGCCGACGACCACGAACTGGCACCCCTCGACACCGTCGCTGGCCGGGCACCTCGCGAGGTACTTGTCGCCCGGCGCGGCGATCCTGGCCCGCAGCTTCCCGGTCTTGCCGTCGATCGAGAAGAAGTCCGAGATGCCGAACATCCCCGTGTCACCGACGTCGGCCGCGACGACCAGCGGATCGGAGGAGACGACCCGTGCGTCCTTGACGCCCGCGGGCATCTTGTACGAGGAAAGCGGGGTGCCGTCCTCGGGGCTGAGCGCCTGGATGACGACCTGCGGGTCGTTGTACGAACCGCATTGGCGCACCGCGATGAGCGCCTTGCCGCCGCCGTAGCCGATGTCCTTGCACTGCTCGGCGTCGACGGTGGGCTTCCAGCGGACGGCGCCGTTGGCCAGGTCGAAGGCGGCGCTGCCGCCGAGGTAGCCCGCGGCCACCGTGTTGCCGCTGATGGTGACCTGGTCGAAGCGGGCCTTGCCGTCACCGCTCGAGCCGCCGGTGACGGACTTGCTCCACAGCAGCTTGCCGGTGGTCAGGTCGACGACACCGACCTCGGAGCACCGCGGATAGCCCTTGTCGCTCTTGGTCCGCTTCTTCTCCTCGAAGACGACCGCCGTCTTGTCGTCGTCCGTCACCTGTCGCGAGGCGGCACAGACCTGACCGGGCATCGGCAGGCTCCAGAGCTTCGAACCCTTGGCGACGTCGTACGCGTCGATCGAGTTCACACCCGTCTTGACGTACGCCTTGTCGGTGACCCAGGAGCCGGGCACGCCGGTCACGTCGAGGCGCGGCGGGAGCGGCAGCTGGAAGGAGACCTTGGAGGCGGGGTCGGCCGGGGCCTTCTCCGTGCCCGGGCCGTCGGGGGCGGCCTGCTCCTCGCCCTTGCCGTCCTTGTCGCCGTCCTCGCCGCCCGTGCCGTCCGAGCTGTTCTTGGCCTGGTCCTGCTTGCCGCCGTCGTCCTTGGTCGTGGAGTACCAGAAGCCCCCGCCGATGATCAGGACGATGGCGAGGCACGCGGCGACGACGATCTGCAGCTGCGTCTTGTTCAGGAACCCGCCGCCGCCCTCCGGACGGGCCGGCTGCGCCTGCATCGGCCGGGTCGGCGCACCGTAGGCCGGCTGGCCGGGTGCGCCCTGCTGCGGGTATCCGTAGGGCGCACCCGCAGGCGGGGCCTGCGGGTGCGTCTGCGGGTAGCCGTAGCCGGGCTCGGCCGGCGGCGGGTCCTGCGGGGGCGTCTGGGGGTAGCCCGGGGGCCGGCTCTGCGGTGGCGGCGGAGTGCCGTACCCGCCGGCCGGCTGCTGCGGCTGCTGCGGCTGCTCCTTCGAGAGCCCGAAGCCGCCCGGAGGCTGATCCTGCGGCTGCCCCGGCGGCTGGTTCGGCGGCGGGCCGGGAGATTGGTTCGGCGGCTGATTGGGCGGCGGGCCGGGAGGTTGGTTCGGTGGTGGCGGCGGCTGCGTCATGGCGTGGTTACCCCTGGAGAGCGGAAGGCGGGTCCTGCGGAGGCGAAGGAGGCGGTCACTGACCGAAGCCCATCATGGTCTTCTTCTCCTTCTCCTCCTTGTCGTTGGCGGCGCTCACGCGACCGCTGGCGATGAAGAACCGCCCCTCGGCGAACGCCATCTGCGGCGAGTAGAAGGAGTTCTCGATCTGCGCGGTCGAGGCCGGGTGCTGGAGCAGCGTCTTCGGCGCCCCGCCGGTCGGTTCGACGACGGCCACACCGCCGCCCGTGTCGTACGACGGCTGCATGTAGACGAGGACCTTGCCGCCCTCCATGCGCAGCGGGGTCATCTTGCGCTCACCACCCGCGGGCGCGCGCCATGCCTCCTTGCCGGAGTCGAGGTCGAAGGCGACGAGCTCGTTGGCCTTGCCGTACTCGGTCTCCGTGGCCATGTAGAAGTGCTTCGCGTCGGCGGCGACACCCGTGCAGCCCTCGAGGTTCGACCCGAAGACCACGAAGGCCCCGCCGCAGCGCGGCTGGAACTTGTCGTTCTTGCCGCCCGAGATCTGCGAACGCAGCTTGCCGTTGTCGGTCAGCGCGATGATCGACCACTTCTTCTCCGGCTTGCGCTGGGTGATGGAGACGACCAGCGGGCTGACCGAGTAGACCTTGCTGACCTCCCAGCCCTCCGGCGTGCTGTACGTCCACTGGGGCTTGCCGGTGGACGGGTCGATCTGCTGGATCTGGTGCTTGGGCTTGTCCGGGTCGGAGTCGCAGCGGGCACCGGCGATCAGCTTGGGTCCCCCGGCGAACGCGTACGGCTTGCAGCCGCTCGTGGGCTTGCCGAAGAGCTGCTTGCCACTGGCCAGGTCGAAGCCGTACGAGTTGCTGCCGCCGCCCACCGCGAGGGTCTTGCCGGAGATGGACAGGGTGTAGTCGGCGAGCGAGGCGAAGAGGCCGGAAGGCTTGGGGATCGGCTTCTTCCAGCCCGCCTTGCCCGCCTTCGTGTCGATCATCTGAAGGTCGTTGCACTTGGCCTTGTCGGTGAGACCGTCCATCACACCGACGACGATCTTGCCGTCGGCGGAGGACTGCACCGTCGCCGAGCACACCTCCGCAGGGAGCGAAACACTCCACTTCTTGCTGCCGTCGGCCACCGAGTAGCCGGCCACTTCCCGGTACATGGCCTTGACGACCGTGTCGCCGGTCACCCACGGGCCGAAGACGTCGGCGCCGCCGCGGGGCAGGTCGGTGTCGTTCTTCGTCAGGAAGAGGACCTTGGCCTCGCCGTCCTTGCGCCCGGCGTTGAGGTCGTCGTCGCCCTCGCGGCCGGTGCCCTCGCCGTCGCCCTGGTCGACGGAGGCGGAGCCGGTGGGCTTCGGGTCGTCGCTGGACTTGCTGACGCTCGGCTTGTCGTCCTTCTTGTCGTCGCCGCTCAGTGCGTACCAGGTGCCGCCGCCGACGACGAGCAGCGCCGCGGCCGACGCCGCCACGACGATCCCCGTCCTGCCCTTGAAGAAACCGCCCGCGCCACCGCCCCCGGGGGCCGGCGCGCCCGGATACTGCGGCTGCGCCGGGTAACCCCCATAGGGGCCGGGCTGGTTGTACGGGCCGGCCGGCTGGCTGTACGGCCCGGGCGCCTGGCTGTACGGGCCCGGCTGGCCCGGAGGCTGCTGGGGATAGCCGTAACCGGGCTGGGCCGGAGGCTGCTGCGGGTAGCCGTAGCCGGGGGCCGGAGGCTGCTGGGGGTCCCCGTAGCCGGGTGCTGGGGCGCCGGGGGGTGCCTCCGGCGGCGGCGTCTGCGGCGGGCCCTGCGGGGCGGGCGGCATCTGCGGCGGCTGGGCGGGCTGCTGGGGCTGCTGCGGAGTCCCCTGCTGAGGATCCTGTGGGGCTCCGAAGCCTCCCTGCGGGGGCTGGTTCGGCGGCTGCGTCATGGCGTACTACCTCATGGGTGGGAGATGCGAGTGGGAGTCTTGGGGTGTCCGGATGCCCCGGACCGCGTTCATCCGCCGGACGTCCGGTTCCGCGGCGGGCACGGCGGCTGCGGGTACCCCCGCCGGACGGCGTGCGGATACGCGGGCGGCTGCGGGACGGCGTGCGGCTGCGGGTACCCCCGCCGGACGGCGTGCGGATACGCGGGCGGCTGCGGAAGTCCCTGCCACTGGCGCTTCGGCCGTGGCGGAACGGACGGCGGCTGCCCCATCTGCGCTTCCCCCTTCGTACGGCTGCCCGGACGAACTCCCCCGCTCCTCCGGCAAGCGCATCGACCGGAAGAAGTGAATCGGACATGAACCCCGTTGTTGTACGTCAGTCGAGCGGGCCTTCTTTGTATCACCCGTGACGAACGCCCAGCGGGCTCGGTCCGCCCCTGTTCCCAAGGGAGGACCGGCCCGTGATGGGGTTGTTACGCGCTCTGCACGGCTTCTCTACGGCTCGGCCGGAGGCACCGGTCAGGCGTCCTCCGCCAGTTCCAGCCAGCGCATCTCCAACTCCTCGCGCTCGCCGACCAGTTCGCGGAGCTCGGCGTCCAGTTTGGCCACCTTCTCGAAGTCCGTTGCGTTTTCGGCGATTTGCGCGTGCAGCCTGGTCTCCTTGTCGGAGACCTTGTCGAGCTGCCGCTCGACCCGCTGCAGTTCCTTCTTCGCCGCCCGCGAGTCGGCCGCCGACTTCTCCTTGCCCGCCCCGGCCGGGGCGGGCGGCGGGGTCGCCGGTACGGCGGCTTCGACGAGCCTGGCCCTGCGCTCGAGGTACTCGTCGATACCGCGCGGCAGCATCCGCAGCGTGCCGTCGCCCAGCAGTGCGAACGTGCGGTCCGTGGTCCGCTCCAGGAAGAACCGGTCGTGCGAGATGACCACCAGCGAGCCCGGCCAGCCGTCGAGGACGTCCTCCAGCTGCGTCAGCGTCTCGATGTCGAGGTCGTTGGTGGGCTCGTCGAGGAACAGCACGTTCGGCTCGTCCATCAGCAGGCGCAGCAGTTGCAGCCGGCGCCGCTCACCACCGGACAGGTCGCCCACCGGTGTCCACTGCTTCTCCTTGCCGAAGCCGAACTGCTCGCACAGCTGGCCCGCGGTCATCTCCCGGCCCTTGCCGAGATCGACCCGGTCGCGGATCTGCTGGACCGCCTCCAGCACCCGCATCGCGGGCGGCAGTTCGGTGACGTCCTGCGACAGGTACGCGAGCCGTACGGTCCTGCCGACGACGACCCGTCCCGCCACCGGCTGCTCCTCGCCCTGGGAGAAGGCGGCGGCGGCGAGCGTACGCAGCAGCGACGTCTTGCCCGCGCCGTTGACACCGACCAGACCGATGCGGTCACCGGGGCCGACCTGCCAGGTCAGATGCTTCAACAGCACCTTGGGCCCGGCCTGGACCGTCACGTCCTCCAGGTCGAAGACCGTCTTGCCGAGACGCGCCGAGGCGAACTTCATCAGCTCGGACGTGTCGCGCGGCGGCGGCACGTCGGCGATCAGCTCGTTCGCCGCCTCGATGCGGTAGCGGGGCTTGGACGTACGGGCGGGGGCGCCGCGCCGCAGCCAGGCCAGCTCCTTGCGCATCAGGTTCTGCCGCTTGCTCTCCTCGGTCGCGGCGATGCGCTCGCGCTCGGCCCGGGCGAAGACGTAGTCGGAGTAGCCGCCCTCGTACTCGTACACGTCGCCGCGCTGCACGTCCCACATCCGGGTGCAGACCTGGTCGAGAAACCAGCGGTCGTGGGTGACGCAGACGAGGGCGGAGCGCCGCGAACGGAGGTGCTTCGCCAGCCAGGCGATGCCCTCCACGTCGAGGTGGTTGGTCGGCTCGTCGAGGACGATCAGGTCCTGCTCGGCGATCAGCAGCTTGGCCAGCGCGATACGGCGGCGCTCGCCGCCGGACAGCGGCCCGATGACGGTGTCGAGCCCCTGCGGGAAGCCGGACAGGTCCAGCCCGTCGAACAGCCCCGTCAGCACGTCGCGGATCTCGGCGTTGCCCGCCCACTCGTGGTCCGCGAGGTCGCCGATGACCTCGTGCCGGATCGTCGCCTCCGGGTCCAGCGAGTCGTGCTGCGTGAGCACACCGAGCCGCAGCCCGCCGCTCTGGGTGACCCGCCCGGTGTCGGGCTCCTCCAGCTTGGCGAGCAGCCGGACGAGGGTGGTCTTCCCGTCGCCGTTGCGGCCGACGACGCCGATACGGTCGCCCTCCGAGACGCCGAGGGAGACTCCGTCGAGCAGGGCGCGTGTTCCGTACACCTTGCTGACTGCCTCGACATTGACCAGGTTGACGGCCATTTCTCTCCTGACAGGGGGAACGATCGACCTCCCAGCCTACTTGTCAGGTACGGCTGCCCCGTCCGGCGCGTTCCACCAGCAGCCAGCCGCCGAACGCCATGGCCACGGCGGCGGGCGCGCTGACGTGCACCGCGACCAGCACCGCCGTCCTGCCTTCGAGCAGCCCGCCGAAGCCCACCATGGACAGACCGAGGACGCCGAACAGACAGAGCGCGATCCCCGCGGCGGCGACCGGCCCGGTACCGGGGACCGGGGCGGCGGCCCGCCGGGCGGGGCGTTCGAACCGCCTGAACGCGGCGACGAGCAGCGCGGTCGCCCCGGCCGCCGCGGCGACGCGCAGCGGCACCTGCGTCCACCAGGCGGCCGTCGCCGGCTCCGGCAGCGCGAGGCCGGCGGCGAGCATCACCCCGTAGACGCCCAGCATCGCGGTGAGGTGCCACAAGAACGCGGTCATGGCTATGCCGTTGGCGACCACGACACCCCGCCAGACCCGGGCCCGCCGCACGAACCGCGTGCCCGGGCCCTTCAGCAGTTCCACCGCGCCGACCAGCCACAGGCCGTGGAACAGCAGGGCGAGGGTCGGCGGCGCCATGTTCGAGACCTTCTCCCCGGGCATCCCGACCATGGAGAGCGGATACGGCCCGAAGGCGACCAGCACGGCGGCCCCGGCGAGCCCGGCCGCCGCGAGGGCGGAGGGCATCGTGATGCGCCCGTCGGCACGGAGGAAGCCCAGCTGGTGGACGGCGAGCCAGACGAAGGCGAAGTTCAGGAACTCGACGAAGGGGACACCGGCGGCGAACCTCAGCACGTCCACGGCGGCGGCCGCCGCGACGAGCCCGCCGAAGGCGCCCCACCCGAAGCGCTCGTGCAGCCTGAGCAGCGGCGGGGTGAACGCGACCATCGCGAGATAGATCCCGATGAACCACAGCGGCTGCGCCACGAGCCGCAGCGCGACACCGGTCATCCCGCCGCCGCCACCCAGCAGCTGCACGACGAGCGCGGCGGCGCCCCAGACGAGGACGAACGCCATCGTGGGCCGCAGCAGCCGCTGCAACCGGCCGCGCAGAAAGACGGAGTACACGCTCCGGTCCGGGTGCAGCCGGCGCAGCGACCGGTAGGAGAGGGCGTGCGAGAACCCGCCGACGAAGAAGAAGACGGGCATGACCTGCAGAACCCAGGTGAGCGGTTGCAGCTCCGGCACGACGGCGAGCAGGTTCCCCACGCCGTCGCCGGTGACGGCGGCCATCAGCCAGTGCCCGCCGACGACGGCCCCGAGCGACGCGACCCGCAGCAAGTCGACGTACCGGTCGCGGGTGTCCGGTGTTGCGGCGGCGAGCTCACGAGCGCTTGTTCCCATGGGGGTACGGTGCCGGGCCGCGGGGCGGGCGCGCGAGAGCGCTCGTACTCAGGTCTGCGCCTGAGTACGCGACCGGGTGGCGCCTGCGGCGGGCTTGTTCCCCTGCGTCTGGCGTAGGGGAAGGGGACGCGCCCCGCGAAGCGGGAGGCGTCAGTCCGCGAGGACCCTCGCGCCCGCCGCCGGCGCCCCCGCCACCCGCGCCGTCCGGCACGTGCCCGACGACGTCAGCGCCGACGCCACCGCCTGAGCCGCGTCCGCGTCCTTCGCGAGGAACGCCGTCGTCGGGCCCGAGCCCGAGACCAGCGAGGCGAGCGCCCCCGCTTCCGCGCCCACGGCTAGCGTGTCCGCGAGCGACGGGCGCAGGGACAGGGCCGCGGGCTGGAGGTCATTCGAGACGGCGTCCGCCAGCGCGAGGACGTCGCCCGTGCGCAGCGCGTCCAGCAGCTGCGGGGAGGCGACCGGTTCCGGCACGTTCACGCCCTCGTTGAGCCGGTCGAACTCGCCGTACACGGCGGGTGTGGACAGCCCGCCGTCCGCGACCGCGAACACCCAGGAGAAGCCTCCACCGACCTCGAGCTCGGTCAGCCGCTCGCCGCGCCCGGTGCCGAGCGCCGCTCCACCGACCAGGCTGAACGGCACGTCGGACCCCAACTGCGCGCAGAGCGACAGCAGTTCGTCCCGCGTCGACCCGAGGCCCCACAGGGTGTCGCACGCGAGCAGCGCGCCCGCGCCGTCCGCGCTGCCGCCCGCCATGCCGCCGGCGACGGGGATGTCCTTGGCGATGTGGATGTGGACGTCGGGCGCGATGCCGTGGCGGGCGGCGAGCAGTTCTGCGGCGCGGGCGGCCAGGTTCGTACGGTCCAGGGGCACCTGGTCCGCGTCCGGCCCGGCGCAGGTGATCGTCAGCGACGGGGCGGGGCGTACCGTCACCTCGTCGTAGAGGCCCACCGCCAGGAAGACGTTGGCCAGGTCGTGGAAGCCGTCGGGGCGGGCCCCGCCGACCGCGAGCCGGACGTTGACCTTGGCCGGCACCCGTACCGTGACGCTCACTGCTTCGCCTCCGCGATCCGTGCGAACTCCTCCACCGTCAGGGCCTCGCCCCGCGCCTGCGGCGACACACCGGCCGCGACCAGCGCCGCCTCTGCCGCGGCGGGCGATCCCGCCCATCCGGCGAGCGCGGCGCGCAGGGTCTTGCGCCGCTGCGCGAAGGCCGCGTCGACGACCGCGAAGACCTCGGCCTTCGTCGCGGTCGTCGCCACCGGGGCGGCCCGCCGCACCAGGGACACCAGCCCGGAGTCCACGTTCGGCGCGGGCCAGAAGACGTTGCGGCCGATCGCGCCGGCCCGCTTGACCTCGGTGTACCAGTTGGCCTTCACGGACGGCACGCCGTACACCTTGTTCCCGGGCCGCGCGGCCAGCCGGTCGGCGACCTCGGCCTGGACCATGACGAGGGTGCGCTCGATCGTCGGGAAGCGGTCGAGCATGTGCAGCAGCACCGGGACGGCGACGTTGTACGGAAGGTTCGCGACGAGTGCGGTCGGCGGCGGTCCCGGCAGCTCCCGCACGTGCATCGCGTCCGAGTGCACCAGGGAGAAGCGCGGGGCCCGTTCCGGCAGGCGCGCCGCGACCGTCGACGGCAGCGCGCCGGCGAGCACGTCGTCGATCTCGACGGCGACGACCCGGTCGGCCGCCTCCAGCAGGCCGAGGGTCAGCGAGCCGAGTCCCGGCCCGATCTCGACGACGACGTCGTCGGGCTTCACCTCGGCCGTGCGGACGATCCGGCGGACGGTGTTGGCGTCGATGACGAAGTTCTGGCCGCGCTGTTTGGTGGGGCGTACGCCCAGCGCGGCGGCCAGCTCGCGGATGTCGGCGGGGCCGAGGAGTGCGTCGGGATCAGTGGTGCTCACCGATACAGCCTACGGCCGCAGTGCGGCCACGGACTCGCCCCCCGCTGCACATAGAGCTTCTTCGCCCGGTACGTCTGCTCCTCAGCGGTGGCGTCCTGCGGGCGCCCGGTGCCGCCCAGGGAGCGCCAGGTCGCCGTGTCGAACTGGTACAGCCCGCCGTAGGTGCCGGACGGATCGACGGCGCCGGGCCGCCCGCCCGACTCGCAGGCGGCGAGCGCACCCCAGTCGAGGCCGTCCGCTCCTTCTACGGAGGAGGGCGGTCGCCGGGTGCCGACCCGCACCTGCTCGGCGACGGGGCGGCGTACGACCTCCTCGTCGATCCGCCGCGGCTTCCCGCGTACGCCGTTGACGGTCCGCAGGGCGTAGGTGACCCGGCGGACGCCCGGCTCGCCCTGCCGTACGACGACCTCGGTGCCCGCGAACAGCTCCGGGTCCCTGGTCCTGACGACGGCGAAGGGGATGGGTTCCTCCCGCGCCTTCCGCCCGTCGCTGATCCGCATGACCGTGACGGTCTGGCCGTCGCGCGGGAAGCCGGCGGCTGCCACGGACGTGGTGTCCCGGCCGCGCAGCACGATCCCCGACTCGGCGAGCGCCTGGCCCACCGTGGCGGCGTTGGTGCGGATGGTGCGTTCCCGTCCGTCGGCCATGAAGGTCACGGCCCGCTCGGTGCGCACGTCCAGGACGAGGCCGGTTGGCGGGATGCGGGTGGAGCGGGGTACGGAGAGGTACGCGCCTTCCGCGCGCACCCCGAACTCGCGCAGGGCGCCGTCCACGGTGCCGGCCGTCGTCCACACGCGGACCCGGCGGCCGTCCAGCGTGAGCGTGAGGGGCCTGGCGTGGCGGACGGTGATCTCGTCACCGTTGTCGAGCGCCGTGCCGGGGCCGGGGGTGACGAGGTCGTGCGCACCCGGGTCCAGGCCCTGCTCCTCGAGGAGTTCGCGTACGTCGTCGGCGAAGGTGTGCGTGGTTCGCGGGACACCGTCGACGGTGAGGCGGACGGCCTTGTCGTCGGCGACGAACGCGGATGTCCCGCCGGCGAGGAAGGCGACGACGAGGGCCTGCGGGAGAAGCCGGCGCAGCGCCTCCGAGCGCTCCGCGGACCGGCGGCGCCGCGCCCTGCGCCGTGCCGCCCGGGGGCCGGGACCGCCGGGCGGGTACGCGTCGTCCGGGTCCGTCACGACCGCGTCGGCGGCGTACGCGTACGCGCCGTCCGTGTCACCGTCGCGCCGACGGGTCCCGGCCGCCGCGGACGTCTGCAACGGCAGCGGGGCGGGGCCGGTCTCCGTGAGATCCAGGTACGGCAGGGTCGGCGCCTGGGCCACGGCGTGCCGGCGGCGGCACACCCCGGTGGTGTCGGCGTTCTCGCCACGGAGGTCCACGTACGGAACGGTGGGCGTGTAGGCCGCCGTGAGCCGGGTGTCGACGACGGTGGGCGGCGGCACCGTCGCCTCGTACGGCGGTGCGGGGACGTCACCGGCCGACCGCGTACCCGGGCGTCGCGCGCCGCGCGACGCCCGGTGACTGCCCTGCGAATTACTCACGCTCACGACGCTCCGTAAGGTCCGGTCAGCCAAGTGGCAACGGACAGTAGCGGAGCGGTCGTCACTCTCCAAAGCGCCACGGACACCCGGCGTGACGAACACCGGAACCGTGCTCCGATCCGGTCAGTAGCCGAACGCGCGCGCGGTATTGGCCGCGATCGCGCCTGCCAGGGCGTCCTCGTCCATGCCCTTGACCGCCGCCATGGCGCGGAGCGTGATCGGAATCAGATACGGGGCGTTGGGCCGTCCGCGGTACGGCGCCGGGGTGAGGAAGGGCGCGTCCGTCTCGACGAGTACGAGTTCCGCCGGCGCCACCGCGAGCGCGTCGCGCAGCGGCTGTGCGTTCTTGAAGGTCACATTGCCGGCGAAGGACATGAAGTAGCCCTTGGCCGCGCAGATGTCCGCCATTTCGGCGTCGCCGGAATAGCAGTGGAAAACCGTGCGCTCCGGTGCGCCTTCCTCCGTCAGGATCCGCAGCACGTCCGCGTGTGCGTCGCGATCGTGGATGACGAGTGCTTTGCCGTGCCGTTTCGCGATCTCGATATGCGCGCGGAACGAGCGTTCCTGTGCGGCGATGCCCTCGGGGCCGGTGCGGAAATGATCGAGGCCGGTTTCACCGACGGCCTTCACCTCGTCGAGCGCGGCGAGCCGGTCGATCTCGGCGAGCGCGTCGTCGAGTGCGGCGTCGCCGCCCGCGTCCCGGGCCCCCTGCCGCGACCAGCCGTCCGTGTCCCCCAGCACGATGCGCGGCGCCTCGTTGGGGTGCAGGGCGACCGCGGCGTGCACACCCGGGTGGGTGGCGGCGGTCTCCGCCGCCCAGCGGGAACCCTTGATGTCGCAGCCCACCTGGACGACGGTTTCCACACCGACCGCGGCGGCCCTCGCAAGGGCCTCCTCGACGGTGCCTTCCTGCATGTCCAGGTGGGTGTGCGAATCGGCGACCGCGACCCCGAGCGGCTCGGGCAGCGGCGGCGGGGCGGATTTCGAACTCATGGGCGCGATCCTACGGAAGTCGCGCCCGGCGGCTCATTTGCGGTGGTGGAAGAGGTGCAGCAGGTCGGAGAGGTGCCAGTGGCGGTCCTCGTGTGCGGCTTCCGCCTCGGCCCCCCGGTCCATGGTCGACCCGCCCGGGGCGGGTCCGTCCGCGGTCGAGCCGCGCCCGGGCGATCCGCGCTCCGGCGTTCCCGACGACGGCGGCGCGGACGCCGGGGAATGCCCATCCGGTGCCACCGCGTCCACCGGGGAGACGGCCGGCACCGGAGAGCCGCCGTCCCGCTCCCCCAGCCCCATCAGGTTCCGGACCGTGGACACCCGCCCGGGCCGCATGATCCTTACGACGTGCCCGCCGCAGTTGACGCAGGTCGGGCTGGACAGGGGCGACGGAACCCGCCGCCCGTCCGCCTTGTAGACGACGAAGTCCCCGCCCGCCGGGTCGGTGTGGTGCTCGATCTCGTAGGACTGCTCCCATCCGTGCCCGCAACGCATGCAGGCGAACGAATACGCCTCGTGGACCTTGGCGGTGCCTGTCGTTTCACTCATGCCGGCTCCTCTCCACCTGGGTCCAGTGGACGCCTTTTCGGGCGGGAGCGCATCAGCGCCTGTCGATTGATTGTGCGCTCTTGGGTTTTTCCATACACAAGAGGGCAGGACACGGTCTGCGCTTTGCCTTTTACGATAGACCTTTACCCTCGCCCGACGCGGAACGAGCCGCGTTCTTTGCCACCACGACCGCATCGAACACCTCGCGTTTGGGAAGCCCCGCCTCCGCGGCGACGGCCGCGATGGCCTCCTTGCGCCGTTCCCCGGCCTCCTCCCGCACCCGCACTCTGCGCACCAGTTCCTCGGCGTCCAGCTCCTCCGGTCCGGTCTCCGGCGCGCCCTCGACGACGACGGTGATCTCACCGCGTACGCCCTGGGCCGCCCAGGCCGCCAGTTCGCCGAGGCCGCCGCGCTTCACTTCCTCGTACGTCTTGGTCAGCTCCCGGCACACGGCGGCCCTGCGGTCGGGCCCGAAGACCTCGGCCATGGCGGCGAGCGTGTCGTCGAGCCGGTGGGGCGCCTCGAAGTAGACGAGGGTGCGGCGCTCGCGCTCGACTTCCCGGAGTTTGCCGAGCCGCTCGCCCGCCTTGCGCGGCAGGAAGCCCTCGAAGCAGAAGCGGTCCACCGGCAGACCGGACAGGGCGAGCGCGGTCAGCACGGCCGACGGGCCGGGCACCGCGGTGACCTTGATGTCCTGCTCCACCGCGGCGGCGACCAGCCGGTAGCCGGGGTCGGACACGGAGGGCATGCCCGCGTCGGTCACCAGCAGCACCCGGGCCCCGCCGGTCAGCGCCTCCACCAGCTCCGGAGTGCGGGCGGCCTCGTTGCCCTCGAAGTAGGAGACGATCCTCCCCGTGGTGTGCACCCCCAGCGCCTGAGTGAGCCGGCGCAGCCGCCGGGTGTCCTCGGCGGCGACGATGTCGGCGCCCTCCAACTCGGCGGCGAGCCGGGGCGGCGCGTCCGCCACATCACCGATGGGTGTCCCTGCGAGTACCAGCGTTCCTGTCACACACGCCATCCTCCCAGGGCGGGGAGCACCGATCGCACAGCCGTGTTCCTTACGATGGCGCGGTGACCAGTACCGCGCCACAGCCCCTGCGGGGCAAGGACGACGCCGATCAGCAGCCGCCCGGCCGGCAGAGGCGGCTGCGCCGCTTCGGCTACACGCCCCGGCCGGTGATCGGGCTGCGGGACCGCCTGGTGCCGCCCTACACCCGGCCGTCCCGGCAGGTGTGGCAGGTGTTCGGTATCCCGCCGCGGGCCGTGGGGCCGCTGCTGCGCGCCGCCGCGTGGGGCGGTCCGCTGCTGGTCGCCCTGGTCGCGGGGGTGCTGCGGTTCTGGAACCTGGGCCGGCCCCACGCGGTGATATTCGACGAGACGTACTACGCCAAGGACGCCTGGGCGCTGATCAACCAGGGGTACGAGGGCAGCTGGCCCAAGGACATCGACAAGTCGATCCTCGACGACCCCTCGGCCGTCGCGATCCCCACCGACCCCGGGTACGTGGTGCACCCGCCGGTCGGCAAGTGGGTCATCGGCCTCGGCGAGAAGCTGTTCGACTTCACACCCTTCGGCTGGCGGTTCATGGTCGCCGTGCTCGGCACACTGTCCGTGCTGATGCTCTGCCGTATCGGCCGCCGGCTGTTCCGCTCGACGTTCCTCGGCTGCCTCGCGGGTCTGCTGCTGGCGGTGGACGGTCTGCACTTCGTGATGAGCCGCACCGCGCTGCTCGACCTGGTGCTGATGTTCTTCGTACTGGCGGCCTTCGGGGCGCTGGTCGTCGACCGCGACCGAGCCCGTTCACGGCTCGCGGCGGCACTGCCCGTGGACGGCGAGGGCACGCTGCGGCCGGACGCGCGGGTCGCGGAGACGTTGCGCCTCGGCTGGCGGCCGTGGCGTCTGACGGCGGGCGTGATGCTGGGGCTGGCGGCCGGCACCAAGTGGAACGGCCTGTTCATCCTGGCGGCGTTCGGCCTGATGACCGTGTTGTGGGACGTGGGCTCGCGCCGCACGGCGGGCGCGGTCCGGCCGTACGCGGCCGTCCTGAAGAAGGACCTCGTCCCGGCGTTCGTCTCCACCGTCCCGGTCGCCTTCGTGACGTACATGGCCTCCTGGACCGGCTGGCTGGTCACGGACAAGGGCTACTACCGGAACTGGGCGTCCACCGGGGCCGGCAAGGACAGCAGCTGGAGCTGGCTCTTCCCCGACTGGTGGCGCAGCTTCTGGCACTACGAGAACCAGGTGTTCGACTTCCATGTGGGCCTGACCTCCGGCCACACCTACGAGTCGAACGCCTGGAGCTGGCTGGTCCTCGGCCGCCCCGTCTCGTACTACTACGAGGACCCGAAGCCCGGCGACGACGGCTGCCCCGCGGACGCCGTCGACAAGTGCGCCTCCGAGGTCCTGGCCCTCGGCACCCCGCTCCTGTGGTGGGCCGCCTGCTTCGCGATCTGCTACATCGCCTGGCGCTGGCTGTTCCGGCGCGACTGGCGGGCGGGCGCGATCCTGTGCGGCATCCTGGCGGGCTGGCTGCCCTGGCTGCACTACCAGGAGCGCACGATCTTCCTCTTCTACGCGGTCGTGTTCGTCCCGTTCCTGTGCCTGGCCGTGGCCATGATGATCGGCGCCATCCTCGGTCCGCCCGGCTCCGACGAACGCCGCCGCGCGATCGGCGCGATCGGGGCGGGTGTGCTGGTGCTGCTGATCGTCTGGAACTTCATCTACTTCTGGCCCATCTACACGGGCACCCCGATCCCGCTCGACGAGTGGCGCAACCGGATGTGGCTGGACACCTGGGTGTAGCCGTGGCCGAGGCGGGCCCGACACTTGCGGTGCCGGGCCCGCCTCGGTCGTTGTCGGTGGTAGCCGGTCGCCGTGAGTCGCCCTTCGACGGCCCACAGACGGCCCGCAGCCGAACGCGGGCGGCTGCGGGCGGCGCTGTGGGATGGTGGTCGGGTGACGTTGGACGACCTCGTCCGGCTCCGCCGGGCCCGTGACCTGATGGACCGCGACTACGCGAAGCCGCTCGACGTTCCGGCGCTGGCGCGTTTCGCGCTCATGTCGCCGGGCCACTTCTCGCGCAGCTTCCGCGCCGCGTTCGGGGAGACGCCGTACAGCTATCTGATGACGCGCCGGATCGAGCGGGCCAAGGCGCTGCTGCGGCGCGGTGACATGTCGGTGACGGACGTCTGCTTCGCGGTCGGCTGCACGTCGCTGGGGTCCTTCAGCTCGCGGTTCACCGAACTGGTCGGCGAGAGCCCGAGCTCGTACCGGGCCCGCGAGCATGACGACGGCGCGGCCGTCCCGGCCTGCATTGCGAAGATCCACACGCGACCGGTCAGGAACAAGGAAGCGGGACCGGGCCCCCGGCGCCTGGCGTGAACGCATGGACATCGAGCATTCACCGTGCTTCATCGCCGTGACGACCACGACAAGGCGCTGACCTTCTACCGGGACGTACTCGTCCTGGAGCTGCGCAACGACGTCGGGTTCGAGGGAATGCGCTGAGTGACCGTCGGGTCGCCCTCGCAGCCGGACGTGAACACCGTCCTGGAGCCGCCGGTTGCGGACCCGAACGCCTCGCAGGCCGACCGGCAGGCCATGTATCCAGGAGCAGAGGGTTCCCATGGGTGGGACGCCCCGGTGGCACCCCCGGTTCGGACCGCCGGCCGGCGCGGCTTCCGGTGGCGGCCCCGCCGGAGCCGCCACCGGGCCCCGGCGCCTCCCGGCACCGGGGCGGCATCGCGGTGCGTCCCGGTCCGATAACGACCGCAGACTCTGACACTCCTGTCACGTAAAGTTCGGAATGACTCATGCCCTTGAACATGTTCAAGGGCATGCAACTCTGGGGAGGGGGCTGCGTTCATGCGCAGTGGAGCAAAGGTCGCCATCGTCGGCGGCGTCTTCGCGGTCGTCGCGACCGGCGTCGGCTACGGGGGCTACAACCTGTACAGCGGTCTGACAGGATCCGGTGGGAGCGGTACCAGCACCAAGGCCGAGTCGACGGAGAAGAGAACCGGACCGCCGAGCGCGGACGAGATCGAGCAGACCGCCAACGACTTTCTGACCGCCTGGGCCGAGGGCAGGGGCCTCGAAGCGGCGCAGCTGACGAACAACCGGGCCGAGGCGGAACCGCTGCTGACCGGGTTCAGCCAGCAGGCCCACGTCACCGAGGCCGTCATCAAGCCCGGCCCGGCGGCGGGCGCGAACGTGCCGTTCACGGTCGAGGCGACCGTGACCTACAAGGGGGAGAGCAGGCCCTGGTCCTACGCCTCCTCGCTGACCGTGGTCCGTGGGCTGACGACGGGTAAGGCGCTGGTGGACTGGCAGCCGTCCGTGGTCCACCCGAAGCTCACGAAGGGCACGTCGCTGGTGACGTCGGAGGCGTCGGCACCGCAGATCAAGGCGGTCGACGACAACGGTGTCGAGGTGACGCGCGGGAAGTACCCCTCGCTCGGGCCGGTCCTCGACCAGCTGCGCCAGAAGTACGGCAACGACGTGGGCGGCACGCCCGGCATCGAGCTTTCGATCACCTCCGCGTCGGAGGGCGTGCCGGACCAAACTCTGCTCACGCTGACCGAGGGCAAGGCGGGCACCCTGCGCACGACCCTCGACGCGGGGGTCCAGGCCGCCGCGGAGAAGGCCGTGAAGAACTACTCCGCCGCGTCCGTCGTGGCGATCCAGCCCAGCACCGGTGAGATCAAGGCGGTCGCCAACACCAAGGCCGGCGAGTTCAACCCGGCGCTGCAGGGCGCCCAGGCGCCCGGCTCGACGATGAAGATCGTGACGGCGGCGATGATGCTGGACAAGGGTCTGGTGAGGGGGCCGAACTCGCCGGTCGAGTGCCCGTCGACGATCACCTGGGAGCGCGTCTTCCACAACCTCGACGACTTCTCGATCTCCGGGGCGACCTTCCAGCGGGCCTTCGCACGCTCCTGCAACACCACCTTCATCAAGCCGGTCAAGCCGCTCGGCACCGGCGCGGGCACCGCACTCGGTGAGACCGCCCGCACGTACTTCGGTATAGGTCTCAACTGGCAGTCGGGGGTCATCACCTTCGACGGCAAGGTGCCGGAGTCGACGGGCTCCGAGACCGCCGCCTCGTACATCGGCCAGGGCCGGATCCAGATGAACGCGCTGAATGTGGCATCCATCGCGGCGACCGCGAAGAACGGCGCCTTCAAGCAGCCTGTCATCGTCCCGCAGAGCCTGGACGATCGTGAGCTGGCCACCGCCACGCCGCTGCCCGGCAACATCGCCGCGTCGCTGCGGCAGATGATGAACGCCACCGCCACCGGCGGCACCGCCGCCGAGGCCATGGCCTCGGTCCGCGGGACCAAGGGCGCGAAGACCGGCTCGGCCGAGGTGGACGGGCAGGGCGACTCCAACAGCTGGTTCACCGGGTACGCCGACGACCTGGCCGCGGCCGCCGTCGTGCAGTCCGGCGGTCACGGCGGCGACACGGCCGGCACGACGGTCGCACAGGTGCTGAACGCACGCTGACCATTTCCCGCCCGTGACCGGTGCGCCGCAGCCTCGAAACGTGTCACAGTGCCGAACGTACCGCCCGGATCAGGGCCTGGGCACGCGGATCGGCGGTAACACCCTTGCGCATGCCGTTCGTTGTGTAGCCGAGCGCGACGCCCGACTCCGGGTCGGCGAAGCCGAGGGAGCCGCCGCGGCCGGGGTGTCCGAAGGAGCCGGGGCCGAGCAGCGGCGACGCGGGGCCGTGCAGCATGAAGCCGAGTCCGAAGCGGGTGGGCACGACCAGGACCCGGTCGGGTCCTGCGGATTCCTCCGTGCGGGCGAGGGTGAGCGTGGCCGGTGCGAGAAGACGGGGCCCGCCGTCGACCCCGCCGATGGTCGCGGCGTAGAAACGGGCGAGCGCGCGGGCCGTGGACATCCCGCCGGACGCGGGGAGTTCGGCGGCCCGGTAGGCCGGGTCGTTCTCGTCGGGGAGCGGGTGGATGGCCTCGAAGGCGCGGCGGGTCAGCGAAGCGGGGTCGCGGTACGCCTCCACCACGGCACGCTTGGGCCGCAGTGTGAGGCCGCCGCCCTCGGCGGTCGGCGGCTCCGCGATCGGCCCGAGCCGCCCCACCCGGTGGGCCTCGTCCGCGGGCAGCCCTATCCACAGGTCGAGGCCGAGGGGCCGGGCGATCTCCTCCGCGACCCAGCGGCCCAGGGTGCGGCCGGTGACACGGCGCACCAGCTCGCCGAGGAGCCAGCTGTACGTCTGCGCGTGGTAGCCGTGTTCGGTGCCGGGCTCCCACGCGAGTGCCTGCGCGGCCAGCGCGGCCGGTCCGCTGACGCCGTCCTGCGCCTCGGCCGGTGTGAGCGGACGGTCAAGCACCGGCAGGCCGGCACGGTGGGAGAGCAGGTGGCGGACGAGGACCCGCTCCTTGCCGGCCGCCTTGAACTCGGGCCAGTACGTGCCGACCGGCGCGTCCAGGTCGATCTGGCCGCGCTGGTGGAGCAGCAGGACGACGGCCGCGGCAACACCCTTGGTGGCCGAACGGACGACCTGCGCGGTGTCGAGCACCCACGGTTCGTGCCCGTCGACGTTCCGTGTGCCGGCCCACAGGTCGACCACCTTGCGCCCGTCGCGGTAGACGGCGACGGCCGCACCGCGCTCGCCGCGCTGTTCGAAGTTGCGCGCGAAGGCGTCCGCGACCGCCTCGAAGCCGTCCGCCACGGTGCCCCGGACGTCCACCACGTCTGCTCCTTCGCTGCGATCCATCCCCCCATGGTGCAACGTGGTGCGGACCTCCCCGCGCCCGGGGCGGCCGGGGGCGGTCAGCTGAGCACGATGGAGACGTCGATGTTGTCGCGGGTGGCGTTGGAGTACGGGCAGACCTGGTGGGCGGCGCCCACCAGGCGCGAGGCGAGGTCCTGGTCGACGAGCGGCAGCGAGACGTTCAGGGCGACCGCGAGGCCGTAACCTCGCGCCCTGTTGGGGCCGATGCCGACCTTTGCGGCGACGGTGGAGCCGGTGAGGTCGAGGCCGGCCCGGCGGCCGACGAGCACCAGGGCGTTGTGGAAGCAGGCGCTGTAGCCGGCGGCGAAGAGCTGTTCCGGGTTGGTGCCGCGGCCGTCGCCGCCGAGGGCGGGCGGCATGGCGACGCGTAGCTCGATCTGCCCGTCGTGACTGGTCACATAGCCGTCGCGGCCACCGTGGGCGGTGGCTTCCGCCACATACGTGATCTTGGTCGGGCGGGTGTCCACCGAGTCGTTGGTGTCGGCGGCCTGTTCGCTCATGCTGCGTCCCCGAGGTGCGTGCGCCGGCGGATCCGCGTCGCGCGGTCCGGCGCGTGGTTTCTCCGCGGAATACCGGAATGTACATCGCGCACAATGTATCGGAGGGTGGAGCCCTTTATTACTCCGGGGTAGCCTTCGCCGCCGTCACTCCCCGGTGGCCTTCGCGGCCGTGTTCCGGGGTGGCCTTCGCGGCCGTCTCCGCCAGACGGTGCAGGTCGGCGCGGAGCCGGGCGATCTCCGGCCCCTCCAGACCGGTGCTCACCAGCAGCTGCTCGGGCACCTTCCCGGCCCGTTTCCGCAGCGCCTCCCCCTCGTCCGTGAGCACCAGCCGCACCGAGCGCTCGTCGGCGGCGGAGCGCTCCCGGCGCACCAGGCCCGCCGCCTCCAACCGCTTGAGCAGGGGCGAGACCGTGCCGTAGTCCAGCCGCAGCGCCGAGCCCAGTTCCTTGACCGGGATCTCGCCGCGCTCCCACAGCACGAGCATCGTGAGGTACTGCGGATAGGTCAGGCCGAGTTCGGCGAGCAGCGGCCGGTAAGCCGCCGTGACCGCCCGCTGCGCCGCGTACAGCGCGAAGCACAGCTGATCGTCGAGCAGCAGGGACGCCGTCGCCGCCCCGCTCCGGTCCTCATGTCCGCGCTCCGTGTTCACGCGCCTATTGTCACGGACCTCGGGTCGAAGCCGAAGGGCAGCTCCAGCCGGTGCGCGCGCACCAGCTCGTCGTCGCTCAGCAGCTCCCGGGTGGTGCCGTCGGCGGCGATCACGCCGCCGCTGAGGATCACCGAACGCGGGCACAGCTCCAGGGCGTACGGCAGGTCGTGCGTGACCATCAGTACGGTGACGTCCAGCGCGCGCAGGATGTCGGCCAGTTCACGGCGCGAGGCCGGGTCCAGGTTGGACGAGGGCTCGTCGAGCACCAGGATCTCCGGCTCCATCGCGAGCACGGTCGCGACGGCGACCCGGCGGCGCTGCCCGAAGGACAGGTGGTGCGGGGGCCGGTCGGCGAAGTCGGCCATGCCGACGCGGTTCAGCGCGGTCAGCACGCGGGCCTCCAGCTCGGCGCCGCGCATCCCGGCCGACGCGGGCCCGAAGGCCACGTCCTCCCGGACCGTCGGCATGAACAGCTGGTCGTCCGGGTCCTGGAAGACGATGCCGACCCGGCGGCGGATCTCCGCGAGATCCTTGCGGCCGACCGGCAGCCCGGCCACGGCGACGGAACCGGCGCCGCCGGTCAGGATGCCGTTGAGATGCAGGACGAGCGTGGTCTTGCCGGCGCCGTTGGGGCCGAGGAGGGCGACCCGCTCACCGCGCCCGACGGTCAGGTCGACGCCGAACAGGGCCTGGTGGCCGTCGGGGTAGGCGTACGCGAGCCCGCGCACGTCGAGGGAGGGGGGCGGTGTGCGCTTCACGGCGTCGGTACCGGCAGTCATAGCGTCCATCCCAGCAGACAGACCGCGAGCGCGGTCACGGGCAGTGCGGCGGCGGACGACCACTGGGCCCGGGTGGCCCGTACCTCGTCGAGGACCGGCATGGTCCCGGTGTAGCCCCGGCTGACCATCGCGAGGTGCACCCGCTCGCCGCGCTCGTAGGAGCGGATGAACAAGGCGCCCGCCGGCTTGGCGAGCACGCTCCAGTGGCGCACACCGCGCGCCTCGAAGCCGCGCGAGCGGCGGGCGATCGACATCCGCCGCATCTCGTCGGCGACGACGTCGCCGTAGCGGATCATGAAGGAGGCGATCTGGACCAGCAACGACGGCAGCCGCAGCCGCTGCAGGCCCAGGAGCAGCGAGCGCAGCTCGGTGGTCGAGGCGAGGATCACTGAAGCGGCGACGCCGAGCGTCCCCTTGGCGAGGATGTTCCAGGCGCCCCACAGCCCGGGGACGGAGAGGGAGACCCCCAGCACCTCGGTCCGCTCACCGGGCACCACGAAGGGCATCAGCAGCGCGAACGCCACGAACGGGATCTCGATGAGCAGTCGCTTCAGCAGGAAGCCCGCCGGGATGCGCGCCACGGCCGCGACCGCGCCGAGCAGCACCGCGTACAGCCCGAATGCCCAGACGGCCTCCCGCGGGGTGGAGACGACGACCAGGACGAAGCAGAGGACGGCGATCAGCTTGCAGTGCGCGGGCAGCGCGTGCACCGCCGACTGACCGGGGCGGTAGAGCTTGTGCGCGTGTCCGGCGCCCATGTCGGCGGCCGTCCCTATCCGGCGGAGGTCTGTACGGATTCGTTCCCGGCGCCGTCGCCGCGACGGCGGCGCACCACGTAGAAGACGCCGCTGCCGACGGCCACGGTCAGGCCGACACCGATCACGCCGGCGAGGCCGCCGGAGAGCCGGTCGTCCTCGATGTCCTTGACGCCGTAGTCGGCGAGCGGGGAATCGGCAGCCCCGTGCTCCCGGACCGACGTGTCGAAGCCCTTGTCGGAGGCGACCTTCTCCAGGCCGTCGGGGCTGGCCGAGGCGTAGAAGGAGACGCATCCCGCGAGGACGAGACTGGTGACCAGACCGCCCGTCCACAGCCGGCGCGTCGAGCGGGCGGCGACCGGCGCGGGCTCCGCGGCGGGCGCGTCCACCAGCTCGCCGTCGACGCGGAGCTTGAGCGGCGCGGCCAGACCTCGGGCCCCGTACACGAGGTCGGGCCGTACGGCGACGACGGCGCCGACGGTCACCATGGTGATGAGGGCCTCGCCGATGCCGATGAGGACATGGACGCCGACCATCGCCGTGAGGACCGAGCCCACGGGGACTTCGGTGACCCCGCCGACCGCGTAGACGAGGGTGAAGGCGGCGGCCGAGGCGGGCACCGAGACCAGCGCGGCGACGAAGGACGCGCCGGTCACCGAGCGGCGGGTGCGCGGCAGCACCTTGACCAGGCCGCGGAAGAGCCCGTACGCGACGAGGACGGTGACGACGCCCATGACGGTGATGTTGACGCCGAGCGCGGTGAGGCCGCCGTCGGCGAAGAGGATGCCCTGCATCAGCAGCACGACGGCTATGCAGAGCACACCGGTGAACGGCCCGACGAGGATGGCCGCCAGCGCGCCGCCGAGCAGATGCCCGCTGGTGCCGGCCGCGACGGGGAAGTTGAGCATCTGAACGGCGAAGACGAACGCGGCCACCAGGCCGGCGAGGGGCGCCGTACGGTCGGCGCCGGGCAGTTCTGCCGGTGATCCGCCGAGCTCACGGCGGGCTCCGCGGAGACTGACGGCGACCGCTCCGGCGGCGACGACTCCGGCGGCCACCGAGACGGGCGCATTGATGAATCCGTCGGGAACATGCATGGAGAGCTCCGCTTCGGACAGACGAACAACTGCTCAATGATAGTGACCAACTGCAAACGCTTTGCAAGAGCGCATCGGTCACATATCGGAGTCGCGGACGAGAGTCACGGACGAGGCCGACAGCTGAAGACGGGGCACCCTTCCCGAAACATGGGACATTAGAGAGATAGCGGACGAGTGTGAGGAGCTTCCTATGTCGCACGCCGTCAAAGAGCAGGCAAGTGGCCGGATCGTCACCGACGCTCCTCAGCACCGGCCGGTGCGCGTCTTCCTGACCTACGACCCGGCACTGGACCCCGGAACCGTCAGCTTCGCCTTCCCCAGCGGCAGGGAGTGGATCTTCCCGCGTGAGCTCCTCGAGTCGGGGCTGCGGGCGCCGGCCCGCGACGGGGACATCGGCATCTGGCCGTGCGGCCGGGTCCAGGCCGTCATCGAGTTCCACACCTCGGACGGCGTCGCCGTCGTCCAGTTCGACGCGAAGACACTCACCCGGTTCCTCCGCCACACCTACGCGGTGGCGACCCCGGCGCTCTGAGGTTCGCGGGCCGGCCGGTGCGCCGGCGCCCGGGCGCACACAAAGGTGGCCGTGTCCGCCGGCCCCATGCCGGCGGACACGGCCACCGTCCCGCTCCGGCCCCCGTCCCCACGGTGCCGTCACGGAAGCCGGGGGTCCGCTCTCCCGGTGACGCGGCAGTACCGCGCCACCGGGGACCCCCGGGGTCTGCGGGGCCTCAGACGCGGACCAGTTCGCGGTCCTCGTCCGGGCCGCCCGGGCCCTGGGCCAGCTCCTTCTGGAGCTTCTCGCCCTCCACGTCGACGTCGGGCAGCGCCCGGTCGAGCCAGCGCGGCAGCCACCATGCCTTGTGGCCCAGCAGTGCGAGCACGGCGGGCACGATCGCCATACGGACCACGAACGCGTCGAAGAAGACGGCGATCGCGAGGCCGAAACCGATCATCTTCACCATCTGCTCGCTGGACCCGATGAAGCCGGCGAAGACGGCGATCATGATCACGGCCGCGGCGGTGACCACCCGGGCCCCGTGCCGGAAGCCGGTGACGATCGCCTCGCCGGGCCGCTCGCCGTGGACGTACGCCTCCCGCATCCGGGTGACCAGGAAGACCTCGTAGTCCATGGCGAGACCGAAGACGACACCCACCATGAAGATCGGCATCATCGACATGATCGGACCGGTCTGCTCGACTCCGAACAGCGAGCCCAGCCAGCCCCACTGGAAGACGGCCACGACCGCGCCGAGCGCCGCGACGACCGACAGCAGGAAGCCGAGCGCGGCCTTGAGCGGCACCAGGACCGACCGGAAGACCAGCATCAGCAGCAGGAAGGCGAGACCGACGACGAGCGCGAGATAGGGCAGCAGCGCGTCGTTCATCTTCTGCGAGAAGTCGATGTTCATGGCGGTGGCACCCGTGACGAGCACCTCGTCGCCGCTCCGGTCACGGATGTCGTGGACCAGGTCCTCGGTCTCGACCGAGGACGGCCGGTCCTCGGGGATCACCGTGATCATCGCGGCGTCGCCGGCCTTGTTGAGCGTCGGCGGGGTGACGGCTGCGGCGCCGTCGAGACCCTTGATCACCTCGGCCGTGCGGTCCGCGTCGCCCTTGCCGCCGTCGACGACCACCAGCAGCGGACCGTTGAACCCGGGCCCGAAGCCGTCGGACAGCAGGTCGTACGCCTTGCGTTCGGTGGTGCTCGTGGGCTTGGCGCCGTCGTCGGGCAGCCCCATCTCCAGCGAGGCCGCGGGCACGGCGATGGCACCGAGGCCCAGCACACCGGCGAGCAGCACGGTCACCGGGCGGCGCAGCACGAAGCGCGCCCAGCGGGTTCCGGCGTTCGGCTTGTCGGAGACCGCCTCGCCCTTGCGGACCTTGCGGCCGAGGACCCGCCTGCCGGCGAAGCCGAGCAGCGCCGGGATCAGCGTGAGGGCGATCAGGACGGCGATGACGACGGTGCCGGCCGCGGCGAAGCCCATCTTGGTGAGCATCGGGATGTTGACGACGGCGAGGCCGACGAGTGCGATGACGACGGTCAGACCGGCGAAGACGACCGCGGAGCCGGCGGTGCCGACGGCCCGTCCGGCCGCTTCCTCGTGCTCCCGGCCCTCCGCCAGCTCGGCCCGGTAGCGGGAGACGATGAAGAGCGCGTAGTCGATGCCGACGGCGAGGCCGATCATCATCGCGAGGGTCGAGGTGGTGGATCCGAGGTCGAGGACGTTCGCGAGCGCGGTGATCGTGGAGATGCCGATGCCGACGCCGATGATCGCGGTGAGCAGCGGCAGTCCCGCGGCGACCAGCGAACCGAAGGTGATCACCAGGACGATGCCCGCGACGACCACACCGATGACCTCGCCGACTCCCTGCTCCGGCATCGTCTGGAGGGCGTCACCGCCGATCTCGACCGTCAGCCCCGCTTCGCGCGCCTCGGTGCCGGTCCCCTTGAGCGCCTCGCGCGTCTCGTGGGTGACCTCCATCGCGTTGACCTTGTACGCGACCGAGATGTACGCGGTCGAGCCGTCTTGCGAAACGGCCTGGGCGGTGTACGGGTCGGTGACGGAGGCGATCTGGTCGGAGCCGTCCTTCAGCTCGGCGACGGCCTTCTCCACCTCGGCCTTGTTGCCCGCGTCGGTCATCTTCCCGCCCTCGGGGGCCTTGAAGACGACCCGGGCGGTGGCACCGTCGGCAGCGCCGCCGGGGAAGCGCTCCTCCAGCAGGTCGAACGCCTTCTGGGCCTCCGTCCCGGGGATGGAGAAGGACGAGGAGGTGGCGGTGGAGGCGGTGGCGGCACCGACCCCGGCTATCGCGAGCAGCGCCACCCACAGCAGGGCGACGAGACGGCGTCGCCTGAAGGCGGACCGTCCGAGTTTGTAGAGAAACGTGGCCACGAGGGCTACTCCCGTTTATGAGGATGTACAGGGCATGGGGAGCAGGCCCGACGACGAGAGCGGCGCGCGTCAGGTGCTGTGCTGTGGTGCTGCGGGGAGAGGGTGACCCGGGGAGGTCAGACGCCGAGGGCGGGGAGGACCACGGCGTCGAGATAGTCGGTGAGGAAGGCTTGGTCGGGTGTGCGGTCCTCGATCAGATGCCGGACGACGAACGCGCCGACCAGCATGTGCGGTACGTACCCCAGCGCAGGGTGGTCCGCGCCGATCTCGCCCCGGTCCACGGCCCGCCTCAGCAGCGCCTCGAGGCCGGTGATCTCCGGCTCGATCAGCAGCTCACGCAGGGCCGCGTGGAGATCCGGATGGGCGTGGATCGCCTGGGCCAGACCCCGCATCAGCGCGGAGTCCTTCTCCATCTGGCAGTCGTCGGTCCGTTCGATCATGGCGTGGAAGTCGCCGCGCAGGGTGCCGGTGTCGATGTCGCCGACCTGCACGGGCTTGCTGTGCTTGAGCGCCGTCGCGACCAGCTCGGGCTTGCTCTTCCACTGGCGGTAGAGCGTGGCCTTGCTGGAGCGCGTGCGGGCCGCCACGGCGTCCATGGTCAGGGCGTCGTAGCCGACCTCGCGGAGCAGGTCGAGCACTGCTTCGTACAGCTGCGCCTCGCGCTCCGGGGTGAGCCGGCTGCGTGTCACGACGGCCTCCCGGTCGCAGTCGATCGAACGAAACTGTTTCGTACACAACGAGGCTACCCCGGACCGTCGGCGAAACGAAACCGTTTCGCTTGTGGTCCCGGTCACGGCCGCCCCCGGCCGGATGCCGTTACGGCCGGGGGGCGGCATCCGGCCGGCCCTAGGGCGTGTTCCGAAAGTCCCACCTGGCCCGCGACGCCTGGCACGCACACTCGCCGCGTTGTCGGAGTCATCCGAGTACGTCCAGTACGAGGATGACCCTCCGCCTTGCGATTGCACGCACCAGACGCCGCGGGCCCCGCCCTGCGGGCGGACGGCGCTACTTTCGAAACACGCCCTAACGGCATCCCGCAGGAATTCACCCGGGCCCACAAGTTGCCGCACCCCCCGCGCGCGGAAAGCATTGGGGGGTGAGTGACGACGTCGCGTATCTCCGTTTCCCGCACCTGCACGACGACTTGCTGTGCTTCGCCGCCGAGGACGACCTGTGGGTCGCACCGCTGGCGCCGGAGGGGCACCGGCCGGGCCGGGCATGGCGCCTGACCGTGGACCGCACCAGAGTCGGCCACCCGCGCTTCTCCCCCGACGGCCGCCACATCGCGTACACGAACTGGCGGAGTCTCGACCCCGAGATCCATCTGGCGCCCGTCGAGGGCGGACCGGCGCGCAGACTCAGCTACTGGGGCTCCACCGACACCCGCGTCTGCGGCTGGACACCCGACGGCCAGATCCTCGCCGTCTCCTCCCACGGCCAGCCGTTCTCCTACTTCTCCTGGGCCTACAGCGTCCCGACCGACGGTTCCCCCGGCGGCCGGCTCCCCTGGGGACCGGTCTCGGACATCGCCGTCACCGACGAGTCGGAGGGCCCCTCCCAGGCCGGCGGCACCGGCTGCGAGCGGCGCACCCTTCTGCTCACCGGCAAGCCGCCGCACGAGCCCGCCGCGTGGAAGCGCTACCGCGGCGGGGCCACGGGCCGGCTGTGGCTGCACGGCGAACGGCTGCTCCCCGATCTGAACGGCCACCTCGACTGCCCGATGTTCATCCGCGGCAGCGGCTCGGAAAGATGGTCGGAGGACGACGGACGGATCGCCTTCCTCTCCGACCACGAGGGCGTCGGGAACCTCTACTCCTGCCGCCCCGACGGCACCGGCCTGCGCCGCCACACCGACCACGACGCCTTCTACGCCCGGCACGCCTCGAGCGACGGCCGCCGGGTCGTCTACCAGTGCGCGGGCGACCTGTGGATCGTCGAGGACATGACCTCGCCGGACTCGGCACCGCGCAAGCTGGAGGTACGGCTCGGCGGGCCGCGCGCCGGGCGCCGTACGTACCAGGTGCCGGCCGCCGGTAACGTGAACGCCATCTCGGTCGACGAGACCGGGCGGGCCAGCGCCGTCAACGTACGCGGCAGCCTGTACTGGCTCACCCACCGCGACGGGCCCGCCCGCACCATCGCCGACACCCCCGGCGTACGGGTGCGGCTGCCGGAGATGCTCGGCAGCGGGGGCCAGGTGGCCTACGTGACGGACGCGGACGGCGAGGACGCGATCGAGGTCGCGTACCTGCCGCGCGCGACCGGGCCGCGCGAACCGCGTCGCCTGGCTTCGGGCAGGCTGGGGCGGGTGCTGGAACTGGTCGCCGACAACGAGGGCGAACGGATCGCCGTCGCTTCGCACGACGGCCGGCTGCTGCTCGTCGACACGGCCGAGGTGACGGACACGCCTGCGGGGGCCACGATGTGGCAGGAGTCCGACGAGTCGGCGGAGCCGGCGGAGACCGAGGAGCCGGCGGAGACCGAGGACGGGGCGAAGAACGAGGACACTGCGGGGCCCACCGAGGGCGCGGCGGAGCCCACCGCGCCGTCGGACGAGGTCACCGAACTGGTCCGCTCGCCCAACGGACCCGTCCGCGACCTGTCGTTCTCACCCGACGGAAACTGGCTGACGTGGTCCCAGCCCGGCATCGGACGCTCGCTGCGGCAGATCCGGATGGCCAGGATCTCCGACCGTACGATCGTGGACGTCACCGACGGCCGTTTCGAGGACGAGAACCCGGTCTTCACGAGCGACGGCCGCTATCTCGCCTTCCTCTCCTGGCGCGGCTTCGACCCCGTCTACGACGTGCACACCGGCGATCTGTCCTTCCCGCTCGGCTGCCGCCCCTATCTGGTGCCGCTGTCCTCCGCGACACCCTCGCCGTTCGCACTCACGCCGGAAGGCCGACCGGCCGCCGGGGGTCTCGACCCGCTGGCGGAGTCGCCCGACAGCACGGTCCTCGTGGAGACGGAGGGCCTGGAGAGCCGGGTGACGCCGTTCCCGGTCGCCGCGTCCAAGTACTCGGCGCTGCACCCGGTCGCCGGCGGCGGTCTCGTCTGGCTGCGCTGGCCCATCTCCGGCGCCCTGGGCGAGACGTTCGTCAATCCGGCCGACACCTCCGGCCGGCCGACGCTGGAGCACTTCGACATCTCGAAGGCGCGCAGGACCGAACTGGTCGGCCATCTCGACTGGTTCGCGGTCAGCGGCGACGGCACCCGTCTCGTCGTCGTCGACGAAGGCGATCTCCGGGCCGTGCCCGCCACGGAGTCCGGCGACGGCGACACCACCGTCTACGTGGACATGCGCCGCATCCTGCACGAGGTGGACCCCGTCTCCGAATGGCGGCAGGCGTACGGGGAGGCCGGCCGCATCATCCGGGACTACTTCTGGGAGCCGGACATGTGCGGCATCGACTGGGACGGGGTGCTGGAGCAGTACCGTCCGCTGGTCGAACGCGTCGCCTCCCCCGACGAGTTCGCGGACCTGCTGCGCGAGGTCCTCGGCGAACTGGGCACGTCCCACGCGTACGTCACCGGGGCGCGCAGAAACGAAGGGCCGCCGCACTACCAGCGGGCCATCGGGCTGCTCGGCGCCAACCTGGTGTGCCGGGACGGGAAATGGGTGGTCAAACGCATCCTCCCGGGTGAGTCCTCCGACTCCAGGGCCCGGTCCCCGCTGGCCGGTGCGGGCATCAGGGAGGGCGCGGTCCTCACCCACGTCGACGGCCGTCCGGTCGACCCGGTGACGGGCCCCTACCCGATGCTCGCCGCGGCGGGCGGTACGACGGTCGAGCTGACGTTCCTGCCCGCGGAAGGAGAGAGCCACCGGCGCCGGGTCGCCGTCGTCCCGCTGATCGACGAGCGGCCGCTGCGCTACCAGGACTGGGTCGCCAAACGGCGGGCGGTCGTACGGGAGACGAGCGACGGCAAGTGCGGCTATCTGCACATCCCCGACATGGGCGGCTCCGGCTGGGCGCAGTTCAACCGCGATCTGCGCATGGAGGTCTCACGGCCCGCGCTCATCGTCGACGTACGCGGCAACGCGGGCGGCCACATCAGCGAACTGGTCATCGAGAAGCTCACCCGGAAGATCCTCGGCTGGGACCTGACGCGCAACGCCGAGCCGGTCTCGTACACCTCCAACGCCCCGCGCGGGCCGGTCGTCGCGATCACCGACGAGGCGACCTCGTCGGACGGGGACATGATCACGGCGGCGTTCAAGCTGCTGGGCCTCGGCCCGGTCGTGGGCACCCGGACCTGGGGCGGCGTGGTCGGCATGACGGGCCGCCACCGCCTGGGCGACGGCACGGTGATCACGGTCCCGATGAACGCGGCCTGGTTCGACGCGTACGGCTGGTCGATCGAGAACCACGGCGTCGAGCCGGATCTGGACGCCCTGCGCACCCCGCTGGACTGGGCGGAGGGGCGCCATGTGGGCCTCGACGACGCGATCCGGCTGGCGCTGGACCTGCTGAAGGCGGCGCCCGCCGCGCTGCCACCGGACTACTCCGGAGCCCCCGACCTGCGTCGCCCCCCACTGCCGCCACGCTGACCGGGCACCGCTGCCGGGGCTGGGGGCCGGACGCGGGGACTGGGAGACCGGGCGCGGGGGGTGCGGAAACTGGGACCGGGCGCGGTGCGGGCCCGGGCAGGTGCGGGCCCGGGCGCGGTGCGGGCCCGGTGGGCCGGTGCGGGCCCGGGTGCGGGGACTGGGACCGGGCCGGACGCGGCCCGGAGCGGCGCGCGGCCCGGGCGAGGCGCGGGGGCGGACCGGCTCGGGTCCGACAGCGGGGCCGGGCGCGGCCCGGGTGCCGTGAGGGGCCGGGCACCCGGTGCGGTCCGGGGACCCGGTGCGGGTCAGGGCTGGGAGGGTCTGCGCAGGCGGCGGTCCATCGCCATGGACAGCTCGGCGTCGACGACGCTCTTCGCGAGCGGGCGCAGCCTCTCCAACTGCTCGTCGGCACTGTGCTCGGACAGGACGTCGATGAACAACTCGGCGAGGGCGTCCGCGTGCGCCCGCACCCGGCGGCCCGCCTCCAGTACGGCCGCGAGCGGGACGCCCTCGCGGACCAGCGCGGCCGAGACGTCCAGCAGCCGGCGGCTGATGTGGACGATCTCGTCGCCGTCGGTCGCGAGGTAGCCCAGTTCGAGGGCGGTGGCCAGGTTCTCCGCGGTGACCTCGCCCTCGAAGTAGTCGGCGAGCGCCTCGGGGGTCAGCCGGACCGGAGTCTCCTCGGTCGGTTCGCCGAGGCCCAGGACCTCGCCGACGTCCCGGCCCGTCTCGAAGGCGGTGGCCAGGTCGGCGATGCCGTTGAGGGTGTGTCCGCGCTCCAGGAGGGCGGCGATGGTCCGCAGCCTGGCCAGGTGGTGCTCGTCGTACCAGGCGATCCTGCCCTCCCGGCGGGGCGGTGGTATCAGCCCGCGCTCCCGGTAGAAGCGCAGGGTGCGCACCGTGATCCCGGCCTCCTCGGCCAATTCCTCCATGCGGTACTCACGCGCTTCCTTCACAGCAGAAGCCTATGTTGTACCGCCGGTAACTTGTCGCGCTCCACCCCTACCGCTCGGTATGCGACTGCTCTACCCTCCCAACCATGCCAGTGATTGCTGGCAGTGTTTTCGGGTTCGGCACAGGACGTTCCAGCGGGAGGCGGCGGCATGGGCCAGCAGCAGCACGAACACGTACGGGTGGCGGTGATCGGATCCGGATTCGGCGGCCTCGGGGCAGCCGTCCGGCTGCGCCGCGAGGGGATCACCGACTTCGTCGTCCTCGAGCGCGCGGACTCGGTCGGCGGCACCTGGCGGGACAACAGCTACCCGGGTTGCGCCTGTGACGTGCCCTCACACCTGTACTCGTTCTCCTTCGCGCCCAACCCCGACTGGCCCCGGACCTTCTCCGGCCAGGAGCACATCCGCGCGTACCTGGAACATGTGACGGACACCTTCCGGCTCCGCCCGCACCTGCGCCTCGGGCACGAGGTGCTGATGATGCGCTGGGACACAGAGGAACTGCGCTGGGAGATCGAGACCTCGCAGGGAACGCTCACGGCCGATGTCGTCGTCTCCGCGACCGGGCCGCTGTCCGACCCGAAGACGCCCGACGTCCCGGGGCTCGCCGGCTTCCCCGGCAAGGTCTTCCACTCGGCGCGCTGGGACCACGACTACGACCTGACCGGCAAGCGCGTCGCGATGATCGGAACCGGCGCGTCCGCGATCCAGATCGTGCCCTCGATCCAACCGAAGGTCGCCGGCCTCACGCTCTTCCAGCGCACACCCCCGTGGGTCGTGCCGCGGATGGACCGGAAGATCTCCGGGGCCGAGCGCTGGCTGCACCGGCAACTGCCGTTCACCAGCGCCGCCCGGCGCGGACTGCTGTGGGGCATCAGGGAGCTGCAGGTCCAGGCATTCACCAAGCGGCCGAACGAGCTGGGCCTCGTCGAGCAGCTCGCCAAGGCCAACATGCGCAAGGCGATCAAGGATCCCGAGCTGCTGGCCAAGCTGACGCCCTCGTACCGCATCGGCTGCAAGCGCATCCTGCTCTCCAGCACCTACTACCCGGCGCTGGCGCAGCCCAACGTGGACGTCGTCGCCTCCGGGCTCAAGGAGGTACGCGGTTCCACACTGGTCGCGGCGGACGGTACGGAGACCGAGGCCGACGTGATCGTCTTCGGCACCGGCTTCCACGTCACCGACATGCCCATCGCCGAACGGGTCGTCGGCGCGGAGGGGATCACGCTCGCCGAGGCGTGGAAGGACGGCATGGAGTCGCTGCGCGGCGCGACCGCGGCCGGCTTCCCCAACTGGATGACGATCATCGGCCCGAACACCGGGCTCGGGAACTCCTCCATGATCCTGATGATCGAGTCGCAGCTGAACTACCTGGCCGACTACATGCGGCAGTTGAACCTCCTCGGCGAGGGCTTTGCGCTGGCCGCCCGCCCGTCCTCCGTCCACGCGTGGAACCGCCGTGTGCAGGAGCGGATGAAGCGGACGGTGTGGAACACCGGTGGCTGCACGAGCTGGTACCTGGACGCGAGCGGCCGCAACACCACCATCTGGCCCGGCACCACGACCGAGTTCCGCAGCGCGACGCGGCACGTGGACCTCGCAGAGTACGAGGTGATCAGGGCGGCCGCCCGCAGGAAGCCGGTCGGGACGGCGGCCGGCACCGAGGGACGGAAGAGTGCCAAGGGCACGAAGGGCGCGGAGGCCGTCGCATGAGCCGGCTCCTTCGCCGCGGCCACGCCGCGCCCGTCGCCGACCGCGAACTGACCGCCGTGTCCGCCGACGGATCGCGCGTCCATGTCGAGGTGCACGGCCCCGACGGGGCACCCACGGTCGTCCTGGCCCACGGCTGGACCTGCTCCACCCTCTTCTGGGCCGCGCAGATACGGGACCTGGCGGCGGACCACCGCGTCGTCGTCTACGACCAGCGCGGCCACGGCCGCACACCGGCCGGGCCCGTCGGCACCGACCGCCTCGCCGACGACCTGGAGGCCGTGCTCGCGGCCGTCCTGGCACCGGGCGAGAAGGCCGTGCTCGCCGGCCACTCCATGGGCGGCATGACGATGATGGCCGCCTCCGGCCGGGCCGGCTTCCGTGAGCACGCCGCCGCCGTACTGCTGTGCAGCACGGGCAGCGCACGCCTCGTCGACGAGTCCCTGGTGCTGCCGATGCGGGCGGGGCGGCTGCGGACCCGCCTGACGCATCTGATCCTCGGGGCCCGCGCCCCGCTCGGCCCGGTCACGCCCGTCTCCCGCCGCATCCTCAAGTACGCGACCATGGGCCCCGGTTCGGCGCCGGAACGGGTCGACGAGTGCGCCCGTATCGTCCACGCCTGCCCGCGCGCCGCGCGGGTGGCCTGGTCGCGCGTCCTCGGTGAACTCGACCTCGACCAGGGCGTGCGGGGGCTGGACGTCCCCGCGATCGTGATCGGCGGCACGGCCGACCGGCTCACGCCGTTCGCCCACGCCGAGCGGCTGGCCGACGCCCTCCCCCGGTGCCTCGAACTGGTGAAGCTCGCCGGGACGGGCCACATGACACCGGTGGAGGCCCCGGAGGCCGTCACCGCCAAGATCCGCGAGCTGGCCGGTACGTACCTGGACGTGAAGGAGGAGGCCGTATGAGCAAGGTGAGCCTGGAGGGGCAGGTCGCGGTCGTCACCGGCGCGGCGCGGGGCGTCGGCGAACTGCTGGCACGCAAACTCTCCGCGCGGGGTGCAAAGGTGGCGCTTGTCGGTCTCGAACCCGACGAGTTGAAGAAGGTCGCCGCCCGGCTGCACACCGAGGCCGACCACTGGCACGCGGACGTCACCGACCACGAGGCGATGGCGCGGGTGGCACAGGAGGTCAAGGAACGCTTCGGCAAGGTGGACATCGTCGTCGCCAACGCGGGCGTGGCGTCCGGCGGTCCGTTCCTCCACTCCGACCCGGTCTCCTGGCGGCGCGTGATCGAGGTCAATCTGATCGGAAGTGCCGTGACGGCACGGGCGTTTCTGCCCGTACTGGTGGAGAGCCGGGGCTACCTGCTCCAGATCGCGTCACTCGCCGCGATCACCCCCGCCCCCATGATGTCCGCGTACTGCGCGTCCAAGTCGGGTGTGGAGGCGTTCGCGCACAGTCTGCGGGCTGAGGTCGGCCACCGGGGCGTGCGGGTCGGCGTCGGCTATCTCTCCTGGACCGACACCGACATGGTGCGCGGCGCCGACCAGAACGACGTGATGCGGGAACTGCGGCAGCGGCTGCCGTGGCCGTCGAACCGGACGTACCCGCTGGGCCCGGCGGTGGACCGGCTCGTGGCGGGTGTCGAACGCCGCTCCGCACATGTCTACGGCCAGTGGTGGCTGCGCGGGATGCAGTCGATCCGCGGCTGCCTCCCTGCGCTCATCGGCACGGTGGGGCAGCGCGAGATGCGCCGCTTCGAGCCTCGCCTCGGCTCGGTCTCGACCGGGCTCGTGGGGGCCGGCGGGGCCGCTGACGAGGCCGTACGTACGGAGAGCCACTGAGCGTAACTGATCGAAATGCGCGCTTTGTCGGCGCGTGCCAGGCTGGTCGCAGCCCCGGGGGCATGATCGCCCCCGACCCCCCACACGCCTTAAGAGGAGTGACATTCCATGGGCATCTCGGACCAGTTCAAGGACAAGGCCAACGATCTCGCGGACCAGGCGAAGCGGAAGTCCGGCAAGGGAGACCAGTCGCAGCGCGCACGCCGCGGCAAGGAAGAGGTCTCGGAACGGATGCGGGACCGCGAGCAGCAGGGCGGCCGGTCCAAGGAGTCCATGCAGGAGCGCGGCGAGGGCGCGATGCGCGAGCGCCGCGACCGGCTCGAGGACCACGACGCCTGACGAGGCGGCGTAGGCCCTGCGGCCCTGCGGACAGGGGGCGCACCCGCACACAGCGGGTGCGTCCCTTCCGTGCGTCAAGCCACTGCCGGCGGCGTCGGTTCGCGTGCCCACCGACTTTCCCCTGTGGGCCTCAGGGGTAGTCGACACGCAAGCCCATCGAGACGGATCGCCGTACGTCCCTGAGCCATGACCCCCTACTGCGGTCAGTGTGCGGGTCGCCGCGCCATCTGGCGTGCCGAGTGCTGTGGCTTCACCTTCGAGTCCTGCAGGCGACACGTCCGGGCCGGCTGCGCGCCGCGCCCCGTGCGCATCGGCGGGGACACTGAGCCCGTCCGCTGGTGACGCCCCATCCGCTGGTGACACCCCACTGCCTCGGGCACGCCGAGCGACGGCAGGAAGAATGGCTCCGCGAGTCGGACGGCCGCTGGCTTCGGCCGGGGCCTTTTGTGTCCCAAGTCACTCACGCACGCTAGCGGTCGAAGACGACCGTGACCGGCGCATGGTCCGACCACCGCTCTTCGTGCGAGGCGGGCCGCTCCACGTACCCCTTGACGGCACGGGCAGCAAGGCCCGGCGTTGCACAAACAAGGTCGATGCGCCAGCCGGTGTCGTTGTCGAAGGCGCGACCGCGGTAGGACCACCAGCTGTACGGGCCCTCCTGGTCGGGGTGGAGGGCGCGGACCACGTCCACGTACTCGGCCTCGTCGAAGACGCGGCCGAGCCATTCCCGCTCTTCCGGCAGGAAGCCGGAGTTCTTCCTGTTGCCCTTCCAGTTCTTGAGGTCGGCCTCGCGGTGCGCGATGTTCCAGTCACCGCAGACGACGACCTCGCGGCCGTCGGCCGCCGCACGGGCCCGCAACTCCTTCAGGTAGGGCAGGAACTCGCCCATGAAGCGCATCTTCTCGTCCTGCCGCTCCGTGCCGACCTCACCGGACGGCAGGTAGAGGCTGGCGACCGTGACCCCCGGCAGGTCGGCCTCGACGTACCGGCCGCTGCCGTCGAACTCGCTCGAGCCGAAGCCGATCCGCACCGCCTCGGGTTCGCGCCGCGTGTAGAGGGAGACGCCCGCGCGGCCCTTCGCCGCGGCCGGGGCGTGCGCCGTGAACCAGCCGTCGGGGTCGCGGACCTCGGCCGGCAGCTGGTCGGCGGTGGCGCGGACCTCCTGGAGGCAGATCGCGTCGGCGGCGGTCGTCGCGAGCCACTCGACGAAGCCCTTCTTCGCGGCGGCCCGGAGACCGTTGACATTCACGGAGGTCACGGTGAGCATCCCGGCACCTTACCGGCAGACGCGATTCGCATACACGTACGCTTTCCGGCATGCATGTCAGAACTGTGGGCTTCGACCACCCGGACGCGGTGAAGCTCAACGACGAGGTCCAGCTCGAGTACGTCCGGCGCTACGGGGACGACGGTGACGCCACGCCGCTCGACCCCTCGATGTTCGTACCACCGCGTGGCCTTTATCTCATCGCCTACGACGACCAGGACCGCCCCCTGGCCACCGGCGGCTGGCGCAGGCAGGACGCGAACACGGAGGGGTACTCGGACGGCGACGCCGAACTCAAGCGCATGTACGTGATCCCCGAAGCGCGCGGCCTGGGCCTGGCCCGCCGCATCCTCGCCGCACTGGAGGACGACGCCCGGGCGGCCGGCCGGATACGCATGGTGCTGGAGACCGGTGACATGCAGCCGGAGGCACTCGCCCTCTACGCCTCGAGCGGCTACGAGCCGTGCGCCAAGTTCGGCTACTACCGGGAGTACGAAAGCAGCCGCTGTATGGCCAAGTTCTTGACGCGCCCCTGACATAATTTCGGGATTCGTGGCACCCTGCCTCACGCACGCCGATCCGCACCGCCTCACCCCCTCCCCGCCCGAGCACGTCCGCGGGCGGGCACGGCAGAAGGAGACATGCGTGAGACGCCACCGCTTTGCCGCCTCGGTCCTGACCGCCGTCGGCACCCTGCTCGCCGGGGCGCTGTCCGCCACCTCCGCGGACGCCGCCCCGCCCCCGTCCCCCGCACCCTCGTCGTTCAGTCCGCAGCAGGCGGCCGAGGGCTTCTGGACCGCCGAGCGGATGCGCGGCGCCACCCCGCTCGACCTGATCAACGTCACTCCGGGTTCCCTCCGGACGTCCGTGCCGACCGCCTCCGGAGAGGAGACGGTCATCGGCCCGACCTCCTTCCCGCAGGCCGGGGGTCCGTGGACCGGCGGCGGCGCGGTGGTGAAGACCTCCGGCCGAGTGTTCTTCACCTTCCAGGGCCGTACGGCCTCCTGCTCCGGCAACTCGGTCACCAGCGGGAACGGCAGCACGGTCATGACCGCCGGCCACTGCGTGAAGTACCAGGGCTCCTGGCACACCGACTGGGTCTTCGTCCCCGGCTACGACGACGGCCAGGCGCCGTACGGGCGGTGGAACGCGACGAAGACGTTCGCCACACAGCAGTGGGCGGCGAGCGAGAACATCAACTACGACGTCGGCGCCGCCGTCGTCGCCCCGCAGAACGGCAGGACGCTCGCCGAGACGGTCGGGGCACAGGGCCTGAAGTTCAACGGCGGCTACAACAAGGCGATGTACGCCTTCGGCTTCCCGGCGGCCGACCCGTACGACGGCAGCAAACTGATCCACTGCAGCGGCAACAGCTCGAAGGACTTCCTCTTCTCCCAGGACCACAGCCTCGGCTGCAACATGACGGGCGGCTCCAGCGGCGGCCCCTGGTTCGAGTCCTTCGACGAGTCCACCGGCACCGGCCTGCAGGTCTCGGTCAACAGCTTCGGCTACACGTTCCTTCCGAACCGCATGTTCGGCCCGTACTTCGGCCCCGAGGCGAAGGCGGTCTACGACCAGGCCCAGGCGTCCTGAGCCCTGACCACCCCGCCCCGGCTGCACAGCCCTGACCGGTCAGCGGCGAAACCACGCGCCCTGACCGGTCAGTCAGCCAACCGTCAGCCGGCCGGTCAGTCAACCGGTCAGCCGGCCGGCCGGTCGCCTGACCGGTCACTCAGCCAACCGTCAGCCGGCCGGTCGGTCGCGGGGTCCGCCACGGCCAGGCCGCCCGAAGAGCAGCTTGCCCTCCTGCGAACCGGACACCCGCGCCACGGCGCCCTCGCCGGCGTCCCGGGAAGGGACCCAGGCCGCGACGGGGGCCGGGGCATTGAGAGTTCCACGTTTACGGGGAAGGCACTGCGCAGTTCGAGCGGGCGACGCGGTACGGGGCCCACTCGGCGCCGGCCACCGGTCCTCCCGGACAGCGGGTCGTACGCGGCATGGCCTCCATGCCCAACCGCTACGCCGAACCCGACTCCCCCTACCGGATCACCGCGGAGCCGCTCGCGGCCGAGGGCGCACGGCGTGGCGGACCGGAGCGCACAGGGCGACCGCGGCACGAAACGGATGCGCTGGGCCGCGGCGCAGAACGGCCGGAAGATCTTCTCCTCCGAGGCGACGCTCGCTCCGCTGCACCCCGCGCCCCCACGCCTGACACACCGAACCGGGTGCTCCTGCCCGCCGGTACGGCCGCCCGGCCACCGGCGGCGGCCCGAACCGTGGCAACGACGCGGGCGCCAACCGGCCCGGCGGGCGCCCCGTTCGGACGCCGATGCCACAACCGTCACGGCCGGGGCCAGTTGCCTCTCGCTGCCGCACAATCAAGAGAGAGCCCCTGCCGGATGACTCCGACAGGGGCTCTCAGCTGCGGTGGACCTGTGGGGATTTGAACCCCAGACCCCCTCGATGCGAACGAGGTGCGCTACCAGACTGCGCCACAGGCCCTTGCAACGAGTGAAACTCTAGCATCCCGATCGGGGTGCTTGGAAATCCGTTCCCCGAGGGTCGCCGTGCAGGTCACGGGCACCGCCGGGAGGCGGTTCACTCGTTGGCAGCGCGCGGTCGGTCCTCGTCCGCGTACTGGTCGAAGAGCGGCGTGCGGCCGCGGTCGCGGGCGCGGCGGGGCTGCGAGGTGCGGGGGCCCGAGGGCGCATCGGCGGCCGGGTCCGGGGACTCGCGCCGGGCCGGCGTGGGCTCGGCCGTGGAAGAGCGGGCCGCGCTCCACGTCTCCGGGTCGCTGAGGTCCACGCCGCTCGACGCGCGCGGCGCCACGGGAGCGGTGACGTACGTCGGCAGCGGGACCGGCACCGGCTCCCAGCTGTCGCCGGTCACGGGGCCGCGCTGACGTTGCTGGTCCACCCACTCCGCGTGGTCGGTCTGCTCGACGAGCGCGCGGCGGCCGGCCTCCTGCGGGGAGACCTTCGGCGCCGGCTCGGGCTCGGCGCGCGCCGCGGGCTCCTCGTCGGGCAGGGGCGCCTCCACGGCCGCCTGGTGGCGGCAGGGGCGGTTCTCGCGAAGCCGCTGAGCCGCGGCCTCGGCCCGTCGGCGGTCCATCGTGAAGGCGAAGCGCCGGCGCTCCTGGGCGCGCATCTGGATGATGTAGGCGCTGAGGAGTACCGCGGGCACGGCAGGTGCCCACAGGAATCCGAGCCCGCCGACCGCCGCGACCACCGCGCCGAGGGTGAACCCGAGGAAGAGGACCGTGGTCGTACGTCTCCGCCGGGCGAGGACCTTGCTGCGCCGCGCCCGCTCGGCGGCCGCGGCGCGGTCGGAGCGCCGGGACGGGCCGGGGCGGCGGGCGGGGGCCTGGCCGGCGGGCCGGTCGGTCTCCTGCGCGGCGCCGTCGGCGGTGTCCCGGCGGACTTCGGTGCGGGGCGCGGCGAAGGCCCGGACGTCCACGGAACTCAAACGGTCCGTGGCGGCATCCGGGTCCACGTCGTGCTCGGGCTGCTCGGCGATGCGTTCCCGCAGCTCCTTGGCGTACCGGCGCTCCATCGCCGCTCGTCCGGACAGCAGCCGGATGGCGGTGGAGAAGCGTTCCGTCGGACGGGCTTCGTTCAGCTCGTCCTGCCTGCGGAGCCACATCGGCACCAAGTAGGCGGCCCAGGCCCCGACGATGACTGCGTAGATGAGGCCGCTGCTGCTCACGCAACACACCGTAGAGGGATTCGCACCAGGGCATCCGCCAATTGGCCCGGTGTGTCGCACGATCCGGCTGATATCACGGAACTTTCTTGTGATTGTTCGGATCGAATCATGGTCGCGGACGACAGATTTCGAACACTTATTTTATTCCTCTGGCCGTTCCGGGCCGCGCCCGGTGCCAGCGATTGACCATGCCCTCCGGCACCTCCTCGGCCGTCAGCGCGAAGACGAGGTGGTCCCGCCAGGCGCCGTCGATGTGGAGATATCGGGGGCGCAGACCCTCTTCACGAAATCCGAGTTTCTCCACGACCCGGCGGCTGGGCCCGTTCTCCGGGCGAATGCAGACCTCGATCCGGTGCAGACCGATCGAACGGAAGCAGTGGTCCACTGCGAGGGCGACGGCCGTCGGCATGACTCCGCGGCCGGCGACGCTCCGGTCGACCCAGTACCCCACATGGCCGGAGCACATCGAGCCCCAGGTGATCCCCGCCACCGTCAGCTGCCCCACGAGACTGCCCTGGTAGTCGATCACGAAGGGCAGCATCCGGCCGGCGTTGGCCTCCGCGCGCAGATGGCGGACCATCTGCCGGTACGTCGGGCGCTGGACCAGCGGGCCGCCGGGTGCGGGCGGCGGGATCGTCGCCTCCCAGGGACGCAGCCAGTCGCGGTTGCGCCGGTTGACCTCACGCCAGGTCCGCTGATCGCGCAACTTTATGGGGCGGAGGGCGACGTCTCCGTCCACGAGGACGACCGGCCAGCTGACGCTCATGACTCGCCGGTATGGTCGCCGCCGCGCAGCTGGTCGACGGCATGGCGCAGGATCCGCTCCAGCACCGCGAGCCCGTCCCGTACTCCGCCGGTGGAGCCCGGGAGGTTGACGATCAGCGTGCGGCCGGCGACGCCTGCGACGCCGCGCGACAGTACGGCGGTCGGCACCTTCTCGCGGCCGTGGGCGCGGATCGCCTCCTGGATGCCGGGGACCTCGTGGTCGAGGAGGGCTCGGGTGACGTCCGGGGTGCGGTCGGTGGGCGAGATACCCGTGCCGCCGGTGGTGACGATGACGTCGTACCGGTCGGCCACGCCCCCGCGCAGCGCCTGGCCGACCGGATCGCCGTCGGGGACGACCCGGGGGCCGTCGACGGCGAAGCCCAGCGAGGTGAGCTTCTCCGCGATGAGCGGCCCGCCCCTGTCCTCGTAGACGCCGGCGGACGCCCGGTTGGACGCGGTGACCACGAGTGCCCGGTAGGGGGCGGTGGCGTGCGCGGCGGTCATGCGTGCGCCCCCTGGGTCCCCGGCGCTCCCTCTGAGCCCTGCGCGGCCGCGGAGCCCTGTGATGTCTGCGATGCCTGCGATGTCTGTGGCGCCTGTGATGTCTGTGGCGCCTGTGACGACGGCGGCGCCTCACGGGTCCAGTCGCCGGACTTGCCCCCCGACTTCTCCTCGACGCGGATGTCGGTGATGACCGCCGCCTTGTCGACGGCCTTGACCATGTCCACGACGGTGAGTGCCGCGACGGAGACCGCCGTGAGCGCCTCCATCTCCACGCCTGTGCGGTCCGTCGTCTTCACGGTCGCGGCGATCTCGACCGCGTCGTCGGCGACGGAGAGGTCGAGCTTCACGCCGGAGACGGCGAGCGGGTGGCAGAGCGGGATCAGGTCGGGCGTGCGCTTCGCCCCCATGATCCCGGCGATCCGAGCGGTGGCGAGGGCGTCCCCCTTGGGGACCCCCTCGCCACGCAGCAACTCGACCACGTGCGACGAGACCAGGACGCGGCCGGTGGCACGCGCGGTCCGGGCGGTGACGTCCTTCCCGGATACGTCGACCATGCGGGCCGCCCCCGCCTCGTCGATGTGCGTCAGCCTGCCTTGCGTACTCATGTGCGCCTGTGCTCCCGGTCCGGGCCCTTAGGGGGCCTGTGTGGTGTGCCACACGGTACCGCCACAGGGGGCCGGTCAGCCCAGGAGGACCACGCCGACCTCCGTGCCCGGCTCCACCGACGTCTCCGTCTCGGGGACGACGATCAGACAGTCGGCGTGGGCGAGCGCCGCGACCAGATGGGAGCCGGCGCCGCCGACCGGCGTGACGCTGCCGGACTCCGCGTCGTACGTGCCGCGGAGGAACTGGCGCTTGCCGGCCGGGGAGCCGAGCGCCTCGTCCGCCTTGAGCACGGCGCGCGCGGTCGGGCGGTGCACGTCCGGCAGGCCCATGAGCGTACGGATCACCGGGCGGACGAACAGCTCGAACGAGACGTACGAGGAAACCGGGTTGCCGGGCAGGGCCAGCAGCGGTGTGTGCTCCGGACCGATGGAGCCGAAGCCCTGGGGCTTGCCCGGCTGCATGGCGAGCTTGCGGAAGTCGATCCCGCTCCCCGGCTCGTCCTCGTCGCCGACCGAGGACAGCGCCTCCTTCACCACGTCGTACGCGCCGACGCTCACGCCGCCCGTGGTGACCAGCAGGTCGGCGCGGACCAGCTGGTCCTCGATGGTGGCGCGCAGGATCTCCGCGTCGTCGGTGACCGCGCCGACCCGGTAGGCGATCGCGCCCGCGTCCCGCGCGGCGGCGGCGAGCGCGAAGCTGTTGGAGTCGTAGATCCTGCCCTCGGTCAACTCCGCGCCGGGCTGGACGAGTTCGCTTCCGGTCGACAGGACCACCACTCGGGGGCGGGGGCGGACACGCACCGTGCCGCGGCCGATCGCGGCGAGCAGCCCGATCTGAGGCGGCCCGAGGACCGTGCCTGCCTCGAGGGCGAGGTCGCCCGCCTGTACGTCGCTGCCGCGGGCGCGCACATGGGCGCGCTCCTCGACGGGCCGGTGGACGCGGACCTCGCCGCTCGCGCCGTGGGGCGCCTCACCGGCCGGAAGCATGGTCAGGGCAGCTCCACCGCCGGTACCGCCGTCGGTCCACTCGACCGGGACGACGGCCTGCGCGCCGGGCGGCAGAGGGGCTCCGGTCATGATGCGGGCGGCCTGCCCCGGGCCGACGGTGGGCAGACCGCCGCTGCCCGCGGCCACGTCGCCGATGACGGTCAGGACGGAGGGGAACTCCTCCGTGGCACCCGCGACATCGGCGACCCGGACCGCGTACCCGTCCATGGAACTGTTGTCGAACGGCGGCAGCGCGACCGGGACGGTGACGTCCTCGACGAGGACACAGCCCTGCGCGTCCGGCAGTTGCAACTCGATCGGGTCGAGCGGGCGGATCGCGGCGAGAATGTCCTCGAGGTGGTCGTCGACAGACCAGGTCGTGCTGCTCACGGTCCTACATCTCCTCGGTCACAAAACTGCGAAGCCAGTCCCGGAACTCGGGTCCCAGGTCTTCACGTTCGCACGCGAGTCTGACAATGGCACGCAGATAGTCGCCGCGATCGCCTGTGTCATAGCGGCGGCCCTTGAAGATCACGCCGTGGACGGGCCCGCCGCTCCCCGCGGCGTCCGTGGCCGACTGTTCGGCCTCCGCGAGCTTCTGGAGGGCGTCCGTGAGCTGGATCTCTCCGCCGCGGCCCGGCTCCGTCTCACGCAGTATGGCGAAGACGGCGGGGTCGAGGACATAGCGGCCGATGATCGCCAGATTGCTGGGCGCGTCGGCCGGGTCCGGCTTCTCCACCAGATCGGTGACCTTGACGACATCGTCCTCGCCGGTGGGCTTCACGGCGGCACAGCCGTAGAGGTGGATCTGGGCCGGGTCGACCTCCATCAGCGCGATGACGCTGCCGCCCTCACGCTCCTGCACCTCCACCATGCGCGCCAGGAGCGGGTCGCGCGGGTCGATCAGGTCGTCGCCGAGGAGGACCGCGAAGGGCTGGTCGCCGACGTGCGGTTCGGCGCACAGCACGGCGTGGCCGAGGCCGCGCGGGTCACCCTGGCGCACGTAGTGCATGGTGGCGAGGTCACTGGACTCCTGGACCCTGGCGAGCCTCCCGGCGTCACCCTTGCGGGAAAGCGCCTCCTCGAGCTCGTAGTTGCGGTCGAAGTGGTCCTCGAGGGGGCGCTTGTTGCGCCCTGTGATCATGAGCACGTCGGAGAGTCCGGCCGCGACGGCCTCCTCGACGACGTACTGGATCGCGGGCTTGTCGACCACAGGCAGCATCTCTTTGGGAGTGGCTTTCGTGGCAGGCAGGAACCGGGTACCGAGACCTGCGGCAGGGATGACAGCCTTGCTGATCCTGGGGTGCGACTGAGTCATGCGCAGACAATAACCGCTGAGCACGGGTGGAAGATGATGCTCCAGTTAACTTTGTCCACATAAAGACGTGTACATGATATTTACGGGTGGCCAATGAAAGGCGACATGTCGGAAAAGGGCGAGCTGCGGGCCGAACTTCTGGGGGCTCGAAGGCTCTTGTCGGCGGAAGACGTCCGGGAGACCGCCGCGGTTCTCGCGCGACACGCCCTGGAGCTGCCCGAGCTGACGGACGCAGGCACCGTCGCGGCCTATGTCTCGGTGGGGCGTGAGCCGGGCACGCGCCCGCTGCTCGACGCGCTGCGCGCCAGGGGCGTACGCGTCCTGCTGCCGGTACTGCTGGCCGACAACGACCTCGACTGGGGGACGTACCAGGGGCCCGGCCGCCTGAAGCCCGCCGGACGCGGCCTGCTGGAGCCGGCCGGCGAGCGGCTCGGTCCGGACGCCGTCGTCACGGCGGACACAGTGCTGCTGCCCGGCCTCGCGGTGGACGCCCGCGGTATGCGGCTCGGGCGCGGCGGGGGCTCGTACGACCGTGTCCTGGCGCGCCTGGCCGCCGCCGGGGCGCACCCGGCGCTCGTGGTGCTCCTCCACGCGAACGAGGTGGTCGCACGGGTCCCGGCGGAACCGCACGACCACCCCGTGCACGCGGTGGTGACGCCGGACGGCGTCAGCCGGTTCACGGGGCCGAGTGGCCCGGCGGGTGGAGAGTGAGCGTGTCCACGGCGCCGGCGGACACCGCGTTCGCACTGTAGGCCCAGTCCAGCAGTTCGCCCTCGGCCCACTTGCCGGTCTGGTCGGTGTAGTGCGCGTTGTACGCGTGGCCGGACGCGCCGGTGAGGTTGATCCACCGGGACCCGTCCCAGTCTCCGACGTTGACGACCATCCGCATCGAGGGCACCCACACGACCTCGTAGCCGCCGGCCGCGTTCCAGCCCGTGGCGTTCACCGCGGCTTCGCCGCCGCCCAGGTTCCACGGGCCGCGATTGAGCATGTACTGCAGGAGCTCGGGGCCCCCGGTGCCCAGCGTCTGGTTCTTCAGCGTGAGCTGGTGCAGACGGCCCCAGCTCCAACTGGAGGCATCCTTGCCGAGCTTGGCGGTCAGCTCCCAGCGGGCGTCGACCATGGCGCGGCCGAGCAGCTCGTCACGCTGGTCGGTCGCCTCCTCCGTACGGGTGCGCGGCGACTGCCACCAGGCGTTGTCCTCGTCCTTCAGCAGCCGGCGCACCACCTCGAACCAGCGGTCGCCGCCGTCCGGCTGGGCCGAGTCCGCGTCGCGCTGGCCGCACTCGCGCACCCGCTCCTCGAGGTCGTCGTCCGGGGCGGTGCTGTCGGCGGGCCGGACACTGAGGCACTCGCCTTCGACACGCAGCTCCTTGGGGAGCTTGTTGCCGAACGACAGCTTCAGGACGTTGCGCCACACGGCGTTGAAGTAGGCGGCGGCCCCGGAGTCCGGTTCCTGGGTGTAGTCCCAGCCCTCCAGCAGCTTCTGCGCCTCGCGGACGTACGGGTCGGAGATGTCGATCTTCAGCAGATAGGGGGTCAGCAGCTTCGCGATCTCGCTGCTGTTGTCCATCTGCATCGTGCGCATGTCTTCGGTCGAGATCTTGCCGCCGTCCTGGATCTTCGACTCGATCAGGTCGTTGATGCGCTGACTGCGGGCGCCGTAGCCGTAGTCCTTGGTGATCAGATACGGGTACTTGTCGGCGTCGACGACGGCCTGGTTGGCGGTGACGATGTAACCGCGCTCCGGGTCGTACTCGTACGGCAGCTCGTCGAAGGGGATGTAGCCGGTCCACTTGTACGCCGGGTCCCAGCCGGGCGCGGGCATCGAGCCGTCGCCGCTGGCGCGGACCGGGATCTTGCCGGGCGCCTGGTAGCCGATGTGGCCCTCGGCGTCGGCATAGATCAGGTTCTGCGAGGGCACCTCGAACTTCTGCGCGGCCTTGCGGAAGCTCTGGAAGTCGCTCGCCCGGTTGAGCTCGAAGACGGCGTCCATGGTGTTGCCGGGCTGGAGGGCGGTCCACTGCAGGGCGACGCCGTAGCCGGAGCCTCGGTCGGGCGCGGCATTGGACACGGGGGCCTTCTTGCCGACCTTCTCCAGCTCGTCGCTGCGGTCGGAGACCAGGGGGCCGTGGCCGGTGGAGCGGACGGTGATCGTCTTGCTGGTGCCGCCGGCGACCTTGATGACCTCCGTGCGGGTGGTCAGCTGCTTCTCCTCGTCACCGACCAGATAGCTGTCGCCGCTGAGCTTCTCGAGGTAGAGGTCGGTGACGTCGGCGCCGAGGTTGGTGAAGCCCCAGGCGATGTCCTGGTTGTGGCCGATTATCACGCCCGGCGTGCCGGAGAAGGTGTAGCCCGCGACGTCGTAGCGGCACTTCGCGGAGGTCTCACGGCAGTGCAGACCCATCTGGTACCACAGCGAAGGCAGCTGCGGCGCGAGGTGCGGGTCGTTGGCGAGGAGCGGCTTGCCGGTGGTCGTGTAGTCGCCCGAGACCACCCAGGAGTTGGATCCGATGCCGTTGCCGCTGGGGCCGAGGAGTGCCGGGATGGCGTCGAGGGTCTCGGAGAGTGCGGACAGCTGTGAGTTCAGGCCGGAGGCCGCGTCCGCCGCGCTGCCGGTTCCGGTGTCGCCGGCGGTGCCGGTGCCCGTGCCATCGGCGTTGCCGGTGCCGGTGCTCGCGCCCGTGGAGCCGTCATTCAGGTCGGAGGGCTTGGCCGCCGGGTCGAACTCACCGGTGACCTGGCTGATGCCGCCTTCCTCGACGATCGGCTTGTTGCGGTCGAACGGATAGGGCGGATAGAGGTCCTTGATCTGCTTCTCGCTCAGCCTGCTGGTCAGCAGGGAGCGGTCGATCTCGTCCTCCATGTTCCCGCGCAGGTCCCAGGCCATCGCCTTGAGCCAGGCCACCGAGTCGACCGGCGACCACGGCTCGGGCTTGTAGTTGTTCGTGAAGGACAGCGCCGCGTACTCCACCGAGATCTCCTCGGCCGAGCGCCCCTCGAGATAGGCGTTCACACCGTCCGCGTAGGCCCGGAGGAACTTCTTCGTCTCGGCCGAGAGCTTGGTGTCGTACTCCTGCTGCGCGACACGGCGCCAGCCGAGTGTGCGGAGGAAGGCGTCCGTCTCGACCTGTTCGGAGCCGAACATCTCGGAGAGCCGGCCGGACGTCATGTGCCGGCGGACGTCCATCTCCCAGAAGCGGTCCTGCGCCTGGACGAACCCCTGCGCGCGGAACAGGTCCTCGTCGCTGTCGGCGTAGATCTGCGGAATGCCGTAGCCGTCCCGTTTGACCTCGACCTGACCGCTCAGCCCTTCCAGTTGGATCGACCCGGTGGTCTGCGGGAAAGAGGCACGCACGGTGCTGATGCTCCAGTACGCCCCGTAGCCGACGCCCGCGACGAGGGCCAGCACCAGGACGAGCACGAGCAGTCGGGCGCGTCGCCCCTTCTTCTTCTTGGGGGAAGAGGCTGTTGTGTTGGCGGGCATCGCTGTCCTTCGAGGGGCAGGGTGGTCCTGGGAATGCTGAGGCAACTCTAGGCGCAGCTCCCGACCGGCCCGGACGCGGTATCCACAAGGCACTCCACACCCTCGGACAAACAGATCATCACACCATCAAGGACTCGCAAAAGATTAGGTAAGGTAACGAAGTGTCGCCCGCCGGTCCGAAGATCCGGCCGCATGGCGCAAAGGGAAGGATCGGCCACTGACTGTCCACCAGCTCAACGAACTCCTGCTCGTCTGCTCGCTCGTCCTGCTCGTCGCCGTGGCGGCCGTGCGCATCTCGTCGCGCAGCGGCCTGCCCAGCCTGCTGCTGTACCTCGGCATCGGCATCGCGATGGGCCAGGACGGCCTGCTCGACCTCCAGTTCGACGACGCCGAACTGACGCAGGTGATCGGTTACGCCGCGCTCGTGGTGATCCTGGCCGAAGGTGGACTCGGCACGAAGTGGAAGGAGATCCGGCCCGCGCTGCCCGCGGCCGCCGCCCTGGCGACCGTCGGGGTCGCGGTGAGCGTCGGGGTGACGGCCGCCGCCGCCCACTACCTGGTGGGGCTCGGATGGCAGCAGGCCCTGATCGTCGGCGCGGTCGTCTCGTCGACCGACGCCGCCGCGGTCTTCTCCGTACTGCGCAAGGTACCGCTGCCGTCCCGGGTGACGGGAGCCCTCGAGGCCGAGTCCGGCTTCAACGACGCCCCCGTCGTGATCCTCGTGGTGGCCTTCTCGTCCACCGGACCGATCGACGCCTGGTACCTGCTCGTCGGAGAGATCGCCCTGGAACTGGCGATCGGCGCGGTCATCGGCCTGGCCACGGGCTGGCTGGGCGCCTACGGCCTGCGGCACGTGGCGCTGCCCGCTTCCGGCCTCTATCCCATCGCCGTCATGGCCATCGCCGTGATGGCGTACGCCGCCGGCGCCTTGGCGCACGGCAGCGGCTTCCTCGCCGTCTACCTCGCCTCAATGGTCCTCGGGAACGCCAGGCTGCCGCACTCCCCGGCCAACCGGGGCTTCGCCGAGGGCCTGGGCTGGATCGCCCAGATCGGCATGTTCGTCCTCCTCGGCCTGCTGGTCACACCGCATGAACTGCTCCGCGACTTCTGGCCGGCGGTGGTCGTCGGACTGATACTGACCGCGGTCGCGCGCCCGGTCGGGGTGTTCATCAGCCTGCTGCCCTTCCCCATTCCCTGGCAGGAGCAGGTACTCATGTCCTGGGCGGGTCTTCGCGGCGCCGTGCCCATCGTCTTCGCGACGATCCCGATGGTCTCCGGCGTCGAGGGCAACGACCGGATCTTCAACATCGTCTTCCTCCTGGTGGTCGTCTACACCCTGGTGCAGGGTCCGACGCTGCCCTGGCTGGCGAAGCGGCTGCGACTCGGCGACTCGGCGGAAGCCGCCGACCTGGGCATCGAGTCCGCGCCCCTGGAGCGGCTGCGCGGCCACCTGCTGTCGGTCGCGATCCCCGAAGCGTCGAAGATGCACGGGGTGGAGGTCGGGGAGCTGCGCCTCCCGGCCGGTTCCGCGGTCACCCTGGTGGTGCGCGACGGCAAGAGTTTCGTACCGCTGCCCATGACGGTGCTGCGCCACGGTGACGAACTCCTCGTGGTGGCGACCGATCCCGTACGGGACGCGGCGGAGCGGCGGCTTCGCGCGGTCGGCCAAGGCGGCAAGCTGGCCGGCTGGCTCGGCACGGGAGGCTCCACGCGCCGCAGATCCCGTTGACCCACGGGCTGCGGAGCCCTCGCGGCCCCCTCACCGAGGCTCGAATCACAGGGCCAGGCCCAGTGATTTCTGTCATTTCCCAGGACAGGGCCGGGAAAACCCCTGTACCATGAAGGCACACTGATCGACCAACTCTGCCTGACGCAGAGCTGGCGCGACCGTATGGCGGCCGCGGAGTTCCCCCGAGTGGACCCCGGTATCTACCGCAGTTCCGCGCAAGAGGACAGCTCTCGGCGGCTCCCGACACCCAGGGGAGCGCTACCAGGCGGCAGAAAGGCAAGGACCGTGGAGTCCACGGTCGCGTCTGGCAAGCGTCCTGGTTACGGGCAGCTGCTCCGTACCGCAGGCGCATGGACGTTCCTGCTACCCGGGTTCGCCGCACGCCAGCCCTTCGCCATGCTCACCATCGGCATCGTCCTGCTGGTGCAGCACACCACCGGCTCCTACGGCACCGCCGGCGCCGTGGCCGCCGTCACCGGCGTGTCCATGGCTCTGTTCGCACCGCAGAGCGGCAGGCTCGCCGACCGCTTCGGCCAGCGGGCCGTGCTGGTTCCCGGCGTACTCGTGCACACGGCCTCCGGTGCCGCCCTCACCGCGCTCGCCCTCACCGGCGCCCCCCTGTGGGCGCTGTTCGCCGCGGCCGTGCCCACCGGCGCCTCCGTCCCGCAGGTCGGCCCGATGGTGCGTGCGCGCTGGGCGGCACGGCTCCAGGGCTCGCCGCTGATGCCGACGGCCGCGGCCTTCGAGTCGGTGACGGACGAGTTCACCTTCGTGGTGGGCCCCGTCCTGGCCACCGCTCTGTGCACCGGTGTACACCCGGCGGCCGGCCTGATCGCCGAGTCCGCGCTCACCCTGGCCGGTGGACTGCTGTTCGCGGCCCAGCGCCGGACCCAGCCGGCCCACGGTCTCTCCCCGGCCGACGCAGACGTGAAGCGCGCGTCCGCGCTGCCCGTGCCCGGCGTAAGGGTCCTGGCGGTCGCCTTCCTCGGTATCGGCTCCGTCTTCGGTGGCATGCAGGTGTCCCTGACGGCGTTCACCGAGGAGATCGGGCAGCCCGGCATGAACGGTCTGCTGTACGGACTGTTCGCGGCGGGCAACATGCTCGCCGGTGTCGCGGTCGGCACCATCGTCTGGAAGACCGGACCGCGCCGCCGGCTGCTGCTGGGCTACGCGGGCCTCACCGCCGCCGCGTCCCTGCTGTGGACGGCGCACTCCGTGGTGCTGCTCGGGGCGCTGGGCCTGGTCGTCGGGCTCTTCATCGCCCCTGCCCTGATCACGGGGTACACGCTCGTCGACTCACTCGTGCCCCCCTCGGCCCGTACCGAGGCGTTCACCTGGCTGACCGGTGCGGTGGCCCTGGGCCAGGCAGCCGCCGTGACGGTGGCCGGACAGCTGGCCGACATGTACGGCCCGAGCGCCGGATTCGCCGTGCCGCTGGCGGGCACCGCACTCGCGCTGGCCACCCTTCTGGCACTGCGTTCCCGCCTGGCGCCGAAGGCCCCGGGACGGGTCGCGGCACGTGGGATCGGTCACCGAGTGCCGGTGACGGTGGACTGATCCGGCGGAATACGTCAGTATGGAGCGTCGTTAGCACTCATCGAGTGAGAGTGCCAGGAGGAAGACAGTGCCGACCTACCAGTACCAGTGCACCGAATGCGGCGAGGGCCTCGAGGCGGTGCAGAAGTTCACCGATGACGCCTTGACCGTGTGCCCCGGCTGCGACGGACGCCTGAAGAAGGTGTTCTCCGCCGTCGGCATCGTCTTCAAGGGTTCCGGCTTCTACCGCAACGACAGCCGTGGCTCGTCGTCGAGCAGCGCGCCCGCGACCTCGTCTTCGGCGACGGCCACGAAGCCGTCGGAGTCCAAGACGTCGGCCCCGGCCTCCTCGTCGACCGCCTCCTCCTCGTCTTCGAGCACGCCGAGCCCGTCCGGCTCCGCCGCCTGATTCTTACGTTCCGAGGACCCCGCCGCGGCAGCGAGCACGGTGGGGTCTTTGACGTGTCCGCGTGCGGCTACTGTGTGCGCCATGGCGACCAATTCGAACGCAAGCGGAGCGGCCGGACCGGCGGAGATCGGCGTGATCGGCGGCTCCGGCTTCTACTCCTTCCTGCAGGACGTCACCGAGATCCAGGTCGAGACCCCGTACGGCCCGCCCAGCGACTCGGTGTTCCTCGGTGACGTCGCGGGTCGGCGGGTCGCCTTCCTGCCGCGCCATGGACGGGGCCACCATCTGCCGCCGCACCGCATCAACTACCGCGCCAACCTCTGGGCGCTGAGGTCGGTCGGGGTCCGCCAGGTGCTCGGCCCCTGCGCGGTCGGCGGTTTGCGTCCCGAGTACGGCCCCGGCACGCTTCTCGTGCCTGACCAGTTCGTCGACCGTACGAAGTCGCGCGCGCAGACCTACTTCGACGGTCTGCCGCTGCCGGACCGGACCGTCCCCAACGTGGTGCACGTGTCCCCGGCCGACCCGTACTGCCCGAGCGGGCGCAGGACGGTGCTCGAAGCGGCACGGGGGCGCGACTGGGAGCCGGTCGACGGCGGGACGCTGGTGGTCGTCGAAGGCCCCCGCTTCTCCACCCGGGCCGAATCCCGGTGGCACGCGGCGATGGGATGGTCGGTGGTCGGCATGACCGGGCACCCGGAGGCCGTCCTCGCCCGTGAACTCGAGCTCTGCTACACGTCGATCACGCTGGTCACAGACCTCGACGCGGGCGCGGAAGCCGGCGAGGGCGTGTCGCACGAAGAGGTGCTCAAGGTGTTCGCGGCCAACGTCGACCGGCTGCGGACCGTCCTGTTCGACGCGGTGGCCGGGCTCCCGGAGACCGAGAAGCGCTCCTGCTCCTGCGGCGACGCGCTGGCGGGCATGGACCCCGGCATCCAACTGCCGTAGGCGGGTTCGGCAGGGAACCGGGTTCGGGATTTCGGGGCTCCGGGTTCCCGCTCCAGGCTTCCGGATCCCGGCATCCCGCCTCCGGCCTCCGGCCTCGCACCCGCCCGCTTCCGGCTCCCGACCTCCGGCCTCGCGCTTGGGCTGCGGGGCTGCGGGCTTCGGGGCCGCCCGCTTTCGGCTTTGCGCCCGCCGCTTTCGGCCTTGCGCCCGCCGCTTCCGGCTGCGGGCTGCGGGCTGCGGGCTGCGGGCTGCGGGCTGCGGGCTGCGGAGGAAATCGGGGGATGCCCGGAAAGGGTTTCGACGGGGCCCGGCCGTTCGCCATCACCCTCACCGGTGAGCGAGTTGTCCACATTCGGTGGCCTGTCCACAGGCCGCTGCAGGCCGACGGCGGAACGTGGATCGTGAGCAGCGGTCGGTCACGGGCACCGGGCTCGGGCCACTTCCGCAGAAGGCGGTGCGCGGCATGTCCTTCCTCCCTTCCTCCTCTCCTGCCCCCTCTTCCTCTCCCACTCCGGAACCCTTGGGCGTGCCGCCATTCGCCCCGCTGCGCGTCCGCGGCGGGGCACAGCGACTACGGCGCGCGCTGTGGCGGCAGCGGCGCACCATGGCGGCGGGTCTGGCGGTGACGGCCGCGGCGCTTGCCGCGTCCACGGCCCGCGGGGCGGACACCCCGGGCGCGTCCGCGGGGCAGGAGGCCAGAGGTGTGGCGGGCGCCGGTGCGCCGGCGGCCGCGGCTCCGGCGCGCAAGCACCGGTCCGCCAACGCCCTGGTATCCGCCCCTGTGCGCATCGCGGACGCCGCCACGGTCCGGTTGCTGCGGCCCGGTGACCGCGTCGACGTCATCGCGGCCGCGGACGCGCCCGCGGGCGAAACCCCCCAGGCGAAGGTCGTGGCCTCCGGCGTGCGCGTGGCCGAGGTACCCGGTACCGGTGACGACTCCATGGACGGCGGGGCGCTCGTCGTGCTCACCGTGCCCCGTGCCACGGCTACGGCGCTGGCCGGTGCGGCGGCGAACTCCCGTCTGGCGGTGACGCTGTGCTGACCCGTGCTGATGTGTCACCGAGTCCCCTGGGGGCGGGTGCGGATTGGACAAGCAGGTCGGGCCCTGCCGTAGGTTGCGGAGCTGTCCCCCTCCCCTGTGGCTGGTATGAAAAGAGGCTCATTCGTGAGCGAGAAGAAACCGAGCGTGCTCGAGGGCTTCAAAGCCTTCCTGCTCCGCGGCAACGTGATCGACCTCGCGGTCGCGGTCGTCATCGGTGCCGCCTTCACCAACATCGTGAACGCGGTGGTGAAGGGCATGATCAACCCGCTGGTCGGCGCGTTCGGCACCAAGGACCTGGACGCCTACAGCTCCTGCCTGAAAGCACCCTGCGACCCCGGCCCCGACGGCGAGATGCAGGGCATCCAGATCATGTGGGGCTCCGTGCTCGGTGTGACCCTTCAGTTCCTGATCACCGCCGCCGTCGTCTACTTCCTCATGGTGCTGCCCATGTCGAAGTACCTCGCCCGCCGGGTCGCCGCACAGAAGGCGAAGGAGGGCGTGCAGGAGACGCTCGAGGTCACCGAGCTGGAGGTGCTGAAGGAGATCCGCGACAGCCTCGTGGCACAGCGCGGTCCCGGCGACAACCTGGTGGCACAGCGTGGTTCCGGCGCTGCGGGCTCCGGGGGCGCCTCCAGCACGTCGGGGACACCCGGGGGCGACGAGGGCCGCTGAGGTGGCTGCCGCTTCGCCGGCACTCAGATGTGGTGGGGTGGCTTCTCATCGAGGAAGCGCGCAAGATCCGCGGCGCTGTCGCCGCTCGCGGGAGGCCGCTCACCCCACCCACGGTCCGTATCGTCCGCCGATTGCTGGTCCAGCGGATCGTCGAAGATCAGCCTTGGCTCGGGACGTTGCTGTCCGGGCTGCTTCGCATCTCGCGATCCGGGGGCGGGGGCGGTGCTCATGCTTCCAGGATACGGCGAAAGACCACCGAAATCTCAGCGTCCGCTGCCGTGACTCAGCCGTCCTCCGGGCCGATTCCACCACACACAGCGCACGGCGGGCCCGGCTGCGGGGCCACCGGATCACGGGCCTCCGAACCATCAAGCCCCGGCCGCCAACGCCGGGCCCTCGGGCCGCCCAACCTCGGGCCGCCGAGCCGCCGGGCCGCCACAGGACGGGGGCCGCCCGATTAACCTGGCGGACATGGTCGTTATGGAGAGGGTCGACGGGCCGGCCGGCGGACTCACGGACGTCACGGGCCTGCGGGTCGGTCATGCGCAGGTCACCGGGTCCGGCGCGCTCAGCGGCACCACTGTCGTCCTCGCACCCGCGGGCGGAGCGGTCGCGGCTGTGGACGTCAGAGGCGGAGGACCCGGCACCCGGGAGACGGACGCCCTGGATCCGCGCAACGTCGTCCAGCGCATCGAGGCGGTGGTACTGACCGGCGGCAGCGCGTTCGGCCTCGACTCGGCCGCAGGCGTGATGGCCTGGCTGGAGGAGCAGGGCCGGGGCGTACGTGTGGGTCCCGATCCCTCCCAGGTGGTGCCGGTGGTGCCGGCAGCGTGCGTCTTCGACCTGGGGCGCGGCGGGAACTGGCATGCGCGTCCGGATGCGTCGACGGGGCGCGCCGCCGTGGTCGCGGCTGCCGCCACCGCCGAGGGCGCGCCGGTCGAGGAGGGCTCCGTCGGCGCCGGGACGGGCGCGGTGATCGGGGGGCTCAAGGGCGGGATCGGCACGGCGAGCACCGTCCTCGACTCCGGGATCACCGTCGCGGCGCTGGTCGTGGCCAATGCGGTGGGTTCGGCCCTCGATCCACGGAACGGCGTGCTCTACGGCGAGTTGGTCGCCGAAGGCATGGACCGGGTGGCGATCCCCGCCTCGGCAGTGCACGCCGCAGCCCAGCTCCGGCTGGCCGAGGCGGGCGAGAAGAACGGGCCGCCGCCGCTGAACACGACGCTCGCCGTCGTCGCCACCGATGCCGATCTGACCCGCTCGCAGGCGCACAAGCTCGCGGGGACGGCGCACGACGGCATCGCGCGCGCCGTGCGGCCCGTGCACCTACTCAACGACGGCGACACCGTGTTCGCGCTGGCCACGGGCTCGGTCGCGCTGGACGCCGGCAGCCCGCTCGCGCTCAACGACGTGCTGGCCGCCGGCGCCGACGTGGTGACCCGGGCCATCGTGCGCGCCGTGATGTCGGCCGCGAGTGTCGACGGACCGGGCGGCAGCTTCCCTTCCTATACGGAGTTGTACGACATCGGCTGACGTATCGGACGCCTGAGTTGGGGGCGTGCGGGAACTTCTACCGGGCGCCCCTTCGTTTTACCCAACCCAGAAGCACACTGTCGGACGGAAGCGCTACTTTTAGCAATCACCAAGTGACTTGTGGCGACGGCCTGGAGACCCCTCTTGAACGATCCCATCGATCCGTACGATCCGTACGATCCGTACGATCCGTACGATCCGTACGAGGCAACCGAGACGCACATCGAGCGACTCCTGGGTCGGGCGCTCAACTCCTTCGATCTGCCCGACGCGACGGTCGAGCGACTCGACTCCGCGCTGGCGCACGCGAGTTCCCTGCACTCGTCGCACCACAATGCAGCGCTGCACCGTTCCACGTACCGCCATGCCTATCTGCTCGGTGACGGCAGCTCGCTCGTGCTGTGGGAGCTCGTCCACAACACCGGCCGTGGCGGCACGGATCAGCACGAGCTGTACGCGCACGAGTCCGAGGCGCGGCTGGCGGCATCCCGGCTGCCCGCCGGTTTTCCCGGGTTCGCCGGGTCGGGCGGCACGGCCGGGTCGAACAGCACGCTCGGCCAAGAGCTCGGCGTCGACCTGGACGACGAGTTGGACGCCGACCTGGAGCTGCTCGCCGCACTGATGGCACCGCCCCCGGCCCCACTGCCGCCGATGTACGTCCCCGACAACTCCGCCGACCACGCGCGCCGGCTGCTGCGCCGGGCCGAGAACGACGACCGGCCGGGAGAGGAGACGGCCCGTCTGCTGCGCGCCGCCTTCGCCCACCACATCACCCAGGTCTTCGGACGCCAGTTCCGGATCGCGGGAAAGGACGCGGGCTTCACGCTCTACGAGCACGCCTTCCTGCTGCTCGACGGCACGGAGCGGAGCCTGTGGGAGGTCGAGCACACGGCGACGCCGGACGGTCGCCACATGTGCGAGGTGTACGAGGCAGAGCACGACGCCCGCGAGGCCATGGAGCTCCGCGCCCGGGTCCGCTAGCCCGCCCGGCCGGTCGCGCCGGGCCCGGCGCGCGCATCCGGCAGTCCCCCGGGCGCACAGAGAGCGGTAACCCGCCTGTCCCGTCTCCCTCGTCTCCACCGCCTTCTCCATCGCCCCGGTCGCTCCCCGGTTGCCCCGGCCGTCCCGGTCGCCCCCAAGATCCGTCGGCCACCGTCTCCGGTAGCGCCCGGGTCCCGTGGTCCGCCCGGCAGGTGGCCTGCCGCGCTGCCGTCCCGGCGCACGACGGTGCCTGCGCCACGGCAAGTGGCACAGGCACCGAGTGCGTTCGGACATCCAGGCGTCCAGGCGTCCAGGCGTCCAGGCGTCCAGGCGTCCAGGCGTCCAGGCGTCCAGGCATTCAACGCGAGAGCGCGTGCTCCGGTTCGGCATCCTGCTTCGCGAGCGGCATCGCCTGTGCGTCCGGCGCACCGCCCTCGACATGCTGCTTCGGCCGTGCCGGCAGGGCGAACATCACCACGAAGATCACGAGCAGTACCCCGGCCACCCACCACAGGGAGTTCCCGAAGGCTTCCACGAAGGCCGAGCCCGTGGCATCCGGCCCGGACACGTGGTCACCGACCGGTCCGCCTGTCGATGCATCAGCCGACCCACCGCTCGACTCTCCGATCGACCCGCCCCCCGTCCCGCCCCTTGCGGCTTCGGCCGACGCGTCGATCGAGCCGAAGAAGACGAGAGACACCAGACCGAGGCCGAGCGCGGTACCCATCTGCGCGGTCGTGTTGATCAGTCCGCTCGCGGAGCCCGCGTGCTCGCGCGGGACTTCGGAGAGCACGGCGTCGGTCAGCGGCGCGACGATGAGCCCCATGCCCACGCCCATCACGACCAGCGGCGGGATCATCTGCCACGACTGGATGGCCGTGCCGTACCGGTCGGCCTCCCAGATGTAGATGACGAGTCCGGCGGCCATGGTGGCCGCACCCGCCTGCAGCACCTTGCGACCGAATCGCGGCACCAGCAGTTGCACGGACATCCCGGCCGCCGCCGAGACGGCGATCGAGAACGGCACCCCGGTCAGACCGGCCCTCAGGGGCGTCCAGCCGAGCCCTTGCTGCATGTAGAGCGTCCAGACGAGGAAGAAGATGCCCATCACGACACCGAAGGTGAGCTGCACGGCGATACCGGCGGCGAAGCTCTTGACCTTGAACAGCGACAGTTCGACGAGCGGTGAGCCGTCCTTGCGCGTCTTGTGCCGCTCGTACGCCACGAAGGCGGCGAAGACGAGCAGGCTGCCGGCCATGCACAGATGGCCGGAGAGCGGCCAGCCCAGTTCACGGCCCCGGGTCAGCGGGTAGATCAGCATGAGCAGGGCGGCTGTGATCATCACGACGCCGACGAGGTCGAGCCTCAGCGCCTTCGGCGCACGGGACTCGAGGATGAACTTGCGCCCGAGGACCAGTCCGGCGATGCCGACCGGCAGGTTGATCAGGAAGATCGGCCGCCACTCGAGGCCGAAGAGGTTCCACTGGGTCAGCAGCGCACCGAGCAGCGGGCCGGAGACCGCGCCGAGGCCGACGACGGCGCCGAACAGGCCGAAGACCTTTCCCCGTTCGTGCGCCGGGAAGGTGACATGGACGATCGACAGCACCTGCGGCACCATCAGCGCGGCGGTCGCGCCCTGCAGCAGTCGGGAGCCGACGAGCATCTCCGCGTTGGCGGCGAAGCCGCACAGCGCGGAGGCGAGGGTGAAGCCGGTGATGCCGACGAGGAACAGCCGCTTGCGGCCGTAGATGTCGCCGAGCCTGCCGCCCGTGATCAGACCGGCGGCGAAGGCGAGGGCGTATCCCGCGGTGATCCACTGGATGGCGCCGAACGAGGCACCGAGGTCTCGCTGGATGCTGGGTATCGCGATGTTGACGATCGTGACATCGACCAGATCCATGAAAGCCGCGGTCATGACGATCGCCAGGGCGATCCAGCGCCGGCGGTCCGTCGCCGCTTCCGGTCCGGCTGCCGTTTCTGCCACGGCGGGCTGCTGTGAACTCATATGAGGAAACTAGGCAGCGTATAGGTCAGAACATGTCCTAGATGGCAGGCATCCTGAAGAACATGACGGACACTCCGGCACGACTTCTGAATCTGCTGTCACTTCTCCAGACCCCGCGGGAATGGCCCGGCAGTGAGCTTGCCGAACGCCTCGACGTCAGCCCCCGCACCATCCGGCGGGACATCGACCGGCTGCGCGACCTCGGCTATCCGGTCGAGGCGACCAAGGGCGCCGTCGGCGGGTACCGGCTGGTCGCGGGCGCCGCCATGCCGCCTCTGCTGCTGGACGACGAGGAGGCCGTGGCGATCGCGGTCGGACTGCGGGCCGGCGCCGGGCACGCCATCGAGGGGATCGAGGAGGCGTCCGTACGGGCGCTGGCCAAGCTGGAGCAAGTGCTGCCGTCCCGCCTGAGATACCGGGTGGCCACGCTTCAGGAGGCCACGCTCCCGCTCACCAGGGGCGACGGAGCGACGATCGATCCGCAGACGCTCACGGTCATCGCGGGCTCGGTGACGGCACGCGAACGGCTCCGGTTCGCCTACCGGGCGGGGGACGGCGCCGAGTCACGGCGCCAGGTCGAGCCGTATCGTCTGGTGTCGACCGGGCGGCGGTGGTACCTCGTCGCGTACGACATCGGACGCGAGGACTGGCGCACGTTCCGGGTGGACCGGGTGGCGGAGCCGTTCGCGACGGGCGCGCGGTTCACGCCCCGCGAGGCGCCGGTCGGGGACGCGGCGGAGCTGCTGGGCCATTCGACATCGCACCGTCGACAGGAACTCGACGTCGATGTGAGTTTCGGAGCGCCGGCATCGTTTGTGGGGGCACGGCTGCCGGAACATCTTGGCGCACCGGCCCCGACGGGTGAGGAGAGCTGTCGGCTGCGGACGCGGTCAGCGGATTCGGTCGAGTGGCTGGCGCTGCGGCTGGCTCTGGTGGACTGCGAGTTCACCGTCCATGGGCCTGCGCCGCTGCGCACGTACATGACGGACCTGGCGACCCGGCTCGCCCGGGCCACGGCCGGATCCGCCGAAGCCACGCCCTGACCGGGCCGGCGAGGCACGGCGGCCCCGAGAGCACGGCCACTCCCGAGAGGCACGACAGCTCACGGCACAACGGCACGGCAGACACGCTCGCGGGCACGACACGTCGGACGCGCGATCCACGGCGCGACGCCCGCCAGGCGACGGCACCGGCCCGACTGCCGAACCCAGCCACACACAGCCCGACTGCGGGACACAGGCTGCGGAGGGCACAGACTGCGGCCGAGCACGCACGACGGCACGCCCCGCGGGGACCCGGGGCGTCCCGCGCCGCGATCCGACCGGAGGCGGAACTCCGGCCGGCGCAGCCCCGCGGGCTACGCAGCCGGCTCGAAGCCCGTGTCCCGGGCCATCCGCTTCAGTTCGAGCAGAGCGTGCTTCTCGATCTGGCGGATCCGCTCGCGCGTCAAGCCGTGCTCCTTGCCGACCTCGGTGAGCGTCCGCTCCCGGCCGTCCTCTATCCCGTACCGCATGCGGATGATCGACGCGGTGCGGTTGTCGAGCTTGCCGATCAGATCGCCGAGCTCCTCACTGCGCAGCAGGGTGAGCACGGACTGCTCCGGAGAGACCGCCGAGGTGTCCTCCAGCAGGTCACCGAACTGGGTCTCGCCCGCATCGTCCACGGCCATGTTGAGGCTGACCGGGTCACGGGCCCAGTCGAGGACGTCTATGACGCGCTCGGGCGTCGAGCCCAGCTCCGCGGCGATCTCCGACGGCTCGGGGTCCCGGCCGTTCTCCCGATTGAACTCGCGCTGGACACGACGGATACGGCCCAGCTCCTCCACCAGGTGGACGGGGAGCCGGATGGTGCGGGACTGGTCCGCTATCGAGCGGGTGATCGCCTGGCGGATCCACCACGTCGCGTACGTGGAGAACTTGAATCCCTTGGCGTAGTCGAACTTCTCGACCGCGCGGACCAGACCCGCGTTTCCTTCCTGGATCAGGTCGAGCAGCGGCAGTCCGCTGCGCGGATAACGCCGGGCGACGGCCACGACGAGTCGCAGATTCGAGCGGATGAACACGTCCTTGGCGCGCTCGGCCGCTTCGGCCAGAGCATCCAGCTCCTCCCGCGTGGCACCGCCCGCCTCGCTCTCCACTTCTCCGTCAAGGATCTGGCGGGCGTACACACCTGCCTCGATGGTCTGGGACAGCTCGACTTCCTTGGCGGCGTCGAGCAGCGGTGTACGCGCGATCTCGTCGAGGTACATGCCGACCAGGTCGCGGTCGGCGATCTCCCCGCCCACGGCGCGAACACTGCTTGCCCTGTCGGTCGCCCCACCGGAGTCGGACTGACGACGGGCGACGGCACGGGTTGCCATGCGAGCTCCCTTGCTGAGTAGGTCGCGACACCCTCCCGGGTGCCCTGCATCCGAAGGAAACAACGACTGGAATCCGGACAGAATTCCCACCGGGTGCATCGAATTCCGCGATCATGCAGTACCCTGTGCCGCCACCCAGGGAGGGAACGATGCTGCCGGAACACGCGGAGGTGCAGGTCAGGGCGGGGACCGACGCCGACCTCCAAGCCCTTACGGACATCTACAACCACTATGTCCGCGAGACCCCCATCACGTTCGACACCACGGTATTCACCCCTGAGCAGCGCCGCCCTTGGCTGCACTCCCACCTTGAAGACGGCCCGCACCGGCTTCTGGTTGCTCAGGATGTCCGATTTGTCGACAGCAATCCGCCGGTCGGCGTCCTCGGGTACGCCACCAGCAGCCCCTTCCGCCCCAAGCCTGCCTACTCGACCTCCGTCGAGGTCAGCGTCTACTGCGCCTCCGAGGCCGCCGGGCGCGGCATCGGCACCCTTCTTTACGAGGCGCTCTTCAAGGAGCTGGGCACCGAGGACGTGCACCGGGCCTACGCCGGGGTCGCCCTGCCGAACGAGCCCTCGGTCCGCCTGCACACCCGCTTCGGGTTCCGACACGTCGGCACATACGAAGAGGTGGGCCGCAAGTTCGGCCGGTACTGGGACGTGGCCTGGTTCGAGAAGCGCCTGGGCTGACGCGGGGTCGCCTTCACCCCGCCACCACCGCCGCCCCGCCCCTCCCGACCTCAGCCGAACTGCACCGACCGCTTCGCCAGCCCCATCCAGAAGCCGTCGATGACGCTGCGGCCGCTCCCGATCTCCGCCTCCGACGCGCCCAGGGTGACGAACAGCGGCGCGAAGTGCTCGGTACGCGGGTGGGCGAGCCGGCCCGCCGGAGCCTTGTTCTCGAAGTCGAGCAGGGCGTCCACATCGGCGGCCGCCAGTGCGCGCCGCCCCCAGTCGTCGAACTCGGCCGACCAGCCGGGCGTACCTGCGTGCCGTAGCGCCGCGAGGTTGTGCGTGAAGAATCCGCTGCCGACGATCAGCACGCCCTCGTCCCTGAGCGGGGCGAGCCGGCGCCCGATCTCGAGCAGCTTCTGCGGATCGAGCGTGGGCATGGAGATCTGCAGCACGGGGACGTCGGCGTCCGGATACATCTCCACCAGCGGCACATACGCGCCATGGTCGAGACCTCGGTCGGGGATGTCCTGCACCGGCGTACCGGCACGGCGCAGCAGCTTGCGCACGGAGTCGGCCAGTCCGGGGGCGCCGGGGGCGTCGTACCGAACGCGGTAGTAGTGCTCGGGGAAGCCCCAGAAGTCGTACACCAGCGGCGTCGTCCGGGTCGCGCCGAGCGCGAGGGGCGCCTCCTCCCAGTGGGCGGAGACCATCAGGATCGCTCTGGGGCGGGGCAGCGACCTGGACCAGCCGGCGAGTTCCCCCGGCCAGACGGGGTCGTCGGCCAGGGGCGGGGCGCCGTGGGAGAGGTAGAGGGCGGGCATGCGCCGCGCGGAGGAGGTGGCGTTCATGACGGTCGACTCCCGGTCTGCTGGACCCGGTCTGCTGCACTGAGCCCGAAAAGATTGATTGAACTTTCAAGCGCACCTCACTCTAAACACATTTAGTTCAATCTTCAAGTAGCGGGGTCGTAGAGTGGGATGCATGAACAGGGCACTCAAAGGTGCGGGCGGCCCCGGGCCACGCTGGCTGAGCGACGAGGAGCAGCGCGTATGGCGCGCGTACCTCCATGCCACCACCCTCCTGGAGGACCATCTCGACCGCCAGTTGCAGCGCGACGCGGGCATGCCGCACATCTACTACGGCCTGCTGGTCCAGCTCGCGCAGGCGCCGCGACGCCGCAAGCGGATGACCGAGCTGGCCATCGACGCCAAGATCACCCGCTCCCGCCTCTCGCACGCGATTGCCCGGCTCGAGAAGAACGGCTGGGTGCGCCGCGAGGACTGCCCGTCCGACAAGCGCGGGCAGAACGCCGTGCTGACGGACGAGGGCTTCGGTGTGCTGGAGCGGACCGCTCCAGGCCATGTCGAGGCCGTACGGCAGGCGGTGTTCGACCGCCTCACCCCCGAGCAGGTCGCGCAGCTGGGCGAGATCATGCGGGTCATGGCGGAGGGGCTGCAGCCCCAGGACACCGGTGCGGACCTGCCCTGGCTCAGATGACCGCGGCCCGGACGTCTGGGCATCCGGCTCGGTCGAGCCGGATGCGCCGTCGGGCCCCGCCCACCGACCGTCCCGCCCGCCCGCCCAGGCGCGCACCGCCCCGGCGACGCGGACAGGCCCCGCCCGGCCCACCCCCGCGACACGAGCAGGCCCCGCCCCGGGGTGCAGTACCCGGGGCGGGGCCCCTCTTCATCCGCGTACGACCTGCCGGTCCTGCCGCTCGGCCGCCGCGGCCCGGCCGCTCAGTGCGCGATCACGGGGATCTTGACCTCGTCCTCCGTACCGGCGCCGCTGCCCGGTCCGGCCGCGACCGGACCGGCCTGCGGACGCCCGGTGTTGATGAACGTGAACGCGATCGCCGCAGCGGCCGCCAGGATGCCGACCGCCCACCAGATGGCCGACGAGAAGCCGTGCACCATGCCCTGGAGCTCGAGCAGCTTCGGGTCGGTCGCACCGGCGGCGCGCGACGCGACGTACGAGGTCGTGGCGGAGGCCGCGATGGTGTTCAGCAGCGCCGTACCGATAGCGCCGCCCACCTGCTGCGAGGTGTTGACCATCGCGGAGGCGACCCCGGCGTCGGCCGGATTCACACCGTGGGTGGCCAGCGACATCGCGGGCATGAACGCCGTACCCATACCCAGGCCCAGCATCAGCTGCGCCGGCAGGATCAGACCGGCGTAGGAGCTGTCGATCTCCAGCCTGGTCAGCAGCAGCATGCCGAGCGCCGCGAGCACGAAGCCGGGGCCCATCAGCAGACGCGGTGCCATGCGGGTCATCAGCCGGGCGCCGATCTGGGTGGATCCCGCGATCATGCCGACGATCATCGGCAGGAAGGCGAAGCCCGTCATGACGGGCGAGTAGCCCTTCACGACCTGGAGATAGAACGTCAGGAAGAGGAACAACCCGAACATCGCGATGATGGCGAAGCCCAGCGAGAGGTAGACGCCACCGCGGTTGCGCTCGGTCAGGACCCGCAGCGGCAGCAGTGGCGACTTCACGTTCGCCTCGGTCACGACGAACGCGACGAGAAGCACCGCGGAGGCGATGAACATGCCCACGGTCAGCCCGTCGGACCACCCGGCGGACTCGGCGCGGGTGAAGCCGTAGACGAGGGCCACCAGACCGAGGGTGGACAGCACGACACCGGGGATGTCGAGCGAGGAGCGGTTGCGCGCACCCTCCGGCTCACGGATCACCAGGTAGGCACCGACGGCGGCGACGATCGCGAACGGGATGTTGACGTAGAAGGTCCAGCGCCAGTTCAGGTACTCGGTGAGGAAGCCACCGAGGATCAGACCCACGGCGCCACCGCCTCCGGCGATCGCACCGTAGATGCCGAATGCCTTGGCGCGTTCCTTCGCGTCGGTGAACATCACGGCGAGCAGTGACAGGGCGGCGGGCGCGAGCAGTGCGCCGAAGACTCCCTGCAGGGCTCGGGCACCGAGCATCATCGCCTCACCGGTGGCCGCACCGCCGAGCGCGGATGCCGCGGCGAAGCCGAGCAGGCCGACGACGAAAGTGCGCTTACGGCCCCACAGGTCGGCGATACGGCCCCCGAAGAGCAGCAGCCCGCCGAAAGCGAGGGCGTAGGCGGTGATGACCCATTGGCGGTTGGCGTCGGAGATGCCGAGGTCCTGCTGGGCGGTGGGGAGCGCGATGTTCACGATCGTCGCGTCGAGCACCACCATCAGCTGGGCGAGGGCTATGAAGACCAGGGCTTTCCAGCGGCTCGGGTCGGGGAGTGAGATGTCGGCTGTTTTCGGCATGGGTCTGGCCACCTAATCGGTCACGGGAGGTCACGGGAGGTCGCGGGAGGTCGCGGAAGGTCACGCGGGTACGTGGTAAGGGGTTCTGAGCGCTGAGTGTTCTGCGTCGAGTGTTCGGTGCGCCAAGGGTTTTCGCACCGAGGGTGTGCGCGCCAAGCGTTCTGTGGCGAAGGGCCCCGAGAGGGACCTGCGGAGTCAGGACTTCGGGGAAAGGGTTCTGAGAAGAAGGCCCCAAGGAGAGGCTTCGAGGAGAAGGGCCTGAGGAGAGCGCCGGAGACAAGCGGGAAAGCCCCGGGAAACCGGCGGGGCTACGGCGTCACGAAGTGTTGCGGAGGTCCTCCAGAGTCGCGGCATCGCCCGGGAGTTCGGAGCGCGCCGGCGCCTCGAGCCCGTCCAGGAACAGCTGCAGATGGCGATGGACGAACCGGTCCATGTTCGGGCAGGCGGTGCCCGGCAGCGGCCGGGTGAGCTGGGAGAGCGCCACCATCAGATCGCCCACGGCGACATCGGTGCGCATCCGGCCCGCCGACTGCGCCGCCTCGACGAGGCCGCGCACGGCATCCTCGAGTCGCTCGCGCCCGGCGTGCAGATCGGAGTGGTCGTGGTCGAAGGCGCCGGACAGCATCGGGCACAGGGCACCGATCCGCTCGTCGGCCGCCCGGTGGACGAAGCGGCGCAGCGCGGCGAAGGGGTCGGCCTCCTCGGCCGTCGCCTTGTCCGCCTGCTCGGTGGTGCGGGACATGACGCTGAGGACGACCTCGCGGACAAGGGTCACGCGGTCGGGAAAGTGCCGGTAGAGCGTGGCGTTGCCGACGCCTGCACGGCGGGCGATCTCGTCGAACGGGACGTCCGGCCCGAACTCGACGAACATCTCACGCGCGGCCGACACGATCCGCTCACGGTTGCGCAGGGCATCGGCCCTGGGGCGCGGTGCGCGGCGCGCCTCGGTGGCGGCGGTGCTCACGGCTCCACATCCTTCCGGTCCTCGACCCCAAGCGGGGACGGCTTCCCCGTTTCGCGGGACACCGGTTCAAACGGGGAAACGATCCCCGGTTATTTCCCCCACTCGCTGTGACCTGGGGCACATATGCGTCCCGCCGGAAAAACCCCACGATCGGACCACCCGGCGCGCGGCCTCCCGGCACCCGACACACGCTGATCGAACAGAGCGCAGCCAGGGCCCGGCCTGCTGCCGGGGACCGGAAGGCGATCGCATGGAGGAGGCTCGTCACCGGATACGCGGACGGGGCAGGCTCGGCGCACTCGCCGCTTCCGCGACCCTCGCGCTCGCCGTCCTGGCCACGGCCAGCTCGACGGACCCCGTCCCCGGCCGGGTCTCGGCCGGGCCGAGCGCCGCGCCGAACGCCGTGAGCCTCGGTCCCTGCCGGATCCCGACGGCCGTCGGCGTCCAGATGTCCGAGGGCCTGCCCACCCCGGCCGGCTACGTCCGTTCCACCGGCGTGGTCAACGCCCTCAACCTGATGATCGACTTCCCGGACGCCGAGGGCAGCGGCTCCGCCCTCGACCGGCTCGCGGAGTTCTTCCCGCAGACCGCGCAGTGGTTCGCGACCAGCTCGTACGGGCGCCTCAGCTACCGGCCGCACGCCCCCGTGAGCCACTGGCTGCGGATGCCGAAACCGTTCGCCGCCTACGGGATAGAGCGCGGTTCACCGTACGAACCGGGGTACCGGCACCTGGTCGAGGACCTGGTCGCGGTCGCCGACCCGAAAGTCGACTTCGACGCGTACGACTTCGTCAACGTCCTGGTCACGCCCAACGCGGGCCCGTCCGCGCTGGACACCGTGCTGTCGGTGACGTTCTCCGGCAACGAGCAGGCGCCCGTGGCCGACGGCGTGCCGCTCGCCAACACGTCCTTCGTCTACAGCCGCCAGGACGACGGTTCCGGCTCGTACGCGGATACCGGCTACCGCGTCCTGCCGCACGAGAACGGCCATGTCTTCGGCCTCCCCGACCTCTACACCGCGGAAGGCGGCGGCGCGGTGGGCCACTGGGACATCATGTCCGAGGACTGGGGAGCCAACAACGACCTGCTCGGCTGGCACAAGTGGAAGCTCGGCTGGCTCGACAACAGCCAGGTCAACTGCGCCGCGGCACCCGGCACCACGGAGTACACGCTCACCCCGCTGGCCACCCGGGGCGGCACCAAGATCGCGATCGTGCCGCTGACCGAGAGCACCGGCTACGCGGCGGAGGTACGCACCCGGGCCGGCAACGACGACCACGTGTGCGAATCCGGCGTACTCGTCTACCGGGTGAAGTCCGATGTCGACACGGGCCAGGGCCCCGTGACCGTCTCCGACAGCGACGGCGACAGCGGCGGCTGCACCCGGCAGCCCAACGTCCACGCGGAACTGTCCGACGCCCCCTACCGGCCGGGCCAGTCCTTCACGGACCGCGAGAACGGCGTACGCATCTTTGTCGTCGACGAGGACGAGGACGGCGGCTACCGGATACGCGTCACCCGTTCCTGAGCAGCGCAGAGCGATTCCCGCAGGACCCTTTTGAGGATCTTGCCCGTCGGATTGCGCGGCACCGGCTCGTCCCGCACCAGCACATGGGCGGGCACCTTGAAGGCGGCCAACGTCCGGCCGACATGCTCCCGCAACTGCTCCGCGGTGACCGTGGCACCCGGCACCAGCTGCACGACCGCCGCGACCTCCTCCCCGAGCACCGGGTGCGGCACACCCAGCACCGCGGCGTCGGCGACGTCGGGGTGGTCGTGCAGCACCGCCTCGACCTCGACGCAGTACACGTTCTCCCCGCCGCGGATCACCATGTCCTTGATCCGGTCGACGACGGTCACCCGGCCCTCGCACAGGGTCGCGAGGTCCCCGGTCCGCAGCCAGCCGTCCCGGAACGCCGCCGCCGTGGCCTGCTCGTCACGCCAGTAGCCGCGCATCAGCCCCTGGCCGCGCAGCCACAACTCCCCGACCGCCCCCTCGGGCAGCGCCCCGCCGCCCGCCCCGGCGATCCGCACCTCGACGGCGGGCGCGGGCCGTCCCACGCCGGCCGGGTTCTCGCGGCAGCCGTCCCCGAAGTTCGCCAGCACTCCGCCGCCGGTCTCGGTCAGACCGTATCCGTTGCGCGGCTCGATCCGGTGGCCGTAGGCCGCGGTGAGCCGTGCGACAAGGTCGGGTGGGGCCGCGGCCCCACCGGTGCCGAGGTTGGTGAGTGTCTCCAGCCCGGCCCCGGTCCGCTCGGCCGCCTCGACGAGCTGGAGCGCGGTCGTCGGCACACCCGAGTAGTGCGTGACCTTGTGCCGCTCGATGAGCGCGAGCGCCACCTCGGCGTCCCACTTGCGCATCAGGACGAGCGTGCCACCGACGGCCATCGTCGAGTACAGCGTGGTGAAGGCCGCCACATGGAAGAACGGGAACGTCATCAGCGCGACCGGCGCCGGCCCCTGCCCGGGCAGCACACCTCGCGCCAGTGCCGCCGCGGCGGCGTGGTAGCGGGGGTGCTGCGCCGCGCCGGCCTGGGCGAGCTGCGTGGCGACGGCGCCCTTGGGCCGGCCGGTGGTGCCCGACGTGTAGATGATGGTGGCGTCCGCCTCCGCCGCGACCTCGACGGCGGGCGGCGCGGCGAGCGGATCGGGGGCGCCGAAGTCCTCGTACCGCTCGGCGCCGGCGGGCATGTCCCCGTCGTGGTGGAAGACGACGGTACGCGCGCCGTGTGCCGCCGCCCACCGCGCCACCCGTGGCAGCCGCTCACCGTCGACCAGCAGGACGCGCGGGGTGCAGTCGTCCAGCGCGTACGCCAGCTCCTCCTCGGTCCACCAGGCGTTGAGCGGCACCGCCACGAGCCCCGCCAGCTGAGCGGCCCAGAAGGCGACCTGCCACTCCGGGTGGTTGCGCATCACGACCGCCGCCCGGTCCCCCGGCCGCAGCCCGTACGTGTCCACGAACCGGCACGCGAGCGCGGAGGCGGCGGCGAAGAACTCGCCGTACGTGTACGTCCCGCTCTCCGCCACGAGGAACGGCCGGCCCCCGTACGCCCACGTCGCCTCGACGAACTCCCGCAGCGTGCGCGGCCCGTTCTCGTACTGCAGCGCTCCGTCCTCGCCGCGTACGACGGCGAAAGGGGCGCCGGGCGCGGTGAGGGCGGCTTCGGGATACGCGGCGTGCGGCACGGTCGGCCCTCCAGGAGCTTGCTCGATCCGCCGCGACGCTATGCCGCCCCCAGAACCCCGTCAAGGCCGGGCCCACCTGCGGCGACTACCACGCCCGGGACAGCAGCCGGGTCAGCGCGACGGCCTCCGGCGGACGGGGATTCGGGTAGGGCCGGGCCGCGACCCGCTCGGCGACGGCCCGCAGGCCGTCGCGCGGCACACCCAGTGCGCGGAGGGTGGTCGGACCGTCGTGGCCGCGGGCGAGGCGGCCGACGACCGCTGCCGGATCGTCGCCGGCGATCCGCCCCAGGCGGGCGGCCGCCTTCGGCGCCGAGGGCAGGTTGAAGGCCATCACGTGCGCCAGCAGCACGGCGTGGAGCTCCGCGTGCGGCAGGTCGAAGGTCCCGCCGAGGACGTGCGCCAGTTGGTGGTGCAGCCCCATGCGGGTCTGCGCCAGACAGAGCCCGGCGAGCCAGGCACACTCCTGCAACCGCTCCCGGCCCGCCAGGTCGGACGGGTCGTCGAGCACCTTCGGAAGGGCGGTGAGGATGCCGTCGATCGCCTCGGTCGCGAGCCCGTCGGACACGGCGGTGGCGTTCGGCGCCCAGAGTGCCTCGACCGCGTGGGCGAGGGCGTTGAGCGCGCCGGCCCGCGTGAGTCCCGCCGGCATCGTCAGCGTCAGCTCCGGGTCGTAGACCACCGTCCCGGGCGCGAACGCGGGATCACGGCGCGTGGACGGTCACCCGGGCGGGAACGCTCTCGGGCATCGAACGTCGCCTCCGTCGTGTCGGCGCGGCCTGACCACGGGCCCCGCCTGCGCGCCCCTGCCGGCGCAGCCCGGCGAAAAGCCGCCGTACGACACGTTCCCCGGCCCTTGCCCACCCCGCCACGACGCCCCCGCGTCGCCCCCGGAATCCCCTCGCCACCCTCCGGCCCGACCACCCCGATGCGGCACCACCCGACCGACCCGCATCCGCTACGCTGTCCCTGGTCATGCCGTCGCCTTCGTAGCTCAGGGGATAGAGCACCGCTCTCCTAAAGCGGGTGTCGCAGGTTCGAATCCTGCCGGGGGCACGCAGGTCAGGGCCCCTCTGTGAATCGAACAGAGGGGCCCTGGTCATGATCGAAGTCCACGTAGAGTCCACATCCCCCAACGATCATGGAATCTACCCACCCATCCGGGGGACTTGCTTCGCTGCAAAGGCCACGTAAAGTGCTCCCTGGACGGGGCCGGCGCGTCTCCCCACGCGCGCCAGATGTACGCCGTCCACGTCCTGTGTAGTCCGGGCGGGGAGGCTCGGCGCACAGGGGACCCCCCGTCGCGAAAACCGACGGGGGGTCTTGGGCTTCACAGTAGACCGCCCCGCCCCGGAATGGGGCGGGGCGGCTTTGCTCTGACCGAATCAGAGCAGGGATGACACGACCACAGCGGATGTACGGACGCTGGTAGTCATCCCCTACCCGCCGATCAGCTTCCCGATCAGGCGGGCGTTCACGGCCCGGGTCTTCGTGGGGTATCCGCGGGCCACTAGATCACACACTGTAGGTTCACTCCTACATACTTTGGATCATGGTCTGGCGAGCGTGGACAAGTGCCGCGCTCCATCCCCGACTGGGTCATCACCGAACGCAGGCGGATCGGGGACCGCATCCGTGCCGCGCGGCTGTACGCCAACCTCACCCAAGAAGCAGTGGCCATGGCGACAGGCATCGACCGGGCGTCCGTGAACCGCATCGAGCAGGGGCACCAGTCCGCCACGCTCGACACCCTGCTGCTCATCGCCGACGCGATCGGCGTCCCGCTGGCTGACCTCGTACGCGAGTAGCCCCGGCCGGCCCCGGGCTGGGGACCGGCCGGGGAGCAGCGGACCCGATTCGCCGTCAGGGCCCGCTTACCGCCCCGGGGTGTCAGTACCAAAGGCCCCGGGACGGGGGTCATGGGCAGGCGTACACGTCGGTGTCGAGGACGTGCGCGCCGTCGCGGCCGACCGCGCGGCCGACCAGGATGGCGCCGACGGTGAGCTGCCGCCCGCAGGCATAGCAGGCCCGTCCCGCAGTGGCCTCCCACGACAGGTCGCGGGCCGGTGGGATCGGGGTATCTCGGCACGCCAGCGTTGCAGCCGTGGTCATGCCGTCCGCCCGGCGGCACGCGGTCGCTGAGGCAGCCAGCTCCGCTCAGCCTCGCGAGTGAGACCGGCCGCGACCGCCTCGGCCTTCTGCTCCTCGGTCGCGGGCACCACTTCGTGCCCGTGCACCGTGACCTCACGCGGCTTCGTACGGGCAGGCCCGTGGTGGAAGCTGACCCGGTACATGCCTGCGCCGAGGTCCATGGTGATCAGGCCGACGCGTCCGTCGTAGACGACGTAGTCCCACTGTGCCCGGCTCATGACGCGGCCGGCAGGGGCACGAGGTGGCGCTGCTCGCGGCACGGGGCGCAGGCGTGCAGCAGTACATCGGGCCCGCTGTTCCGGGCGACCGACTTCACGGGCAGCGCGGTCCCCGACTCGCCTCCGTGGAAGTGGCAGAACTGTCCCGCTTCGGCAGCCCCCGGGGGGCGGGTGTCTGAGTCCATGCCCCGCACCGTAGGGGCGCCAGTTGCAGCCCTGTCGGCCGATTGCGCGCGATTGCGCGAGACGGTCGGCGGATTCTGCGGGATTGCTCACGCAGTGTCGAGCGACGCCCTGACTCGGCTGATCAGCCGCTGAGCCTGATGCCCGTACACGGCAGACTCTGCGAGCCAGTCCCAAGCCCTCTCGTACAGGCAGATCGAGTCGTCGTCGTCCAGCCACATCTCCGTGCTGATGGTCTCCACGATGACGAGTCGCCGATCGTAGATCCAGAAGCCATGAGAGGGGGCGCGGCGCAGCTCGGCGCCGAGCGGGACGATGCCGAGTTCGACCGTGTCCAGACCGACAAGGCTCAAGAGCCTGTCCAACTGAGCAGCTTGGACAGACCGTGGACCCGTGCGGGCGTGCAAGGCGCTCTCCCAGATCAAGAACCGGAACAGCTTGCCCGGCTCGTAGAGCGCTTCCTGGCGGCGGATCCGGGCGCGTACCGCGTCGTCGGTGTCCTTGGTGATCTGCCGGAACTCGCTGTTCGCTTCGAAGGTATGCCGGGCGTAGTCAGCGGTCTGGAACAGGCCGGGGATCCGGGCGACCTCGACGCCGCGGATCGTTCGCGTGGCCGTGGTCTCCGCGATGCCTTGCTCCTGCCTTGGACGGTGGCCGTCGGACAGCTGGCGGCGCCACGACCGGTAGTGCGTTTCCAGACCGGACAGGCGGCCCTTCAGTTCGCCTGCCAGGTCCGGGCGGCCAGCCGCTGCCGCCCACGCGTCCAGGTCGCTGTGCGAGGGGGTCTGCTTACCGTTCTGGAGGCGGCTGACCTTTGAGCGTTGCCAGCCAAGTAGTGCTGCGAAGTCCTTGCCGTTGAGGCCGGTCTCGGCGCGGAGCTCGTTCAAGCGCGCGCCGAGGGCCTCCCTGCCGGTCTGGAAGTCCGTGCTCACACGGTGGAACGTACCTGCCGGGCAAAGTCGGCGGTACGGATTGCGTGATGCCACGCGGCATCCCGGGCTTGGCAGGCAGCTGCCACTTCGGCCGGGTCTTCGCTGACGATCACGCCGAGCGTGGTGTCCTCTGTGTCGAAGACGAAGCGCACCAGCGTGCGCGAGTCGAAGAGCCAGAAGTCCCAGTCAGGCAGGCCGAGTCGTTCAGCGGCACTACGGGATAGATTACGGATGTCTTCACCAGCAGCAACGTTTCCGAGTCCGCTCGCGAGCAGGAACTCCTGGCCCTCGGTGAGAGGCTCGTCGACGAGGCGGACGCGTTCGAACCTCTTGCCCTGCTCAGTTTGGCGGCGGACGTTCTCGCGCCACCCGTCGGCCGGCTCCGTGGCGATGTCTGCGCCGGCCTTCCAGCGGGCCCACTTCGGGCTGTTGCGGTCGGTGGCGTACCCGCGTCGGGTCTCCAGTCGCCAGGCGGTGTGCTTGAACTCGGTGAAGAGGTGGCTGATCTGGGTGAACGGCACCATCTCTTGGGCCTCGGCGCGTGGTGCAAAGCGGACGAGCAGGTCGCGCGGCACGATGACGAAGGTTTCGGACTCCTTTACGTCGCGGAGTTTGGCCAGGTGCTCGGGGTCGGAGACGCGGTCGCCCTGGACGAGGACGTTGCGGCTGCCTTCGACCTCGTACAGGGTGGGGCAGTCACCGGAGTCGCTGGTCGTTCCGATGAACCTGAGCGTCATGGGCCCTCCCGGGTAGCTGGTGAAGCACCAGCATGCTTCGAGTTGCGAGGCAGCGGGCGGAAGTTGCGCGAGATTGCGTCGGCGGCGGAGTGCAGGCAGGTTGCGAGCAACGGCGCCGAACGCAGAAGGCGCCCCCTGCCCAGGCCGAAGCCGGGGCAGGGGGCGTGCCGTTCAAGCAGTGTCCCGTGTTTCTGTAGACACGACTACAGTTCACGTGTAGTGTCGACTACAGAGAGGGCGAGGGTCGCTCTCGGAGGGGACCACCATGGGCATGCAGCAGTACGAGCTCGAGGCATGGCTCGGCGACGACCACAAGCTCACCGACGACCAGCTCACCGAACTCCTCGCCACCGCCGACGAGATCGCCGACCAGTACCCCGACCCCGACGACCAGCCCCTCGCAGAGCAGGCCCTCGTCGTCGCCTACCGACTGATGATCGAGCCCGCCGAAGACGTCGTCACCGACTTCGGCGAGCAGCGCGCACACGCCCGTGCCCTCGAGGCCGCGTCCGTCGCCGGACTTCAGCAGGCCGCACGCACCCTCATCCCGGCCCGCACCATGCCGGAGGCCACGTTCAGCCAGCGCGCCGGCATCGACCGCATGGCTGTCCGCCGCTGGCTCGGCAAGCGGCCGTAGCAGGGAACGCAGAAGGCGCCCCCTCCCGCCGTGGCGGAAGGGGGGCGTCGTGTTTCAAGGGGGTGGGGCCGGGGGTGGTCCGTTCAGGGCTACGTCGACGCGGTCGACAGCGTCCCGCAGCGACTGGCCCGAGTTCGGGTGCAGTTCGTGCTCGACGGAGGTCA